>SYFY01000088.1 GCA_005799745.1 Gammaproteobacteria bacterium
CGCCGTCGAACAAGGGCTAGGTTTCGCGGTGGTTGTCGGTGAAGTACGAAACCTCGCCCAGCGTTCCGCAGACGCAGCCCGTCAGATCAAGGATCTGATCGAACTGAGTGTAAGCAGATCGGAAGAGGGGTCTACCCTGGTGCGCACCACGGGAACAACCTTCGAGAAGATCGCGCAATCGATTATCGCAGTGTCATCCATGATAGGCGGAATCGCAGCCGAAGCCGAGGCGCAGTACGCCGGCATCGAGCAGGCGAGTCGCGCCTTGTCGGACATCGAAAACGCCACGCAGCGAAATGCCGCGTTGGTAGAAGAAGTTGCTGCAACAAGTGAGGCGCTGAACAAGCAGTCCCTCGCCTTGCATCAAGTCGTGGAGTTCTTCAGAACCTAGAGAACGCCCAAAGAAAGACACTTTCTCCATTCAACATATCAGCAGTAGTTGGATCTCATCATGAAAATTAGAGGATTGGTTTTAGGTGTGCTGGCACTTGCGGCACTGTCTTCCTCTGTCTATGCCGGTGCGCCATCGATCAGCGCGACCTATACCGGTGAAACCCTTCACGTCGCTGATGGTGGCGTGGATCGTGGCACGGCCTACCTTGGCAACCTCGATGTCGACATGGAATTCACTTGGGGTGAAGGCGACAGCATGCGCGCCTATATTTACCTTCTGGGAAACCATGGTGACGATCCGGGTGCGTTGAGTGGAGATGCTCAAGGCGTCAGCAACATTGCCGCACCACGCGCCGCTCGCATGTATGAAGCATGGGTTGAAGGTGATGTCTTCGGTGTGAACCTGCGGGGTGGTCCATACGACCTCAACTCCGAGTTTGATTCCATCGAAACAGCAGCAATGTTCGCGCACGCGAGTTTCGGAATCGGCTCGGACTTTTCGCAAGCTGGCGAGATGGGTCCCTCGATTTTCCCTGTCACCGGTTTCGCGATCCGCGCCCGCAAAGGTTTTGAAGACAACTATGTACAGGTTGCGGTTCTCGACGGCGTTCCTGGTGACCCGAGTGATGACAGTGACACCGACTTCCGTGTTTCACGCCACGACGGAGCGCTCGTGGTATCGGAAGTAGGCCGAGTGAGCGAAACACGCAAAGGCCATTACTACAAAGTTGCTGCCGGCGCGTGGCAGTTCGCCGATCGTTTCGAGAACATCGATGGTGATCTCGAGCGCGGCAATCAGGGCTTTTATATCCTCGGTGAACGCGAACTCGCCGAGTGGAATCGTTTTGCGATTTCCGGCTTCGCGCGCGTGGGCATCGCCGATAGCAGTATTAATGCCTTTGATCAGTATCTCGGTGCAGGTCTCGTCATGTCAGGTTTCCTGGATGCACGCCCTGAAGATCGTATGGGCATCGCCTTCGCGCATGGGCGCTTTGGTGAAGAATGGCGCGAGACCAACGGTGTTGAACAGGCGGAAACCGCGATTGAGTGGTCTTATGAACTGCCCGTCGCTGAATGGCTGACGCTGCAACCGAACGTGCAGTACATCGTTAACCCGAGTGGTGATCCGGCGCTGGATGATGCGGTAGTCGCAGGTTTGCGATTCGCCATCAGCTACGCACCGTGATCTGCGGATGAGTTGCCCGGAGCTTGAGCTGAGCCTCACTCCATTCTGAACAGCTTCAGCGCAGTTTTACCGAGAATCATCTGGGCGTTTTCGATGTTCGTGGCATCGAAGACCGCCTGGATGGAACTGCGCGTATAACCGAATGTGCTTTCTTGATGCGGATAGTCAGATGACCAGAGGCACGTCTCGACGCCGATTCGATCAAGCAATGACAAGCCCACCGGGTCCGTCATAAACGTCGCATAACAGTGATTGCGCCAGTACCAGCTTGGTGCGTGTTTGAGTTTGGGATTCATCGCCGTGGGGAAATGGGTATAGGCCATGTCGGCGTCGTGCAACATGCTCGCCACCCACGATAATCCACCTTCGACGAAGACTGCCTTGAGTTTCGGGAAACGGTCGAACACACCCCCAAAGGTGAGCGACGACCACTGCAAACGAAACCCCTGCATTTGTGTGAGGACGGAAATTCCAGCGGCACCCGGCATCGCTGAAGGGATCGCTTCACCGATGTGGAAGACCAGCGGGACACCACCCTCGGCGATCGCGGCGTACATCGGATCCATCTTCGCGTCGTTGTAGTTGATGTGTTTGCCGTCTTTGCCACGACCGGGTTTGAGCGGAACCATGAGTCCACGCGCGCCGAGTTCAACACAGCGCTTCACGGAAACTTCGGTCGCCTCCATGTCCCAGTAGTTCGGCACCATGATGGGGAAGAGCCGCTCCGGTGCTTCAGCACAGCGCCGCGCGATGCCTTCGTTGTAGAGCGCAAAAACTTCCTCGCGGTTCTGCATCTCACCAAACATGAAGAGGCCGAAGAGTCGCTGCGGGAAGATGAGCTCCTTTTCAACGCCCTCGATATCCAGATCTTTGAGTCGTGCCGGCACCTGGCTCAAGCCGGGATTGCACTCCATGGCGTTGCAAAGGTGCCTTGCGATGTCAGGCGGCGTCATGTGTTTTTCGCCGATGGTCATGTCGAAATAACCATCCACAAACTGCATTCGCGGTGCTTCGTCTTTCTTGTGGCTCGGGAAACCGTCGTACCAGTAGTCGCCTTCGATCATGTGGCTATCGGCGGAGACGATGCGGGTGCCGGCGGGCCACGGGTGCCTCTCCGTCTGCGGTTGGCGTTGCGCTGCCAGAGGCAGGTCTCTTTGTTCGGGTATCTCGAGTATCAGCTCTTCACGTACTTCGTCACTCACCTGACGTCTCCCCTCCGCTATCCAGGGCCTTATAACGTGGTTCTTACAGGCGGACAACTCAACACGGCCAATTAGCGCTGTACCGGGCAGATGGTTTCCGGTTTCGAGGTGGTAGACATGAAAACCTTGTGACATCCGCCATTGCCCAAATCCTGCGGGTTCTCTACCCTTCGGTATTAACATCCGTGTCAGTTGGAACAGGTAAGACCCATGAGCGAAGCCGCCGCCACCCCCAAGAAGTTGAATGAAGACGCCTTGAAGCGCCCCGGTATGTCCGGGATCGACATGGTCAATCCCATTCCTGATCCATATTCAATATCACTCGCAGACATTAACCCCATCAATCCCCGGCTTTTTGCAGAGAACAAGATGTGGGGTTACTTCGAGCGCCTGCGCAAAGAAGACCCGGTGCACTTTAATCACACCGAGATCGCTGGCCGATATTGGTCATTGACGCGTTATGCGGAGATCAAGGCGGTGGATTCGAACCACCAACAGTTCTCCTCTGCTAACGGCATAACGCTTGGGTTTCCGGTCGGTACCCCGCTACCAGAAGGTGCATTGAACATTCAGATGTTCATTGCCATGGATCAGCCGAAACACGATGTACAGCGCATGACCGTGGCGCCCATCGTCGCGCCCATGAGCCTCAAGCGCATGGAAGATCTGATCCGTTCACGCGTTGGCGACATTCTCGAATCCTTGCCCGTCGGTGAAACGTTTAACTGGGTCGACCTGGTGTCCATCGAGCTGACGACACAGATGTTGGCCACGTTGTTTGATTTCCCTTTTGAAGAGCTCCGCAAGCTCACGCGCTGGTCTGATGTCTCCAACGCGGTCACAGGCACGGTACTCATCGATACGGAAGAACAACGTCGTACGGAACTGCTCGAGTGTCTGCAGTACTTCACGCAACTCTGGGAAGCGCGCAAGAAGAACCCGGGGCACGATCTGGTGTCCATGCTCGCTCACGGCGAGAACACGAAGAACATGACCCCCTTCGAATTCCTCGGCAACCTGATCCTGTTGATC
>SYFY01000089.1 GCA_005799745.1 Gammaproteobacteria bacterium
CGCGGTTCGATTCCGCGTTCCGGCACCATCTTTTCCCAGCTGCACTGAAACTTCCAACGAAGAGGTGGGTCCGATCCTCGTAACCGCTTCGTTCGTTACATCTTCTCGCATCTTGACAACCCTGACCTGCACCGCAGTGTGCGTAGCGTTTTCAGCACTACTTCTCTTCTGCGGGGTCGAAACTAACCTTTTGTTTCTCGCGGTTGGTGTCACGGTTATCGTAGGTTTGGCGCTCGCCACGATGCACCTCACGCCATTAAGTTCCTCGGAAGCGCTGCTTGTCTTGCTGACAACGGGCGTGTTGCTCATTGCTCAGCTTCAGAGTTTGTCGCCCGAGTCGAGTTTTCCGGTCAGTTGGATCATCGCACTCGTTGTCGCGGCGTATGTGCTTGGCAGGTCTCTCGGCCAAAAAATGCAGACGGTTTGGTGTTCATTGACTGTTGTCGTCTCAGGGATCGCTGCGTTTTTTGCATGGAATCTTGTGGCGCACGACGAGCGTCCTGGGTTGCCGCTGACGGACTACAACAACTACTCATCGCTTCTCTACGTCATCGTGCTGCCGTTGACTGACTTTCTACTTTCGTCACGACGACTTGGCCTTCGATCCCCGGTTCACTGGCTCATCCTGTTTCTCGTGATGATCGTGGTGATGCTCATTGCTGCTACCGGATCGAGGGCAGGTCTGTGGATCGTGATCGCGGGGGTGTCGGTTTTGGTCTTTGTCTATGGCTTGTTGCCGGAACGACGCGGCGTTGCGCTTCGAGTTTTCGTAGCCACCTTTATTGGAGTTCTTCTCTTCAACGTCTTCTTGGACAGATCCGATGCCACTCTAGCAAGTGCCGAATCGATCGAGGGTGGTGTATCAGTTCGTTGGGCATTGATCGAATCTGCCTTGTCAATGCGATTGGACAATCCCCTCGCCGGACTTGGACTGCTGGTGTTCCCGCTGTTGTACCGTCAGATACGTGGTTCCGGAGACCCAGACACCGCCGGTCTGTTCGTGCACAACGACTACGTGCAGCTTCTTGTTGAGACCGGACCGCTTCTGTTTTTGCCACTTGTGCTGTTGGTGATATTGGTTCCGAAAACGCTGATGAAAAGTTGGCGCGAAGTCAGGCGTAATGAGGTACCGCAAGTCCGTCTCGGGTATGCGCTGGCTCTAGGTGGCTTGTTAGCCCACGTTGTGGTGAATTTTGTGTTTTACACCGCCGTGCTCAGTTTGCTCGCTGGGTTTCTTGCAGCATTGGTTGTCACCGGCTTGGAGCGAGATGGTGGTACGGGTGATAAGAAAGTTCCTCGGTTGCTGCTGGTACCGTCTGCTTTGGTCGCAGTGGTTGCGCTTGGTTATCTCTGGCTCGATGTCGCTTCCGCTGCCGTATTTAAAGGGCAAACCGGGACAACTTGGACGGAGGAACTGACTCAATCGCACGAACGCCAGTTGAACTTCGCTTGGCAAATAAAGGAGCTCAATCCAGACCGGGGTACTCCTCATGTTGTAGCAGCGGTTTTGTCGACGATGCGCTTCGCTGAGGCCGCAAGCCAAGGTGCGGAAAGTCGAGTATTAGATGCTTGGCGCCAAGCTTTGCGGGCCGATGCGTGGAACACGCATGCCTGGTGGCAGTTTCGAGAATTTGTCGTTGCCACACCGGGTATTCAACCATCGTTGAGAGAAGACGAGCAACCGGACGCCTTACTCGCTCGCATGCTCTCACTCGATCCGATCTTTGTGCCGGCGATCGATGCCGTTCTTCTGACCCTTTCTTCCCACCCCGATGCAGTGCGGCATCAAGTCGAGTTTCTTGAGAAGTTGCTCAGTGATCGAATGTCTTGGCTTTCAAGAGAAAACAGAGAAGCAGCGATTGCCTATTCACGGTTTCTATCAGCGAACGCAACGTCTGGTGAGAGGCGAGCGAAGTGGATATCGACGTTGCAAGAGGTGGAAGCCGTCGCGCCACTCACAGAAAAAAAGTGGTTCTTCTGATCCTCCGAAGCGGCTGAAGACTATTCGGGGATGGGCGTAGGTAGCATTCCGACGATCTTCCCGCTTTTTTTGTCGATGCCCAGGTGCACGAATTCGTAGCGTGTGCCTAACGGGTAGAACGAGTAGTCCTCAAGTGATCCCCCATGCCTCTCAAGCCACTGAGGTATTTCGCCAGTTTGAATGTCGAGCTTTACCAAGTCTGCTTCCGGCGTACTCCGCTCGACATCCAGGTGGGCAACTTCAAATGGAATGTAGCGGTCATGCAGTATTCGAAGGGGGGTGTCGGCGACAATAGAGCGTGAGCGTATGTCACCAAGTTCAGTGAAGTCTTTCGGCAACTGCACCGTCACCCACTTGGGACCTCGCCCTTCAAACTGCTGCAGGTTTGGTGGCTCGATTCTGGCGTCGCGATAGTCGTCTCCGCTCATGCGATAGAAGATGTCGTCCACCATCACCATCGCGATGGGGCGCTCGCTGTGCACCACCCACGTTCCACCTGCCAAGCAAATAGCTTGAAAAAGACCGATAGCAGTTAAATCGAACTTGAGGCCGGGTTTTCCAGCTTTGAACACCACCAGAGTGAGACAAGGGCCCAGGACCAGGTCCACCAAAGCAATAATCCGGATACCTTGCCAGCCACCGTCGGTCTCAAAAAAAATCCCTAGGTACCACCAGTAGAAAATGATGGCTGCCAGGATCACGAAGATCACCAGCGAAATGCCCAGATGAATCAGAAAGGCCTGGTATCGGCTCATAGTCAGTCAAACAAATCTATTCAAACAAAACGCATGGAAAGGTCGAGCGGCTCCACCTGCTTGGTGAGATTGCCTACAGAAATATAATCCACACCTGTTTCGGCATAGGCGGTGATCGAAGTCACACTGATACCACCGGAGCTCTCCAGCACAATACGCCCCTGGGCGAGACCCACAGCATCGCGGGTCTGAGTTACACCAAAGTTGTCGAGCATCACGATGTCTGCACGTGCAGCGATGGCTTCTTCGAGTTGCGTCAGCGTCTCCACTTCGACCTCGAGACGTAAACCAGGCCGCGAGGCACGAGCGTGTTGCACCGCTTGGGAAATGCTCCCCGCTGCGGCGATGTGATTCTCTTTGAGGAGAAAAGCGTCAAACAGTCCAAGTCGATGGTTTACGCCGCCACCACAACGGACGGCATATTTTTGAGCGACTCGAAGACCTGGAATCGTCTTGCGTGTGTCGAGTAGACGCGCGCGGGTATGGGCGATTAGATCAACGTATTTTCTTGTCAGTGTTGCCGTGCCAGATAGCAGTTGTGCGAAGTTCAGCATGGTTCGTTCGGCAGTGAGGAGTTGCCGAGCCAGTCCATGGATCTCGAAACAAGTTTGGTCTTCGGAGAACCGATCTCCGTCCTGAATCGAGAAAACCAAAGTTGCGGCGGGGGCGATCCGCCGTAACGTTTCTTCGACCCACGCGGAACCACACCAGACACCTGACTCGCGAGTAATTACGCGCGCGTGCACGGCTTTGTTCGCTTCTATGAGTGCAGCAGAAACATCTCCGGCGCCAATATCTTCGGCCAAAGCCGCTTCCACGTTCTGCCTTACGGCTGCTTCAAGAAGTTCTGCTGGAATTTCTGCATTCATGGTGTTCCTGCGTTCAGTGCAATACTGTTATGAGTACAACTCAACAAACCCGATATCGACACAAATTGATCAGGGTGAGACGCCGATTATGACTTACCGCTGGACAGGAGACTGCTGCGTGTAGGCCTAGCGAGTACCCGGGAACAGACGATTGATACACCAACCCGTTCGCCATGTTTCTTCAGATCACTGGTTACAACGCTCTCGGCGACTGCCAACCGCAAATTGCGATCCGAGGGAGGATCCGGCGGACATCGCTCTCGTCGTCATCCACAATATTTCGTTGCCACCGGGATCCTTCGGTGGTGGCCACATCGAAGCGTTGTTTACCAACACGCTGAAGTCTGACCTCCACCCGACCTTTATTTCACTCGAGGGGGTAAGGGTCAGTGCCCACCTCTTCATTGATCGCCGTGGACGGGTTTGTCAGTTTGTCCCTTTTGATCACAAGGCGTGGCACGCTGGTGCTTCTTCGTGGAGAGGTCGAACCGGCTGTAATCGATTCTCAATTGGCATTGAGCTTGAAGGTACGGATACACGGCCTTTCACCAGTGCCCAGTACGGCGCGCTGGTGCCGGTCCTTAAAGGGCTTTTTGCGCGGTATCCGCTGCTGACTCGTGATGGAGTGGTTGGTCATGCGGAGATTGCGCCTGGGCGAAAGACCGATCCGGGACCCGCCTTCGACTGGGCATTGTTGTACCGGATGCTTGCATGATCGTGGCACGTATCGGGATCGACCTGGGTGGCACCAAGATTGAAGGTGTTGCGCTTAATCGCCGTGGTGCCGTTCTCCAGCGTGTGCGCCTTCCGACGCCTCGTGACGACTACGATTCGATCGTGAGCACGGTGTGTGGTCTTGTTAGAAAGCTGGCGGATGGAGCTAAACACCCTTCCATCGGGGTGGGTACCCCAGGAGTTTGGATTCCCGATCGAAAGGTGATGAAGAACTGCAACTCTACGTGGCTCAATGGCCGTTCGCTAAAGACCGATATCGAAGCCCAGCTCGAGGTTCAGATCGGAATTGCGAACGATGCGGACTGCTTCGCGCTTGCGGAATCGCAACAAGGAGCCGCGCGTGGTGCCTCGTTGGTGTTTGGCGTGATTCTCGGCGCGGGCGTAGGCGGCGGCATCGTCGTAAGCGGAGAGCTCTTGCGTGGAGCCAGTGGGCTTGCGGGCGAGTGGGGACACACGCCACTCCCCTATTTTCGGTCCGATCCAACCATGCCGACGTGGTTGGCCGAGAAGGAGCAGTCGCTCCGTGACCGCGCTTGTTATTGTGGACGCCCCAATTGTGTAGAAACCTTCCTTTCAGGGCCTGGTCTGGCCCGAACCCACCTTGAGCTACACGGAGTCAGTCAATCGACCGAGCAGATCGCGGCCAACGCCGGTAAGGCACCAGAGGAGACGATGCAATTATACTGCTCCATGCTGGCGCGCAGCCTCGCTCAGATCGTGAATGTCATCGATCCTGAAGTCATCGTCCTCGGTGGAGGTGTTTCCAATGCGGAAGTCGTTTTGTAAAGGAGCCGAGAACTTCTGCACCGATACGTGTTCTCATACGAGTGTGCGACGCGGATTTTAAAGGCGGACCTTGGCGACAGCGCAGGTGGGATTGGTGCGGCTTGGCTGAAGCTGGATTGAATTGATGCTGTGCAGAGCCATACACGAAGTGTGGCCGTCTCCCCCTGACACTAAACGTCTGGGTACCTTTCGTGAGAGGAGCTTTCAACAACGAAGCTCTAACAGTTGAGGAACAAGGAGGAGGAGGACAGCCTTGAGCCAGAAACCGGAATTGATCCGCGATGACGATCCAGGTGAAACCCAGGATTGGCTTGACGCGCTTGAGCACGTGCTCAAGAACCAAGGCACAGGACGAGCGAATTTTCTATTGCAGCGCTTGTCCGCGCGGATGACGCAGACCGGTGTATCACTGCCTTACACCATCACGACGCCCTATCGAAATACGATCCCCGTTGGCCAGGAAGCCTTTATGCCAGGCGATCTGTTCATGGAGCGGCGGATTCGTAGCCTCATTCGCTGGAATGCACTCGCGATGGTAGTTCGTGCCAACCGCCGCGAAGGCGAGCTTGGGGGGCACATCTCCTCTTTTGCCTCGTCAGCAACGTTGTATGACGTGGGGTTCAACTATTTCTTCCAAGGTCCTACGTCGGATTCGGCCGGAGACCTGATCTATTTCCAAGGACACTGTGCTCCAGGTGTTTATGCCCGCTCATACCTTGAGGGGCGACTCGAAGATGCGCAGCTCGACAAGTTCCGCGAGGAAGTCGGAGGGCAAGGGTTGTCGTCTTACCCCCACCCTTGGCTGATGCCCGACTACTGGCAATTCCCAACGGTTTCGATGGGGCTTGGCCCGTTGCAGGCGATCTATCAAGCCCACGTGATGAAGTACCTCGATGCGCGCGGTCTCGTTCCGATGGGTAAACGAAAGGTCTGGGCGTTTCTCGGTGATGGTGAAACCGACGAACCTGAGTCGCTCGGCGCGTTGTCCCTCGCAGGTCGTGAAAAACTCGACAACCTGGTTTTCGTGATCAAAAGCAATCATCATCGCCACGA
>SYFY01000090.1 GCA_005799745.1 Gammaproteobacteria bacterium
AGGTGAAGTTCCTGTCGGCCTCGGCGCGAATCATCTGCTGCGACTGGATACGTTCGTCCGTGCTGTTCCAGACATCCACGTTGGCGAGTTCGTCGGTGCTTTAGGCTTCACGGCCAAGATCGTGCCGATTCACACCTTCTTGTTGCAGCTTGCGCTCCACCAGAATCTGCGTGGCGATACCGGCGTGGTCTGTCCCCATCTGCCACAACGTACGTTTGCCCTTCATGCGCTGATAACGAATCAACGTGTCCATCAACGTCTGATTAAACGCATGTCCCATGTGCAAACTGCCCGTCACATTTGGAGGCGGAATGACGATGCAGTATCCGGGACCATTGCCCTGTGGAGAGAACGCGCCCGAGTTTTCCCACTGGGCATAAAGCGCCTGTTCGATGGCCTTCGGATTAAAACTACCTTCCATACTCAATGCCCGAAATTGAACGTCAGCGATTGGAGACAGCTCAGAGGCTATTTTCCCAATCGTCGAGTTCGTGGTGAAAGAGGGGGTTACCGCGATGCCGGTAATGTTTATAACGCTCGCGTCCCGTGTCGCGATTGTAGCTGACGATGATTTCCGCGATGCGATCAAAGCGGCCATAAAAATCAGGTACGTCATCGCCGAGATTGATCATCAGACCTTCACACTCCTTGGGTGGATCGGTATGGATCATCACGGAGTTCGCCCGTTGGGGCGTGTTGCCAATAGCATGCGGAATAAACCGGTGTTGTGGCCACGACCAAAGGTACTCATCGGCCAGTGCGGAATCATCCTGATTGGCGGTTCGCAAATACACAGGCGTGCCCGCTTCTACAGCCTTGGCGGTCAACGCGCAGGCGAAACGAAACAGAGCTTCACGGTCCACGTCCTTGAGAACGTAGAAATCGATCCGTGTCATGCCCGACCTGATGCACTCACGAGATAACGGAACAACGCTGGAACTGGTCGACCACTGGAACCCTTGCGGGGACCGGAATAAAACGCTGTGCCGGCGATATCGAGGTGTGCCCACTTGAGGTCTTCGGCGAATCGCTGCAGGAAACACGCGGCGACCACACTGCCAGCTTCGCGGCCACCGATGTTCGCCATGTCGGCGAAGTTGCTCTTGAGCTGCGATTGATAGTCTTCCCATACCGGCAACCGCCAGGCGCGATCTCCACTCCATTCGCCGGAGGCGAGCAACGCATTAGCCAGATCATCGTCGTTGCTGAAAAGACCACTCGCATGAGCACCGAGGGCGATGATGCAGGCGCCAGTTAACGTGGCTACATCGATCACTGCACGTGGCTTGAAACGTCGCGAGTAGGTGATGGCATCACACAAGACCAGGCGACCCTCCGCATCGGTGTTAAGAATTTCGATGGTTTTACCGGACATGCTGCGCACGATGTCACCGGGCCGTGTGGCCTTGCCACTCGGCATGTTCTCGGCAGCGGCAACGATGGTGACGAGATTCAGCGGCAGTTTGGCTTCCGCGGCAGCGCGTGTTGCGCCCAGCACGGATGCGGCTCCACACATGTCGAACTTCATTTCATCCATGGCGGGTCCGGGCTTAAGGCTGATACCACCGGTGTCGAAGGTGATGCCTTTACCGATGAGTGCGACTGGCGCGTCGCCACGTTTGCCGCCCTTGTACTGCACGATGATCATCTTGCCGGGTGAATCGCTGCCTTGTGACACGGACAGAAACGACCCCATGCCCAGTTCACGCATCTTCTTTTCGTCGAGCGCGGAAACCGTCACCTTGCCGAGTTTGCCGAGTTTGCGGGCTTCGGCCAGCAGCCAGGTGGGATTACACACGTTGGGCGGTTCGTTACCGAGGTCTCGCGCGAAGTCGAGACCGGAATGCAGTGCATTGCCCTCTTGCACCGCGCGGCTGCAACTGTCTCTGGAACGGTCGTCACAGAGCACCGTGAGACGCTTGAGTGCTTGAACGGGAGCTGGAGTCGACTTGTGGCGGTGATAGATGTAGGTCGAAAGGCTGATAGCGGTGAGTGTGTTACTCACCCGCCAATAGACATCCCCTCCATGCACTTTGGCTTGATGCAGTGTCCAAACAGCCGATTCGGCCTTGGTGCTTGCGAGTGCGGCAGCCGTTGCTTGAATGGCCTTGCGGTACTGCGAAGTATTCATGCTTTCGTCGCAGCCGCCGGCGATGAGCAGTTGATCAACACTCCCTTCAGGCAGAGACACGACTAGCGTATCTCCGGCCTGGTCTTTGAAGCCACGCGTTGCAGCTTGCAGCATCGCTTTAGCGGCTGCGCCCGTAATGGTCTGTCTAGCCGTGGCGAGGCTGCACACCAGAAGCGGTGTTGTGACCTGTGAGGCCTGACCGGGTGATACCAAATACTTCATAATGCGTGACGTCGGCTGCCGAAGAAGGCCAAAGTTTAACAGGCAGGGGCGAAACTATCGCGCCGGGTCGCCTCGCATCGATGCAGTCCGAGCGTGCCAAGCCTCTCACCATGTCGAAATGGAGTTGTCGATCCTTGGGTGTTGCTGCCCGTTACATCACACGTGAACTGTTGGCCGTACTGGTGGTGACCACGCTGGTGCTGTTGTTGATCGGTGCAGGTGGGCGATTCATTGGATATCTGCAGGATGCGGTCGCGGGTAAATACGCGGCCGATACACTCCTGACCATCATTCAGCTTCGTTTGCCCGAATTCCTGCAGCTGATCGTCCCGTTTTCGCTTTATCTGGCGGTGCTTCTAACGTTGTCCCGTTTACATGCCGAAAGCGAGATGGTGGTTCTGCAAACCGGGGGGCTGAGCGCCTTGAGGCTATTGACCTGGATTGCGTGGCCGGCGCTGATGTTGTGTGCACTGGTGGGTTGGCTTTCCCTCGACGTGTCACCTCGGTCCAACCTTAGGCTCGGTGAGTTCTTTATGGAGCAACGGGCGCGCCAGGATTTCCAGAACGTGAACCCTGGCGTGTTTAACACCAACTCCCGCGAAACCCGAGTGCTCTACGCGGAATCGGTTTCCGAAGACCGCGAGCGCCTCGGCACGGTTTTCATCTGGGAGCGCCTCGCCGATGGTCGAGAGGCAACGACGTGGGCGGAAACAGGTCGTCAGCGGTTTGACCCAGATACGGGCTCTCAATTCCTGGTCCTCGACAAGGGGCGCCGTTATGAAGGAACGCCGGGAAACCCCGAGTATCGAGTGATCGAGTTCAACACGCTTGGACAACGCATCTCTATCGACGCGAGTGGCAGCAATCGTGTGGGTATCACCGGCATCTTGACGAATGACCTACCCAAGAAGGGCAAGGGCGCAGCGGAGTTTCATTGGCGACTGGCGATGCCGGTCTTTACGTTGGTTGCGGCACTTATCGCGGTGGCCATGGCCAAGGTTCGGCCGCGCGCGAGCCGGTTTTCGCGTGTCTTGCCAGGTTTGCTGCTGCTGCTTGTCTATTACCTCGCGATTATGGGTAATCATCATTTGTTGGAAGAGGAACTGATTCCGGCCGAAACAGGGATGTGGGGTGTGCACGGGCTCATGATGCTGCTTCTGCTGTTGTTGTTGCGCCGCATCGCGAGGCCAGTGTCTTGATGTTCATGCTTCCACGTATTCTCGACTGGCACATCTTTCGTCACACCACCAGCGCGACACTGGTGGTAATTCTCGCGTTCGTGGTGCTCGTGAGCGTGTTTGCGCTCATCGATGAGCTGCGTGGCAACTACACATTGATACAGGCTGCCACCTATGTAGCGCTGACAACACCAAGAAGGGTCTACGAACTGCTGCCATTTGCGGCGTTCCTCGGAACGTTGTTGGCGCTTGGAAATCTCGCGAGTCATGGCGAACTCATGGTGATGCGCGTCTCCGGCGTATCTGTGAGACGACTCCTCGTGAGCCTCCTCCTCCCACTGATGTTTGTGATGGGTGTTGGCTATGTGATTGGCGAGGTTTATGGGCCACGCCTTGAAGAGCAAGCCGAGATCTACAAGACCAAAACCCGTTATTCAAGTGAAGCCATTCGCATTCAAGGAGGCTACTGGTATCGCGAAGGCGGGCTCTATATGAGTGTCTCAGCCATGACGGAGGAGGGAGAACTGCTCGACATCCGCCAGTTTTGGCAGGACGAGAAAGGTCTGCTGGTACGGACGCTGCATGCGAAGAGTGCCGAATATGTGGAAGGTGGGGAACCGTATTGGATTCTCAAGGACATCACGGAGACGCTGCTTGAGCCCGAACGCACCCACGTCGCCACCCACGAGACAGAGCGCTGGGAAGGCAAGGTGGATCCGAAAATGCTCTCCGTGCGTGTGCTTGTTGCAGCACCCAAACTCTCGGTCGCAGCTCTTAAGGATCAGATTAACTATATGCAGCGTGAAGGGCTGAACTCGCGGTCCTACGAAGTCGCATATTACACCAAGCTGCTGCTACCAATCACGATTCTCGGTTTCAACTTTCTGGCGATGGTCTTTGTACTCGGTCCGATGCGACAAGTGGGTCTTGGCTCGCGGCTGACAGTCGGTGTGCTCACCGGGCTGGTATTCAAGTATCTTCAAGATCTTTTCGCGCCGATGAGTGAGGTTTATGACCTTGATCCCCTCGTGGCGGTAATGATTCCGATCGGGTTGTGTTGGGTACTTGGGTTTTGGGGTGCGAAACGATACGTGTAAACACAGGGCAGCGACGCAGTGCTGTTGTCAGAAAGTGGCTTTTTCAGCCCTCTTTTTTGGGCTGTTTGGGCTGTTTGGCCTGCTTGGGCTCAACCACGACATGGCTGTCACTCATGATATCGCCCCACGAGCGGCGATCCGGATCGACCAGAATCCAGAAATAACCCAGGCCAAGGCAGATGCCAGAGAGGCATGCCCCGGCAAAACGCGTGGTGATTTGGGTGAGCGTTAACGGCGCACCGTTGTTGGACACCACCCGCATTCGCCACGCCATCATGCCGACAGTTTGACCATCTTCACGCCAGAACCACGCAAAGAAGAAAAACGTTTCCAGGAAAAGCAGCGCCTGAATGCCGTAACCGGTTACTGCATTGCCGTTGTTGAGCGCGACCAAAACGAAGAGCGTGATCATCCACAGTGCGATGAGGATCATCGCGTCGTAAACCATGCCGCCGAAACGGCGCAATAGTCCAGCTCGCGAAAGCATTTCAGCGGTGAGTTCAGCAGAAGACATGGGCGTGAGTGCGATCCTCGCGGACCGCACTCCGATGAGCTGTTATAGCCGTTCGATGATCGTGCCCGTGCCGAGACCACCACCACAACACATCGCGATGAGGCCGTATCGACCCTCACTACGCTCGAGTTCGTGCAAGGCGGTCGTAATGAGGCGTGCACCTGTGGAACCGGTGGGATGCCCCAGCGCAATCGCGCCACCATTGGGATTAACACGAGCAGGATCCGGATTCAGTTCTTTCTGCCACGCGAGCACGACAGAAGCGAAGGCTTCGTTCACTTCGAAGACATCGATGTCGTCGATGGATAGGCCTGTCTGCTTCAGCACTTTGCGGGTCGCAGGGATCGGACCTTTCAACATCGTCACGGGGTCTACGCCCACGAGGGTCGATGCAACGATGCGTGCACGTGGTTTGAGACCGAGTTCCTCCACAGCCTTTTTGCTGGCGAGAATCACCACCGCGGCACCATCAGACACCTGGGAGGACGAACCTGCGGTGTGAATGTTCTGGCCGGGAACAGGTTGCAAACCTTCGAGCGATTCAAGAGTAGAAGCACGTGGGCCTTCATCACGAGATACCACACGGGTTTGACCTGTGGGCTGACCTTTGTCATCGAGCACAGGGGCTTCGATGGGCACGATCTCACGTTCGAACCGATTTTCTTCCCAGGCACGAATGGCGTTGGTCTGGCTCTTGAGTCCAAACGCATCCGCGTCGCGGCGAGCGATCTGATATTCCTCTGCAATCATCGCTGCGCCCATGAACTGGGACGTGGGTTGATAGTGCGACATGTAGGACTCACCCATGGGTACGCCGTCCTTCATGTTCGAACCCAGTGGAACACGGGTCATCATCTCAACGCCACAGCACATGACGATGTCTTCCATGCCGGAAGCCACCATGGCCGCACCCATGGAGGTTGCTTGTTGCGATGAACCGCACTGCGAATCCACTGTTGTCGCGGCGACTTCAAGAGGCAGACCCATGGAAAGCCAAGCGATCCGCGCGATGTTGAAAGACTGCTCGCCGATTTGGGAGACGCAGCCACCAATGACCTGGCCAACGCGATCTGCCGGTACGCCGCCCCGATCAAGTGCGGCAACCTGGACTTTGCCGAGCAGATCAGCAGGTTTGAGCCCCGCGAGGCCTTTGCCGCGTTTGCCGATAGGGCTGCGAACGGCGGATACGATGTAGACGTCTTGCATGGTTTGGATACCTCGAGGCTGGATGGATCTGAAGGTGATTACTGAAGCTTGAAACGCAGACCCGCCATGATGGAGTTCGAGTTCTGCCGATTGATTTCGCGAGTTTCGCCGGTTGGCGACTTGAGTTCAAAGCCTGTTGTGCGCCAATAACGGTAGTCCGCGGTGCAGCTGAGGCGCGGTGTGATCGCGATTTCAACGCCGAGGATCGCGAGCACAGTGAAGGCTGTGGCGTCGTCATCAACATATTCGTAACGATCTTCGACGGTGCCGCAAACGAACTGACGACAGAAGGTTCGTGCTGTCACGTCGTAGGCGCCTCGTGCCATACCCGTACCAACGCCGATATAGGGCCGGATCGCGGACTCGGGCGCGAAGTGGCGGATCGCGTTAACGGTCACCGTCGTCATATCAAGATCACCTGAGGCTTCGTCTTCGCCGATACCACCGCTGAGTTCGAGCACTTCTATCGTGTTGTTCTGATGGCCAGCAGCGAGTTCGAAGTTCCAGCGATCGTTGAGGGCATAACCAAGGGCGACGGCGCCGATAGGCCCAAAATGGAACGCATCGAGGATGTTCTCTGTTCCTTTGACGTCTGAATCTTCTGCAAATGCACCGCCTGCGTAGGCAGCGACGTACCATCCTGACGTGTGCGAAGCGCGGGGTCGTTCACCACGAAATGGACCACGATCTGCAGCGTGGTAGCGCACGTGAAACCACGCCGAATGAACGTCCATCTGGGTATCGAGATCTGCACCGGAGAGTTCTTCAAACTTGAGCGACGGCGCACTCCAGTAACGATAGTCGAGGGCGATGTCGAACCGCCGTGTCACCGGCACGGTGAAACCAGCGATGAACTGCAAGGCGAGTGATGTGTCGTCATCATCGAAACGGTCTTCACGTGGAATGAAGATTGGGTCTTCATCAATGTGGGGCCTTGAAAAATGCAGGTGAACCTTGGTCCAGCCGAGACCCGCGCCGACATAGGGGCGAAGTGCTTCGCCGATGCGAAAGTCCCACAGCACGTTGAACATCAGGCTGGTGGAGCGAAACTCGTCCAGTTCGTCAGAGTCAGACTCGATACGGGCGGAGGACGAATAGAGGATCTGCGGCGCGTTGTGATGAACGACTCGTTCCAGTTCAAACCGCCAGTTGTTCTCGGTTTGCACGCCAAAGGCGATGGCAGGCTGGAAGACGCCCGCATCAAAACTCATTTCAGCGTTGGAAGAATCGAGTTGAATGGCCTCGGCGTTGTCCCAGCCGACACCGGCGCTCAAATAGAGCCACTTCGGTACATCCGCGATGGTTTGCTGCGAAGGAAGAGCAGCGGTCAAAAATAGGAGGAGAAATGTGGTCTTCAGGGTTGAATGCGAAATGATGCGTGTCTCCGTGTCGTCTCTCGCCGCGTTAATAATCACCGCTCGATCCGTTATCTGTTTTGGCGCGGGCTCACGGGCGGGCAGTGTACAACTCAGCGCCGGAGCATGCTCGGAGTCGATGACCTTTGTGGAATGGGTGGGTTTCATGCTTGCGGGCGCCAAGGCTCGAACGGCAGAATGCGCACCCCCGATGTTTGTCGGTGGATTCCGATAAGGCTGAGTGGCGAAACAGGTAGACGCGCCAGACTCAAAATCTGGTGGTGGTGACACCGTGCCGGTTCGATTCCGGCCTCAGCTACCAAATATTGTTCCGTGTTCGTTCTTTTACGTTGGTCGGTCAAGCCAATGCATCGTCAGGACTTTCAGTACACGCTTCCCGAAGCGCTCATTGCCCGTTATCCGCTGCCCGAACGCAGTGCCAGTCGGCTGCTTCGGCTGCATAGTGACGGTGCGCTGGTGCACGGCAATTTTCGCGATCTGCCGGAACTGCTGCATCCCGGTGACGTACTCGTGGTGAATGACACCGCAGTCATTCGTGCACGACTGCGCGGGGTTAAAGACAGCGGTGGTGCGGTCGAAATCCTGGTCGAGCGTATCGTTAGTACTCACGAGGCGCTTTGCCAAACACGTTCCTCCAAGCCGTTGAAACCCGGTCGACGCGTCCTACTCCTGGGTGGTGGAGGTCTGGAGATGGTAGGGCGTGAAGGCGAGTTTTTTCGCTTAGGTTTTGACTCACCCGTGCTCGACGTTCTCGACCGTTGTGGGGAGATCCCGCTGCCTCCTTATATGGAGCGGTCGCCTGAGGCGTCCGATGATCAACGATATCAGACGGTGTTCGCGCAGACCCCGGGAGCGGTCGCAGCACCGACAGCAGGTCTGCACTTTGATGAGCCTCTGCTGAAAGCGGTTGAAGCGCGGGGTGTGCAGACCGCGCGGGTCACTCTGCATGTCGGCGCTGGCACCTTTCAGCCCGTCCGGGTGGACGACATTCAACAACATCACATGCATGCCGAGTGGTACGCGGTAAACGAAATTACCGCGGCGATGATCAATGATGCCCGCGCTGCCGGAGGCCGTGTGATTGCTGTCGGCACCACTGTCGTCCGCACGCTGGAATCGGCTACCACGGAAGACGGTCGTTTGCAGGCAGGCAGTGGTGATACCCGGCTCTTCATCACGCCGGGTTACCGGTTTCGTGGTGTGGACGCACTGGTCACCAACTTTCACCTTCCGGAGACGACGCTGCTCATGCTGGTGTGTGCCTTTGGTGGTCAGGCGCGTGTGCTCGCGGCATATGACCAAGCGGTCGTTGAGCGATACCGCTTCTTCAGTTATGGCGATGCGATGTTCCTGGAGCGACCCGCGGAGGCGAGACGTGTTTGAGTCTTTGACACAGGATGGCACCGCGCGACGGGGTCGATTGCATCTTCCCCATGGCACGGTCGAAACGCCGGTTTTTATGCCGTGTGGGACCTACGGCACGGTGAAGGGGATGACACCCGACAGCCTGAAGGATGTTGGCACGCAGATTCTGCTCGGCAACACGTTTCACCTCATGCTGCGTCCTGGTGCTGAGCGCATGCGTGATCTCGGTGGGCTGCACAAGTTTATGAACTGGTCCAGTCCGATCCTCACGGACAGTGGTGGCTTTCAGGTCTGGAGCCTCGGCGAGCTTCGCAAGATCACGGAAGCTGGCGTGACGTTCAAGTCACCGATCAATGGCGATACGGTGGTGCTCACGCCGGAACGCTCTATCGAGGTGCAAGCGTGTCTGGGATCCGACATCGTCATGGTTTTTGATGAGTGCACGCCTTATCCAGCGACGTTGGAACAGGCACGCGCTTCCATGGAGCTGTCGCAACGTTGGGCGGTACGTTGCCGTGGGGCCTTTGATGCCGCGCCAGGAAATAAACTGTTCGGCATCGTGCAAGGTGGTATGTATCCGCAACTGCGCCTGGAGCACCTCGAACAACTGACTGCCACAGGATTCGACGGGTATGCCATCGGTGGTCTGTCGGTCGGTGAAGACAAGGACGAGATGGACCATGTCCTTGTGTCGTTGCTGCCGCATATGCCTGTGGATCGGCCCCGCTATCTGATGGGTGTCGGTACACCGCAGGACCTGGTTCGTGGTGTGGAACTCGGTGTCGACATGTTCGATTGCGTCATGCCGACACGCAATGCGCGCAACGGTTTTGCCTTTACGAGTGGTGGTGTGGTCAAGATCCGTAACGCGAAGCACCGTGATACGGACGCGCCACTGGACCCTGAATGTGGCTGCCCAACCTGCACAGGCTACTCCCGTGCCTACCTGCATCACCTCGACAAGTGTGGGGAAATGCTGGGTGCAATCCTCATGACAACCCACAACCTCTCCTACTACCACGGCCTCATGGCTCGTTTGCGCGCCTCCATTGAAACGGGTACATTTCGCCGCCTTCGAGACAGCCTGCTTACCGCCTGGAACGCCACGCATGAACCTCTCTGAACTACCTGTTTATATGGCTGCGGCCGCACCGGCCGCTCAAGAACCGGCGTGGATGCCGTTTGTGATGATGGGCGGCATCATTGTGCTGTTCTATTTCATGCTGATTCGTCCGCAAAACAAACGCCGTAAGGAACACCTGAGTTTGCTGGGTGGTCTGCAGAAAGGTGATGAAGTCGTGACAGCCGGCGGCATCGTCGGTGTGGTTAATAAAGTAGAAGACGACTTCATTAAGGTGCAGGTTGCACCGAATATGGAGATGCGCATCCAGAAGTCCGCCGTTGGGGCGACGCTGCCGAAAGGCACCATCAAGACGCTTGACGCGGCCTGATCAGGTCGCGCTCAGCGGATATCAGGGCGGTACAAAAGACGGTGGCTAAAGAACGCCCAAAAGGACAACTGGTGGGTGAAAGCCTGATCCTGCCGGGAAAGGGTCGGCAGCGACCACCCAACAGTGGGGCTGCGTGGCGTTACATCGTCGTCATCCTTGTCATGCTGATTGGCTCCCTCTATGCGGCGCCAAACCTCTTCCTGCCTGATCCTGCGATTCGTATCAAAGGGCAATCCGCAGAGCAGGTCGTCGATCAATCCGTTCTAGACCAAGTACGAGCTGCTCTTGAAAAAGACGGGGTGAAGGTCATTGGCACAGAGATGGTGAATGACACCGGTCTCGTGCGACTCGAAGATCCGAACCACCAGCAGAAAGCACGCAACGCTGCCCAGGGTGTTCTCAATTCCGACGACCAGAACTTTATCGTTGCGCTTGATCAAGCGTCCACGGTGCCCGGTTGGCTCGAAGGTATTGGCGGCCAGCGTATGTCCCTCGGTCTCGACCTGTCCGGCGGGGTGCACTTTCTGCTGCAGGTCGATATGGAGCAGTTCGTTAATCTGCGGCTGAAGGCCCAGGCTGAAGGATACCGGGATCTTCTGGTGGATAAGCGCGTGCGTTATGTCGCCGGTGACTGGATCAACGGACGTGAAATCGAAATTCCGTTTGCCACGGAAGAGGCGCGTGCGTCTGGTCTCAAGATCATTGAAGAAAATAATGATGGCTTTGAGATCTTTGAAACGTCAGTGAATGGCAATCCAGGGCTCCGTCTGCGTTTTACCGAAGCCAAGATCACAGAATTGCAGACTTTTGCCGTCGAGCAGAACCTGACGAGCCTTCGGAACCGAGTGAACGAGCTGGGTGTTGCTGAACCTCAGGTTCAAAGGCTTGGCCGAGAGCGAATCGTGCTTGATTTGCCAGGCATGCAGGATCCGACTGAAGCGAAGAAGATCATCAACAAGTTCGCTAACTTGGAGTTCCGCCTCGCGGCATTGCCAAACGATCGACCTTCGCAAGTCGAGAGCTTCACGTACGAAGAACGCGATGTCTCCGTGCAGCTGCGTAACATCGTTACTGGCGACGATGTGATCAATGCGACGCAAGACTACGACCCCGAAACGGGTCAACCTCAGGTTTCGCTTACGCTCGATGCCGATGGTGGGGAGAAGATGCACGACGTGACGAAAGATCACATCGGCGACAGTATGGCGATCATCTTCATCGAGCAGAAACCTCGAGAACGAAAAATCAAACAACCGGATGGAACCGAAAAGGTTGAGTATTTCAGCAATACGGAACGAAAGCTGATCAATGTAGCAACGGTACAGGCCGCCCTGGGGTTCCGTTTTCGTATCACCGGTCTCGAATTCCAAGAGGCGCGAGAACTTGCGCTCCTGCTGCGTGCCGGTTCGCTTGCAGCGCCCATGTACATCGTCGAAGAACGCACCATCGGTGCGAGCCTGGGCGAAGAGAACATTGATCGTGGTATCAACTCCATGATCATCGGCCTCTTGCTCACCGCGGTGTATATGGCGGTGACTTTCAAGGGTTTCGGCATGGTGGCGAATGTCGCTTTGGTGTCGAACATCATTCTGATGGCTGCGATCATGTCGATGCTGGGTGCCACACTCACCATGCCGGGTATTGCCGGGATGGTGCTCACCATCGGTATGGCCGTTGACGCCAACGTGCTCATTAATACCCGTATTCGTGAAGAGCTCAAAATCAGGCCACCCCAACAGGCCATTCAAGCCGGCTTTGACCGGGCCTTCCTGACCATTCTCGACTCCAACATCACAACCTTCTTTGTTGGCATCATCCTGTTCTCGATCGGTAGTGGTCCGGTGAAAGGCTTCGCGGTGGTGTTGTGTGTCGGTATTGTTACCTCGGTCTTCACCGCCGTACTGGTTGCCCAAGCACTGACGAACTTCTTCTACGGCGGGCGTGATTTGACGAAGGTGCGCATATGACAGCCGTGCATCCGGACATCCGCTTGCCGTTCATGTCGCTGCGGCGCGTGATGTTGACCATTTCCGGCACACTGGTGCTGATTTCAATCCTGTCACTCGCCTTCAAGGGCCTTAACTTCGGCCTCGACTTCACCGGCGGAACACTCGTTGAGGTGAGTTTTGACAAAGCCATTGACCCGGAGACCGTGCGGGTTCGACTTGCGGCGACGGGTTATGAAGAAGCGGTGGTGCAACACTTCGGCACGGATCGTGAACTCGCCATTCGTGTGCCAACCGATGGGTCTGCAGATCAAAGCAAGATTGGTGATGCGGTTTATAAGGTCATCAAGGAAAACCATGCGGACGCGGAGCTCAAACAGTCGAGTTTCGTGGGTGCTGCGGTAGGAGATGAGCTGGCTGAAGACGGTGGTCTCGCACTGCTCGCTTCGTTGGTCGTGATCCTCGTCTACGTCATGTTCCGGTTTACTCGCCAATTCGCCGTTGGCGCCGTTGCAGCACTGTTCCACGACGTCATCATCGTGCTCGGCTGTTTTTCGGTCTTCGGCTGGACGTTCGATCTGCCGACACTCGCGGCAGTGCTCGCGGTGATCGGTTATTCCATCAACGATACGATCGTTATTGCCGACCGGATTCGTGAAAACATCATTGGCCTTCGGCGCATGGAGATCGTTGATGTGATCGATGTCTCCACTAATCAGACGCTTGACCGGACATTGATGACTTCCGGCACGACGTTGATCTCGGTGCTCGCGCTGCTGTTCTTTGGTGGCGATATGGTGCGAGGATTTTCCGTCGCACTCACTATCGGCATCGTCGTCGGTACCTACTCATCGATTTATGTCGCAGCCGCTATCGCACTGCTACTGAAGGTGAATCGGGAAGACCTGCTTCCTGTCGAAAAAGAAGAACAAGACCTCGAAGAAGAACGCCCATAGGCGCAGCGGATCAGACGATTTCAGCTACCAGGTGTGGACGCACGGCCTGAATCAGCGATCGAAACGCCTTTGGGTTCGACGCGATGATGTTGCCGGTGCGAAAGAAGCTGTCGCCGCCACGCCAATCACCGACAAATCCACCTGCTTCGCGAACCAGCAACGTGCCGCCAGCAATGTCCCAAGGTGAAAGGCCGAGTTCAAAGAACCCATCGACACGACCACTCGCTACATAGGCGAGATCAAGCGCGGCGGAACCCAGGCACCGGACACCACGACACTGTGCGGTCAGGTCTTTGAGGGTGTTGAAGTAGGGATCGAGGTGCGTGCCGATGGTCGCTGGCGGAATTCCTGTGCTGAGCACCAGCTCATCGAGCTTGATGCGGTTGCTGACACGGATGCGACGCCCGTTGAGTTGAGCGCCCGCACCACGTGAAGCCGTGAATTCCTCATTGCGCAAAGGATCGTAGACGACGGCGTGTTCGAATTGATTACCACGCAAAATGCCAATGGACACACAGAAGTGGGGAATGCCCTGCAGGTAGTTGAGTGTGCCGTCGAGTGGATCGATGACCCAGGTGTATTGGCCCTGGTGACCTGCCGAGGCCTCGTTGGCGATGGCGATCTGACCCCCTTCTTCGCCGAGAATGCCGTGATCTGGATAGGCTTTGCGGATGACGTCGACGATGGCGGCTTCGGCTTCCCGGTCGACATTGCTGACGAAGTCGTTACGGCTCTTCTCTTCGATATCGAGGCTCGGCATCCGATCCATGTACTGGACGATGATCTGGCCGGCTTTGCGGGCGGCGCGCTGAGCCATTGTCATGTGGGGATGCATGTTGCAGTGTCTTTTTTGATGGAGGGGGGAGGAAGGGGCGCTATGGTAATGGACAGTCACCGCTGGCAGAAGCGAAAGGCTGGATTGGGATGTTAGGAAGGGAGAGAGGTTGATGCTTGATCGGATGCGAATCGTGCTCGTCGAAACGAGTCACCCCGGCAATATTGGTGCTGCGGCGAGGGCCATGAAAACGATGAGTCTCACCGATCTGGTTCTGGTGCGACCTAAGCGATTCCCTGATCCTCAGTCGTTTTGGCGGGCTGCAGGAGGTACCGATGTGCTTGAAGGTGCTCGCGTCGTCGAAACGCTGGAAGAAGCGATCAATGACTGTCATTGGGTGGTGGCCACCAGCGCGCGTTTACGGCGGATTCCATGGCCCGTACTTACTCCCCAGGCGTTTGCTGATGCTGCACGCGCACGTGAAGGGCAAAAGATCGCGGTGTTGTTTGGCCGAGAAGACAAAGGGCTCAACAACGACGAGCTGCAAGCTTGCCACTGTCACGTTGAGATTCCTGGCAATCCGGAATATCCCGTGCTCAATCTCGCGATGGCGGTGCAAGTTGTGGCGTATGAGCTCTATCAGCGCCACATCGGTGAACCGCCGCCCCTGGTGTGGGATCGTCCGCCCGCGACGACGACAGAATTCGAAGGGTTTTTGGGTCATCTTGAATCGGTGCTGGTGAACAGTGCCTTTCTGAATCCGGGTAGTCCAGGCCAGACCATGACGCGTTTGCGTCGGCTGTTTACGCGGGTTGATTTGGATATTACTGAGGTGGCTATGCTGCGTGGTGTGCTCACGCAGCTGGATCCAGGTGAGGGTGATCGTAACTAGTCCAACAGGGACTTAAGGTTGTCGTCGGGATTGCGGTCGATTAACCGGAAACCGGGATCGACAGCCACACGCACAGGATTGCCGGTGACCGGAATCTTGATCGTGTTGGTGCCCGTTACAAGTCGATAACGCTGTTGGTGTAACGGTTCAGGGAGAACGTTCTCCGGCAGGTCCTTTTCAGGTTCAGGCAACAAGGCGATATCCACCCACTCATCCATTGTTGTTTCGTTTTCTCCACCTTTGCCATCGGCGTAGAGCTTCTTCGCCTGAACAGAAAGATGTAGCGCGCGGTTTTCACCTTCACCCTCGATCGTCGCTTCCACAACTTTAAGTTCGTGCAACGTGATCTTCTCAAAGAGTTCCTTCGCCCACGCCTGATGTTCTGCGGGAGTTTGCGCGAGGAAATAGTCCACAAGGTCTCGTGAAGTCGGAAACGGTGGAGGTTGGAAGGCGAACCTGGCGAGGAAATTTCGCAGCGCCCGATTGACCGCATCCTCCCCAATGGTCTGGCGTAGCGCATATATCGCCACAGAACCTTTTCGGTAGTGCAAATAGGGCTGGTTTTAGGTCAGCAGGAGTGGCAACTCTTCGATGAGCTCACCACCTCGCGATGACAGGTAATTGTCGAGTTCAAACTTAATGAACCGCCGCATTGCCGCAGCACCAAAGGTCTTCTCCATCACCATCAGCGCCAAGTACTGAGCGAGGGTTTCGACGATTACGGTTTGGCCTTGCATGTTGGCCCCCACGACCTGGTGACCCCACTACTGGTGAGCCATTTCGTGGGCTGCGATATAGAACGGCAGATCAATGGTCTCGGGATCCATGATGTTGGAGATAAAGCTGATGGCTTCCGAGAACGGAATGGTGTTTGGAAAGGACTGGGCAAAGGTGGCATAGGCCGGGAACTCGAGAATGCGAAACTGACGGTACTGGTAAGGGGAGAACTCCCGGGTGAAGTAATCGAGAGAAGCTTTGGTGCTGCGGACCATCGTCGGCACGTTGAACGGGTGTTTGGGGTCGTGGTAGACCGCGATGTCCACGTCCTTCCAACGATCTTTAACGACGGCGTAACGTGCAGAACTGAGGGAAAAGAACTGCCAGATGAGTTGATCCATCTCGTAGGTAAAGTAGCGGCGTTCGTTTTCGGTCCACTCCTTCTTGAGATACCCCGGTGCGATGGTGATCTGATCCGGTGAAGTACTGACAGTGACGACAAAGTCTGCGCGGGTAGACACGCCGAACTGACTGACGTTGAACCAATCGGGATCACCCAGTTTTGGCATGCGTTGCACAGGATCGAGCCCATGTTCACGCCGTTTGTTGTTGTCCTGTAGTTCGCGGCTGGGGTTGTAACTCAACACCGGTAGCACTTCGGTGCTGTCGACAAACGTACCGTTGGCAGCGACGCGGCTGTTGGGTGTTCCATTCACGAAACCCGGATTGGACCATTCGAGCGACCAACTGACGGATTTTTCCTCATCAGGCGCTACCGGTTGATCGAAGCGGAAGAGGTAATGACCGTAACTTTCATCCTGCTCTTCGACACGGGTCCCGGGTGCATCGAGTGATTGGACGTTAAGGTCCGGATTGAGTGTCACCACAAGCTGCTCAACAGGCTTGCCGGTCAGGTTCCTGAGACGCGCAGCTCCTTTCGAAACCAGGAGACGTGTTTCCGGATGGATGTCGACGGTTGCATCTACCGCCACAACGTCGAGAGAGCGCAGATCTTCGAGTTTTTTTCAGGTTTTTTCGTAATAAGCCTGATGTGCCTCTTGAGAGTCTTCCGTACGATATTCATTGAGGACATTGGTGTTGTAGAAGATCCAGGCACTTGTACCTGTCATTGCCAAGGCGCTGATCGCGCCAACGGATCCGATCCGTGGGGAGAACCGTTGTTTCGCTATCCGGAGCTGTTCGCGAAACGAAAAGACGTACCCGCGACGGTTCAAGAGGTGCGCCGCGATCATCAGAAGCACACAGAAGAGCGCTCAGTAAAGCGTGAACCACACCAGTGGCTCCACAAAGTGCCCGTAGCCGTTCATGTCGGAGTACTGGGCCGACGGCACGCTGAAGAGGTACAGGTTGTGTTCGAAGCCGAAGCTCTGGAGAGCACTGGTGCCGAGGAACACCGCGATCATGGCGAGCATTTCGATCCAGCGGTTGCCTGCAAACACCGCGATAGCGACAGCGAGCACCGCCGAAGTACGAGCCATTCACCACCAGGAGGTCGCGCAGATACAACCCTGGTTCAATCGCTGTGAAACCGTTGATGAGCTGCATGATCATGCCCGTGATCATCACGACGATCAGCAACATGGCGATGATGGCCCAAAGCGCGACCACCTTGGCGAGGATGATGGCGCCACTCGCTGCGGGTGTGGAATCCAGCAGATCAGAGACGCGTGATGCACGCTCCCGATAGACGAGTTCGACTACGTAGTAGATGACGATCATCAGAACAACGAAAAGGAACCCTCCTTCGATGGCACGAAGCACGAGACCCGTAACCGGCCAGGAATCGGTGTTGTAAGGCTGACCGGTGGAGCCATTGATCACACCGATGACATTGACCATACCCATCGCGAGTACCACATAAAACGGTGCACTACGCAGAACGCCTCGAACGTCCATGCGCAGTTGCGAGGCGAACTGACCAAAAAGCGAAGGGGCGAATGCGGTGTCTGGCCGCACAGTCACCTTCGGCGCATCGGCAACGGTTCTCTCACGCTTCTTCTTGCGTGCCGGCTTCCTCAATGAGAAGCGAAAGTGCGTGGTGGCGATGAGCAGGAAGATCGCACCGATGCTCACCCAGATCAAACGATTGATGAGAATCGAACCCGCCGGGAGTTCCGCATTACGTTCGGCCACCGTGGCGTAGCAAAATGCCTCGCTGATGGAAGCACCACCAAAGGGATCCACATAAACCACCCACGACAGATCTTCAGGTCCGGTGAATGCGTTTAACTTGAGATAACCTATGAGAAAGGCCATGGCTGCGCCATAGGCAGCTGCCATCGAACGTGTCAGCGTAGCCAAACAAAAAAACGTTGCACAGATAAAGAAGTAGTTGGGTAACAGGATCACAAACGCGGTGAAGGCCCATAACGCAGGATTGAGAACGCCGATCCGTTCTGGATCGAGCCAGGGCATAAAGGTGCCGACCATGGTGCCGAACAGCCCGGCCAAACCCACGCCAACGGCGAAGACGAGCCCACCAAAAAAGCGACCGGTAGCAAAAGCAGAAGGTTTTACGCCGGACGCGTAGAAAACCTCAGCCGTACGCAGTTTGTGATCGCGAGTAATGGCCGTCGCAACAAAGGCGATGGCCGGGAATATGCCGATGACGCTGAACACCAGATGCGTCTGCACGATGGCATAGACAGAGTTGAGATTCAGTGCGGCATCACTACTACTGATTTGCTCTGAGTCTGATGCCATGCCAAGGAACGTCATGAGGAAGAAAACGGCAGCGACGATCAGGAAGTGGGGGCTTCGCCATTGATAACGGCATTCAAAGTCAAAGATATCGAGCATGCGGCCCACGTCAGGCTGCCATTGCGTCGTTGAGACCGGTATCGATGCCTGCGGCGTTGAGCGTCGCGAGATAAACATCTTCGAGCGTCGGGGCTGCAGATTCGGAACCTGTGGGTTGAGCGTCTGCAAGAATGCGTGCTTCAAGCGCCCCGGCCCGATTGCGCGTCGACAGAATGTTGTGGTTAGCGCCGAGAGCGGCCAGATCTTCTCGCTGCACTTTCATGCGCCAGAGCCTGCCGTCGAGCGCACGCGTCAAAACGTCGGGTTCACCTTCCGCGAGCACCTTGCCTTTGCCCATGATGGCCATGCGTGGACAAAGGTTGGCCACATCCTCAACGATGTGGGTCGTAAGCAGCACCACCTGTTCTTCGCTGAACTGGCTCAGGAGATTCTGGAAACGACGCCGTTCCACCGGATCGAGGCCCGCTGTAGGTTCATCGACGATAATCAGTCGTGGATCACCAATCAGTGCCTGGGCGATGCCGAAGCGTTGTCGCATACCACCCGAGAACTTATCGATGCTTTGTTTGCGAACGTTCCACAGATTCGTTCTGTGGAGCAGGAACTCGATCAGGGGTTTGCATTTCTCCGTAGCGATGCCTTTGAGTACGGCGATATGGGCCAGCATCACTTCGGGTGAAGTGCGTGGATAGGCACCGAACTCCTGCGGCAGATATCCCAATCGACTGCGAAGTGTGTCGGGATCGGCGAGCACATCCGCGCCGTCGAGATGAATGGTCCCGGAATCCGGTTCTTGCAGCGTGGCGAGGGTACGCATCAGCGTCGACTTGCCAGCCCCGTTGGGACCGAGCAAGCCATACATCCCTGCCGGAATGTCGAGGTTCACACCATCAAGGGCGGTGACACCACCAGGGTAAGTCTTGGTGAGATTGCGCACTGTGAGCATGAGTGTTCATCCGAGTGGAGCCGTATCGCCGCGGCAATGGGCTCAAGATGCACAAGCGGTCCTGAACGTCGCAAGTAAAACCAAAATCAGCACGGGTCCGAAAAGTAGACCGTTTTAGTCGGGTATTGCATACTCCGGGCAGATTTCCACAGCCCTCGTTCATGCAAGTGACCTCCCGTGCGACTCACTACTAAAGGCCGTTACGCGGTTACGGCGATGCTCGACCTCGCACTTCATGGCGAAGCGGGGCCGGTGAGTGTGGTCGATGTCTGTGAACGCCAGGGGATCCCAGGTGCCTACCTTGAGCAGATCTTCGCGCGGCTGCGCCGGGCGGGGTGTATCGACAGTGTGCGTGGTCCGGGTGGAGGTTATGTCCTCTCGCAATCGCTGGAGCAGATCTCGATCTCCGATATTCTGGTTGCCGTAGGAGAAGGTGTAGATGCCACCCGTTGTCATGGAGCGGCGGATTGTCAGGATGGCACCCAGTGCATGACCCATGATCTATGGTCAGAACTCTCCGACCAGATCGATGGGTTCCTGCGCCGCATCACGCTCGCGAGTTTGGTGCGACGGGTAGGTGCTACGGGTAGCGGCAATCATCGTGCCCGCGAGCGTGTGGCGGAACTCATCCACGCCACGAATCTGTGATTTCGAAAGCCGGTTCGGATGCGTAACCCCGTTTATCTGGACTATGCAGCGACCACACCCGTCGACCACGATGTCGCCAAGGCGATGGCTGCGTGTCTCGATATCGACGGCAACTTCGGCAATCCCGCGTCGCGCTCACACGTCTATGGCTGGAACGCGGAAGAAGCCGTTGAAACGGCGCGCACCCAACTGGCTGCGTTGATCGGCGCCGACGCCCGTGAAGTGATCTGGACGTCAGGTGCGACGGAATCGAACAACCTCGCCATCAAAGGTGTCGCCCAAGGTGCAAGGCGTCGGCATATCGTCACCAGTCCCATCGAACACAAGGCCGTCGTCGATACTTGCAAGTATCTCGAAACCCAAGGGTTCGAGGTCACGTGGCTGAAACCTGCCGCCAATGGCATCACTACACCGGATGCACTACGGGAAGCCTTGCGCCCGGATACACTGATCGCCTCGATCATGCATGCCAACAATGAACTGGGCGTGGTTAATGACATCGCAGCACTCGGCGCGGTATGCCGTGTTAACGGGACGATCTTCCATACCGATGCGGCGCAGAGCGCAGGCAAAGTACCCATTGATGTCCGCCGCATGCACGTGGACCTCATCTCCATTTCTGCTCACAAGATCTATGGTCCCAAAGGTGCTGGTGCACTTTATGTGCGGCGTGAACCGCCTGTTAGGTTGACACCCTTGCTCCACGGCGGTGGCCACGAGTTTGGTATGCGCTCTGGAACGCTCGCAACCCACCAGATTGTTGGGCTGGGCCTAGCTGCTGAGTTCATGCGCGAACGTATGGCAGAAGAAAACCTTCGCATCCTGTCCCTTCGCAATCGTTTGCTGTCGCACCTTCGCCAATTGTCCGGAACGTCGTTGCATTGTGGTGATGCGCCGCGTTTGCCCGGGATCATCAACGTCGGCTTTGAAGGCGTTGATGGCGAAACGCTGCTCAATGCCCTCGACGATGTGGCTGTGTCCTCGGGTTCCGCCTGCACGTCGGCGAGTGTGGAGCCTTCGTATGTGCTCCGTGGAATAGGTATTACTGATGCACTTGCCCATGCCTCCGTTCGGTTCAGCGTGGGGCGTTACACTACGGAAGAGGAAATCGACCACGCTGGCACGCGCGTGGTCGACCTTGTCAGTCGGCTACGTTCTGGCCGCTGAGGCTAAATCAAGACGTTAGGAAGGTCACATGAACGATTGGTTTATCCTCTCTTCGGGTCTGTTGGCAGCATTGACCGCCGTCGTGCATCTCATCGCCGGCGGTAAGGATGTCGCGGCTCCGCTGCTGCAGAGTTCCTTGGACGAAGTGGTGAAACTGACGTTATATGCCTGTTGGCATCTCGTGTCCGTTTGCCTCGTTTTGTCTTCGCTTGCCTTGCTCTCAAATGGCATTGGTCTGGTCAACTCGCCTCCGATGGTCGCTTTCATCTCGGCGCTTTGGATTCTGTTCGGCGTGGTATTTCTTGTGATAACCGTTGGCGTCGCGAAACCGCAGGGGTTGTTTCGTCTGCCTCAGTGGATTCTTCTGGTTCCCGTTGGGCTGTTGGGGTTGTATGGCATTGCGTAGGGGAACGGTCGTGCTGGCCTCGCGGCAGAAGCTGCGGCGGCAAGGCATGATCGCAGACGCGAGGTCTATCTCCCGACCTCAGTGTTGCCAGGTGCCATCCGGGTGAATGCCCGGCTGTTCGGAGGCGCGCCCAACTCGCCGCGCCACCCAGCCGAGGAACTTGAAGGTTCAGGAAGCGAACGGGAAAAAATGCTGGACGCTCTCCAGACCCGACTGGATAATGCGCCGCCCGAATCTGGCCTAAAGCCGTAACTCCCTGAAATTCAAAGACCTTGAGCCTGGGGGCGGCAGCAAAATGGGCTCCGATTAACAGCGGGATACTTAGGTTAGATACCCGAACGGCCTGCCGGTTGTCGATTCAAAGAACCTGTCGTGATTCAGAACAGAATTAGCGGACAGGCAAGCAAGCCTGGAGTTATTTTCATGAGCGTTGAACGTACGTTATCCATCGTCAAACCCGATGCCGTGGCCCGCAATGTCATCGGCGAAATCTGGTCCCGCTTCGAAAAAGGTGGGCTGCGCGTTGTCGCTGCACGCATGATGGTGCTGACGGAAGCCCAAGTCCGTGGCTTCTACGCTGAACACGACGAAAAAAAGTTCTTTCCGGCGTTGTGTGACTACATGCGATCGGGTCCGGTCATGGTGCAGGTACTGGAAGGTGAAAACGCCATCGCGGTGAACCGCAAACTGATGGGCGCTACCAACCCGGCCGATGCCGAGCCGGGGACAATCCGTGCTGATTTTGCCGAGTCCATCGATGCCAATGCAGTTCACGGATCCGATTCGCCAACTTCGGCAGCCCGCGAAATCGCATACTTCTTTAAGCCTGAAGACCTCTGCGCACGAAGCTGATCAAGGATCAGTTATCCCTAGAAGTCATGCTAGAAGGGGTTTGAGTCATGACGGTCGAAGCCTCCAGTTTTTACTCCTGGTCCAGAGACAAGCTGGAGGCTTTTTTTGTGGCTGCGGGACATCAGAAGTTTCGTGCCCGGCAGATGATGAAGTGGGTCTACCACCAAGGCCAGACTGACGTACAAAGCATGACGGATCTCTCTCGCGTGCAGCGCGAGTGGTTATCCCAGACGCTCAACTTTCGCATGCCTGAAGTAGTCACCGTGGCCCGTTCCACCGATGGCACCATCAAGTGGGTCGTGCGGGTGACCAATGGCAACTGCGTGGAAACCGTGCTCATTCCGGACAAGGGTCGCAATACCCTGTGTGTCTCGTCCCAGGTGGGTTGCATGCTCGATTGCACCTTCTGCGCGACCGGCAAACAAGGCTTTAACGGCAACCTCTCCGTCGACGACATCATCGGCCAGGTGCTTATTGCCAATGCAGACCTTGCGACGCGTGGTGAGGCCGTCTCCAACGTCGTCTTTATGGGCATGGGTGAGCCGCTGCTTAATTTTGACAATGTGCTCGACGCGACGTCGCTCCTGATGGACGACCTCGCTTTCGGTATCTCCAAACGACGTGTCACCGTCAGCACTGCCGGCCTAGTTCCTGGCATTCGTGCCCTCCGCAAAGCCACGGATGTGTCGCTCGCGATCTCTTTGCACGCCCCACGTAACGAGCTGCGAGATCAACTCGTCCCACTGAATCGCAAATACCCGATCGAGGTCTTGCTCGAGGCTTGTCGTGAATATCTCGATGGGCTTGGAGAAAAACGCAGCCTCACGATGGAGTACACGTTGATCGATGGCGTGAACGATTCACCGCGTGAAGCTCGTGAACTTGCTGGCCTGTTGCAGGACGTACGCTGCAAGATCAACCTTATCCCATTCAATCCTTTCCCCGGTTCAGGGTTTCGCCGACCAAGCATGGACAATGTTCGAAATTTCCAGACGCTGCTGCTGAACGCGGGTTACGCAACGATGTTGCGAACCACCCGTGGCGATGACATCGCCGCGGCATGTGGCCAGTTGGTAGGCGAGGTGACTGACCGTACGCGTCGGCAAGAGCGATATCGCAATCGTCCCATGGAAGGCGCTGGGGTCGGAGTAAGGGATGGAGCAGTGAACGGAGCGGTAGATGGAGCGGTAGACGGAGCAATGCGAGTTTCCGTGCGAGAAGTCCTGTGATGGTCTGCGTATGAAACTCCCCACCGATTCACTTAAGTCGCTTCAGCGTTATTCGAATACGTGCCTCGTGGTGCTGTGTACGTTGCTGGTCACGGGCTGTGTCACAGAGTCGACGGGTGGACTACCGAAACCGGCACCGCGAGAAGAGCGCGTCGAAGCGCAGCTCGCCGTTGCGCGTGGATACATTGGTGCTGCCAGCTGGGCCAACGCCAAACGAGCACTCGAGAAAGCCGCTGAACTCAACTCGAGTGTGCCCGAGGTCCATGTTCTGTATGCGGTGGTTTACGAAGGCGAAGGCGAACATGCGCTTGCCGAGACGCACTATCGTCGTGCCTTGCGCATGGCATCGGCAGACCCGCAAGCGCTCTATAACTATGGCACCTTCCTCTATCGGCGGGGTCGTTTCGACGATGCGACCACACAGCTTGCTAAGGTCGTCAAAAACACCGATTACCGAGCTCGCGCCCAGGCCTTTGAGGCCCTTGGACTTGCGCAACTGGAAAACGGCGAGCAATACGAAGCGAGAGCCTCTTTTGAGCGTGCTTTGTCACTGAATGATCGACTCGGTCCCAGTGAGCTTGAATTGTCGTGGATGGCGTTCGACAACAACGACCTGCAAGAGTCGGTCAAACGTTATGAGCGTTATCGAAGCATTGGCCGACCCACTGCACGCAGCATCTGCCTCGGTATGAAGATTGGTGCAGCCGTCGGCAATGTTGATCAAGTCGCAAGTAGCGGATTGGCGCTCAAGAATCTCTTCCCCAACGCGCGCGAGACACAGTCATGTCAGGTGCAGGGCCCATAGCGACGCCGGAGTCGCCCGGACGCATCCTGCGCAGTGCGCGGGAAGCCATGGGTTTGTCTCGGCGCGAGATTGCGGAAGCGCTGTACCTGCTTGAATCCGTGGTTGTTGCGATCGAAGAAGATGACGTCGCACGGCAACCTGAGCCTGTGTTCATGCGAGGTTACGTTCGTAACTACGCGCGCCTCCTGAAGCTTGATCCTGAGCCGTTAATTGGAGCACTTGCGCCGGCACGTGCACCCACACCTCAACGTACCATTCAAACGATGAATGAATCACCCAGCTTGATTTGGCCTGCGGTGGGTGTCGGACTTGCGCTCGCCGTGCTTGCGGGTGTGGTGATTCATCTGCTGGGTGCACCTTCCGGTGAAAGTACCGCGGCGACCGCAGGCTTGGCATCGGTGAGCGCCCTCGAATCGGCGACACTCGAGCAGGTTTCGGAGGATGTTGCGGAGGAACTCACAACTCCTAGCAGCACCGAGCCTGCAGAAGCTCTGATCGAAGTTGAGAATGACGACGGCCCAGCGCAAGACCCGATGGGGCAAGATCTGAGGACGCAACCGCCGGCTGTGGGTGAGGGTGCACCGGCCACCGTCACCGCAGCCACCACCGAAACGGTCCCTGCAGATCGCGAAGCAGAGCAGCAAGAAAGTTCCACGCAGACCGACTCAGTAGCAGAAGCGGAGACTGAAGTGGCGGGTGTCGATGTCGCCACGGCGGCGACGGAACAAGGCATGGGCGGTGTAGTGCGAAAGCGATTGAACCGTGGTGATAACGATGCCATTCGTATCCATTTCACCGCCGATTGTTGGGTGCGCATCAAGGACAATACCGGTCGTATGATCTTTAGCGATATGGGGCGTGCTGGAGTGGAAATGGAATTGGTGGGTAACGGCCCCTTCGATATCCTGTTGGGGTTCGCGCCTGCTGCCACCTTGCAGTGGAATGGGGCAGCCATCGCGCTCGAACCCCACATGCGCAACAATGTTGCGACACTCACACTCGATCAGTCCGTCGACGACGGTTCTGTGGAAGGATAAACAGAGGACGGCTGGATGTTGCAGACCGTACGAGGTATGCGGGTGGTTCTTCCCGCAGAAAATCGCCGTTTCCGGTTCGTCGAAAACACCGTGCGCAAGGTGCTCGACCATTTCGCCTATGAAGAAGTACAACTGCCGCTGATTGAAGCGACCGAACTTTTCAGCCGCGGTGTAGGTGAAGCGACTGACATCGTCGAAAAAGAAATGTACGTGATGCAGGATCGTGATGGCGACAGCATCGCTTTGCGGCCAGAAGGTACGGCCGGGTGTGTGCGCGCACTCGAAGAAGCCGGGTTGCTCTACAACCAGGTGCAGCGGGTCTATTACACCGGTCCTATGTTCCGTTATGAGCGGCCACAAAAAGGACGTTATCGGCAGTTCACCCAGATTGGCGCTGAGGCCTTTGGGTTTACTGGTCCTGATGTGGACGCGGAACTACTCGATCTGACAGCACGATGTTGGCGCGCGTTGGGGGTCGATGAACACGTCAGGCTTGAACTCAATACGTTGGGTTCGCGGGAAAGCCGTCTCGCGTTCCGCGAAGCCCTGATCGCATACCTCACGCCTCATGCCCATGAGTTGGATGCAGACAGTCAGCGGCGACTCACCACCAACCCACTACGCATTCTCGACAGTAAAGTGCCACGCACGCGCGAGATTCTCGAAGGCGCGCCGGAATTGCCGCAGTTTGTCGACGCGGCGAGCCGCGCGCATTTCGACGGTCTACAGCGGCTGCTCGACGATCTTGGGGTGAGTTTCGTCCTCAACTCGGCGCTGGTTCGAGGCCTCGACTACTATACCCACACTGTCTTCGAGTGGGTTACGGACCGACTCGGCTCCCAAGGCACCGTCTGTGCGGGTGGTCGCTACGACGGACTTGTGGAGACCCTGGGTGGTCGTGCCTGTCCGGCAGCCGGTTTTGGCATGGGTCTTGAGCGGGTTATGTTGTTGCACGAGGTGATTCACCCGGATGCATTGGTCGTGGAGCAGAGCGTTGACCTCTATGTATGTGTCCAAGATGTTTCGTTGACTGAAGCCGCGCTACGCACCACCAACCTGCTTCGTGACGGATTGCCGGGTTTACGCGTTCGTACGAACCTTGGCGGTGGCAAGCTCAAAGCCCAGTTCAAAAAAGCCGATGCCAGTGGTGCCCGGTGGGCCGTGGTCGTTGGCGGTGATGAAATTGCCCGCGGTACGGTGACGATAAAGCCGCTGCGGGCGGACGATGGGGAACAATTGGAGTTGACTGTCGCCGCCCTGATCGAGCATGTTGCGCGCGCATCCAAGCTTCCCGGGTAACCCGATTGGGTCCGGGTCGTACGGGTCCAGACGTTGAACTGGTCCAAAGTTTGAGCGGGTCCAGAGATAGAACTGGTCCGAAGATAAAAAGCACCGATTGCGAACCGAAGTCTGAGGAATCCGAGCGTGTCAGAGTATTTGAGTGAAGAAGAACAACTGGAACAGCTGCGCTCGTTCTGGAAGACCTGGGGCCTGTGGCTGTTGGCGGGTGTCGTGCTCGCTGTCGGCGGCTACGGTGGTTGGAACTGGTATCAGAGTTATGCTCGGGACAACGCGGAAAAAACCTCGGCGCTGTATCAGGAATATCTGGACGCTGGTGAAGATGCTGACAAAGCGGCGAAGGCGCTTAAAGCACTCGAAGAGGCCGCTGCCGGTAGTTCCTACCACAGTTTTGTTCTGTTGAAGCAAGCCGCCACCGCGGTAAAGGACGGCAAGCTGGCCGACGCGGAACCGCTGCTAAAACAGGTCGTCGAAAAAGGTGATGAGCCACTCTTGCGTAACCTCGCGAGCCTTCGTCTGGCTGCAGCGTTACAAGGATTGGATCGGGGCGATGAAGCACTGAAGTTGCTTGATCGTGTTGCCGGTGCGGGGTTCAAGACGGCAGCGCTTGAGATGAAAGGCGACATTCATATGGCGCGTGATGAGCTGACCCCAGCACATGCTGCATACAAGGCCGCTTTCGAAGCACTTGAAGCAGGTCAAAAAGACAGCCTGCTGGAAGCGAAGATGGCTAACGCGGCGCCCTTACCCGGTGCAAAAGCCGAATCAGGCGGTTCAGCGACGAGCAAGGCTGAACCTACAAAAGTAGATGCAGTGCAGGAAGCCGCTACACCAGAAGCAGCCGTACCGGAAGAAATAGCGACAGAAGAAACTGCGGCACCAAACGCAGCCGATGCGCCCACTGCGCAAACACCTGCAGATGCAGCAGCCCCCGCTGACACGGCAACGCGTACAGAAACTCCACCGGAATCGGTTGAGACAACGAATGATGAATAGAACCTCTGGCATTCTCCCTATGCCATTTGCGCTTCGGTTGCTGACATTGGCAGCGCTGCTGTTTACAGCGGGCTGCTCGTGGTTCTCGTGGATACCGGGGATTGGTGAGAAGGAAGACGATCTACTCGAGCCTGCAGAACTGGTGAAGTTCAAGGCCGAAGTCGACGTTGAGACGGAGTGGAAGCGGGGCATCGGTGATGGCCTGGGGCGTAAGTATCTGCGTCTTCGCCCCCTCGTCCTAGCTGACCGGATCTATGCCGCTGACGGTTATGGTTATGTCGCAGCGTTTGATCGCTACAACGGCAAAAAGGTCTGGGACAAGCGGGTCGACAAGATCGAACGTGGGTTCCTTTCCAGCCTCAACTTCATGGATCGTCGTGACCGCAGTTTTGTCGGTGGTCTCGGTACAGGTGCTGGCATGGTATTCGTCGGCACGACCACCGGTTTCGTCGTTGCACTGTCTGCATCCGATGGTGAAGAGCGCTGGCGTACTAACGTTCAAGGTGAGGTGCTCGCCGCATCCACCGCCGAAGAAGGCTTGGTGTTCACCCAGACCATCGATGGTCGACTCATCGCGCTTAAGGAAGACAGTGGCGAACAGGTGTGGAGTTTTCGTAACCCTGTTCCCGTGCTCACGCTTCGTGGCACGGCATCTCCTGTTTATTCCGCGGGTGCCGTGATCACAGGCTTCGCGAGTGGCAAGGTCAGTGCGATTCGTGCATCCAATGGCGAACCGGTGTGGGAGCAGCGGGTCATGCTGCCCGAAGGTCGATCCGAGCTTGAACGCATTGTGGACGTGGATGGAACGCCGTTGATTTCCACAGGCAATGTCTATGTCGCATCGTTCCAAGGTCGGGTGAAAGCGCTTAGGCAACGGGACGGTTCACAAATCTGGGAAAGAGAGATCTCCTCGTTCCTCGACCTTACTGAAGGGTACAGTCAGGTGTACGTGGTTGCGGAAGACGACACCATCACCGCGTTTGATCGCGACACCGGTGAGATTGCCTGGACCCAAGAGGGCTTAAAGCGGCGCAAACTCACGGCCCCTCTCGCATTCTCGAACTATCTGCTCGTCGGTGATGATGATGGTTACCTGCATGTCCTTGCACAGAGTGATGGTCGCTTCATCGGCCGTCGCAAGCTCGACGGTAAAGGACTACGCAGTGGGATGACTGTTGCTGAAAGCACGGTTTATGTCCTCGGCAACTCAGGAAAGCTCAGCGCGATAAAAATTGAGGAGCGCTGATGTCCGCGATCGCGCCGACGATCACGCCCATCATTGCCTTGGTGGGCCGGCCGAATGTCGGTAAGTCCACGCTCTTCAATCGACTGACCAAAAAACGAGATGCCTTAGTCGCCGATGTCCCCGGACTGACGCGTGATCGACGTTATGGGCGCGCCAGTATCGATGGTGTCGAAGTCACGCTGATTGATACCGGTGGTCTCTTTGGCGACGAAATCCTCGCTGAGGCGTTGTCAGAGCAAACCTATCGTGCGGTCCGAGAGGCCGACCTCGTGCTCTTCATCCTTGACGCGCGCTCCGGTCAGAACACCCTCGACAACGAAGTCGCCACGACACTCAGGCGTCGTGGTGCAAAGGTGATCGGTGTCCTGAACAAGAGTGATGGCCTCGATGCCGACCTGGTCGCAACCGAGTATGCGGAGCTCGGACTCGGTGACTTGGTTCAGGTTTCCGCGACGCACGGTCACGGCATGGCCAATCTTCATGAACGATTGCTCGCGGAACTCGGACGGGAACCCATTGAGGATGCGCCGGATCGGATCGTCGAAGAACCGTCCGATGCCATTCGTGTCGCCATCATCGGTCGTCCCAACGTCGGCAAATCCACGCTGATCAATCGACTGCTCGGTGAAGAGCGGCAGGTGGTGGCCGACATGCCGGGCACCACCATGGACGCCATCGACATTCCTTTCGAACGCGACGACGTGAAGTACGTGCTCATCGACACCGCCGGTGTGCGGAGAAAAGGGCGCGTCGATGGCATTGCGGAGAAGTTCTCCGTGGTGAAGTCACTCGATGCCATGGCACGCGCGCACGTGGTCATTCTTGTTATGGATGCCACGGAGGGTGTCGTCGAACAAGACCTGCATGTCCTCCAGTACGCCACGGAGGCGGGCGCTGGACTCATCATCGCCGTCAACAAGTGGGATGGGCTCGACGATGAATCCCGTGATCGCACGTTAACCACGCTTGATCGGCGTCTCGACTTTATTCCATGGGCGGATGTGCATCGCATTTCCGCACTGCATGGCACGGGTGTTGGCAAGTTGTGGTCGGCCGTTCAGGCAGTCCATAAGGCCGGTGCGTTTGAAGCGTCGACCTCGATGCTCAATCGCATTCTTGAAGGGTTAGTGCATGCCCATCATCCACCGACCGTTCGTGGTCGACCCATAAAACTCAAGATGGCCTCACGTCAGAAGGGGCACCCGCCCACGATCGTCATTCATGGCAGTCAGGTGGACTCGTTGCCGACCAGTTATGTACGGTTTTTGGAGAACGGATTTCGCCAGGCACTCAAACTTGTCGGTACGCCCATCCGCATTATTCTGCGTTCGCCAGAGAATCCTTTTGCGGGTCGGCGCAACATCCTAACCGCACGTCAGCTCAGGGCACGTGACCGGGTACGACGGCACCGCCGCTGAGCGCTTCCGTCGGAATGGGCTTCATGCCCATGGCACCTGAAACTCCCGCGATGACCTTCATCAGAACCTTGAAAGCCGGGTTGTGTACGCGGATCGAACCTGCGTCTACGGTATGGATGAAGAGTGCAAGCCTCGGCAGGTCAGGTTGAACGATGGCCCGCTCGAATCGGCCGCCATGTTGGACACGACAGCGCACTTTTTGCGTTTTTGAAGGATTCCAGAAGGTGTGCGGATCGTTCGGGGTCAGCGTCAAACGGTCGCCGACCTTGCAGTGATGAACTTCACTGCCGACCCGGATCATCATTTCACCTTCAAGGATTTCAAAGATCTTCTCTGCCGCTTCGTGGGTGTGCATCGGTGGATCTTTGACGCCTGGATCAAGTTCGAAGTCGAACAAGAACGGACCCCCGTCAAGTCCTGATCGAATGCAGGTGATTCGTTCGCCTTTGCCTGGAAGCAGCACTTCACCACTGCGCATATTCATCGCTCCCGTTGAGATCGTTGTTGGCGTCGCAAGGTTTCGAGTGTGGATTCGACGAGCCATTGCACGTGGCGAATCGCTTCGAGATTCGAATAGCCGCAGTCGACAAGATAGATCCAGCCTGCAGCAGACAACGGCACTCGCAGTCCAGCTGCCGCGGATTCAAGAGTGGCCTTGTCGACGCGAGGAAACTCTGCGGACAACAATCGTCGCAGCGCATCGCGATTTTCACGTCGGGTTCGTTTCAGGATCGGGGCAGCCCACAACGAGCCTGCCAGTACTCGGGTCAGCTGCTGATTCGTCTCGAAGCTGCGGTAAAGATCAACGACGTAACCCCCAAGCTCCGCCGCGGATTCGCAGAGCGGATGGCCCACGCGTTGACGCAGGTGTAGAATTATAGCGGTCTGCAAGGTTTCAAGATTCGGAAAGTACCGATAGATGGTGCGTTCGGAAATACTTGCGCGTAGCGCTACACCACGCATGGTGGGCTCTGCGCCGGCCTCGATCTCCTGGACTGTCGCTTCAATGATCCGGTCGCCCGCGAGGCTTGATTGAGCTGCTCGCAACGAGGGGCTTCTTGTGGATGTCATACTGTATGCCATATGTGCAGACTTAATGTCATCCCGAACCGAAGTCAAGGGAGCAGGGACTTGGTCAGGGTTTTGCGCTGATGATTCGCACCGCTTCCATGGGTTCTACCCGATAGCCGTTGAGGCTCACAGACCAGTGCAGGTGAGGCCCGGTAGCGCGACCTGTGGCGCCGACTTTGCCGAGGATGTCGCCAGTCTTCACCATTTGACCTTCCTTGACACCAATAACGCTGAGGTGACAGACCATGGTGATGAACCCTTGGCCGTGATCAACGAAGACGGAGAGACCGTTGAAGTAGAAATCGCCCGTTAGCACGATGGCGCCATTGGCCGGTGAGGGCACGGGTGTCCCGGAGGGTGCGGCGATATCCAGCCCGGAGTGTGGGTTGCGTGCTTCGCCATTGAACACGCGACGAAATCCGAAAGGGCTGGACGTGCGTCCGTTCAGCGGTTTGTTAAAGACCGTCGGTGCAGGACCTGATGTGAAACTCCGGTAGATCGCTTCCATGCGGATAGCTTCGGACTCGATGCGCTTCAGGCTCTCCGGATCGGGGTCCACCATCTTCTGGTTGGCGATTTGGATACGTTGTTCGGGGTAGTTCTTCGGTACAACTTTGAACACGTGGCTTCTCGGGGTATCGCCGGAAATTTCAAGCATCTGATTGCCGGGTACTACGGTGAGACCGATACCGACGATGGCTTTGCTGTTGCGGATAAGTAACGGGCGATCTTCAAAAGTCACCATGACGACATCAGCGGGTAGTGGGACGACAAGGATGCCGCCAGGGACCACGTCGGCGAGGACTACAAACGGCCCCAATAACATTGCGAGCAACACAGAACGACGCATTTTTGCCATCAACGTTCCGGGCGGGTTGATTCAACGGTCAGCAATGCGGTGCCATCGGACAAGCGGGCGCTGACCTCTTGTCCGCTTGTCAGCCCGGCAACGCTGCTTACAGCGTTCCCCGAAGCATCTGCGAGGATCGCGTAACCTCGACCCACTGTATTGAGCGGACTTAGTGCATTCAGCGTTCGGTCAAGGCCGAGCACGCGCGACGAAGCGTTCTGCAGTCGTATCTGTATACGGGCATGCATACGTTCACCGAGGATCGCGAGACGTTCGTGAGCGGCGTGAATACGCCCCGCCGGGTGGTTGCGGCGCAAGGCGCTTTCGAGCACCACCAGTTCCCGCTGGGCGGCAATCAGTCGATGTCGCATGGCAACGTCCGCGCGGTGATTGAGGTCATCAGCGCGCTGCATCCATTGCTGTAGTTGCGCAGTCGGGCTGATGAGCCGTGCAGTAACCAGTTGTACACGCAGGCGCAAATCCTGAATGAAGCGTCGCGCGGTGGATTCGAGGCGAAGCAAGCGCACATGAATTTCGCGTGCGAGTTCAGCCCGATGAGGCGTGCAGAGTTCTGCCGCAGCGCTGGGCGTGGGCGCTCGAAGGTCGGCCACGTGATCGGTGATGGCGGTGTCGATTTCATGGCCGATGGCGGAAATGATCGGTACCGGACACGCCGCGACCGCACGCGCCACAGTCTCGAGATTGAAGGCCCACAAGTCTTCGAGTGAACCACCCCCACGCGTGAGGATGGCGAGGTCCACGCCGAGTGCCGGAACCTTTGTGAGTGCTTCGAGAATTTGTGGTTCAGCGCCAGGCCCTTGTACCGCGACGTCGAGCACGATGACTTCGAGTAACGGATAGCGACGCCGCCAGACAGACAAGATGTCCTGAAGTGCCGCACCACTCGCGGAGGTGATCACGGCGATCTTCGCGGGCAGTTTCGGCAGTGGTCGCTTGCGCGCGCTGTCGGTCAGGCCCTCAGCTGCGAGTTTTTTCAGGAGCTCTTCGTAGGCCCGGCGGAGTGCCCCTTCACCAGCTTCTTCAATGTGTTCGGCGATGATCTGAAAGTCGCTGCGCGCTTCATAAAGCGTCACCTTGCCGCGCACCAGCACCTGCATGCCTTCGCGGGGTTTGAGACGCATAAAGCGATTGCGATTGACGAACATGGCCGCACGAATTTGCGCGCCATCGTCTTTCAGCGTGAAGTACCAGTGGCCGGAGCCTGGGACACGAAAGTTTGAAAGCTCACCTTCAATCCACACCGTGCCAAGGCCATCTTCGATGAGCAGGCGTGCCCGACGTGCAAGTTCCGTCGGTGAGTGAACACGTCGGCCTTCGGTTTCGCTCGGACTTAAAAAATCGCGGGTGGGCATGCCGTCATCTTACCGGAGCGATGTGGTTTGTCGTGCGGTGGATGATTGCCTTGACTCCAAAGCCATGCGCGCATTCACTGCGGTCTTCATGCAATTTTATGGAAAAACAACGTGTTGAAGGTTAAACAACTCGGCAAAGCAGCAGGGGTACGAGTATCGGAGCTATGTCTTGGCACCATGAACTTTGGTGTGCCCGGCAAAGGTCATCAGGGCGATTGGACACTCGGCATTGATGATGCGCGGCCAATCTTCAAGGCGGCCATGGATCACGGGCTTTTCTATTTCGACAGCGCCGATGTGTACGGTGTGGGTGCCACCGAGGAGGTCGTGGGTCGCATCCTGCGCGAGTCCTTCAGGCGTGAGGACTATGTCCTCGCCACCAAGGTGGCGATGCCCATGGGTCGTGGTGCGAATCTCGGCGGACTGTCCCGTAAACACGTGCGTGAAGGCATCGATGCCTGCCTCAAACGACTCGGTCACGACTACGTTGATCACCTTGTCATCCACCGTCACCCGCACGGCGTTCCCGGTCACGCCCAGGTACCCATCGAAGAGACCCTCGAAGCACTACACGATGCGGTGAAAGCCGGAAAGGTCTTGTACCTCGGAGGCTCGTCGATGTTCGCCTGGCAGTTTGTGGAGCTTCAGCTCACTGCGAAGCTCAACGGCTTTACGCCGTTCATCTCCATGCAGAACCACTACAACCTGGTTTATCGCGAAGAAGAGCGGGAGATGAATCCCTACTGCGGAAGCCATGGCATCGCGTTGACGCCGTGGTCACCGCTTGCGCGGGGCATTCTCACGGGCGCTTATCGTGGCGGGTTTGCTGCCGGAACGACCAATCGATCTCAAGGTATGGATCGCAACAGAACCGAGTCGTTGTATCGTGGTGCCAAAACCTTCGACATCGCCGAGCGTGTTTCGCAGCTCGCCGAGCGCCGGGGCGTCAAAGCGGCGCAAATCTCGTTGGCCTGGCTGAGCAGTCGACCGGGTGTGACGTGCCCGATTGTGGGGGTATCCAAACTGACGCAACTTGAAGAGCTGGTCGCAGCCATGCAGATCAAGCTCGACGAGGACGAGGTGAAGTTCCTCGAAGAGCTTTATGTGCCGACGGAGAATCTTCTTTCGATCGGATCCTCGTAATTTCGGTGCGGCTCTACGACACCGTGTCGTTCAGCCGCTCCACCGCCTTCAGATAGTCCTCCATGAACTCGAACATCACCGTACGCGTGCTCTGGATGCTGTTCATCAGCCCGACGCCCTGGCCCACAAAGTAGGTCGACAGTTGTTTGGCGCCTTCATGCCCGCCTTCGGCGAGCTTGTTCACTTTGGCGAGGGCAGGTTCAGCCACCCGCGACTGCAACGGCATGGGCAGCGGAGAGGGTGCGTTCTCGTCTTCCCAGGCATCGGTCCATGCGGACCGAAGCTGCCGCGAGAATTTGCCGGTACGCGCTTTGGAGCGCACGGTCTGGCGTGACGATGCCTGCACGTACTTTTCTTTGATGATCTGCGGTGTTTCGGCCTCGATGGTGGTGAGCCACATGGATGCTGTCCAACAGCCGGCCGCACCCATGGCCATAGCACCCGCCATTTGCCTACCTGTGACGATGCCACCCGCTGCCAGCACCGAGGTGCCGTACTTCTCGACGGCCTGACAGACTTCCGGCACCAGCACCATGGTGGAGACGTCTCCGCAGTGCCCACCTGCCTCAGTGCCTGCGGCGACGATGATGTCGACTCCGGCTTCTGCCTGTTTCACGGCATGTTCTTTGGCGCCCACGAGGGCTGCTGTGGCGACACTGTGTTTTCGGCCCATCTCGATCATGTAACGCGGGGGAACCCCGAGCGCGTTAGCGATCAACTTGATGGGGTGAGAGAAGGCAATGTCGATGATGTTCGCCGCGCGCCCTGCGGTGAGAAAACCACCGGCACCGCCACGCCGATTGACGTAAACATCACCCGAGTCGATCCCGTGCCGCGCCAGCACGTTGCTCGCGTAAGCCCGGTGTTCGTCAGGAATCATCGCCTCGAGTTCCTGCCCAGTGATGTTGTCATCGTTGACCGCCATGCTCGTCGGCGCAATCAGGTCGACACCGTAGGGCTTACCGCCGATCCGTTCGTCGATCCATTTGAGATCGATTTCGAGGCTCTCGGGCGAATGGCCCGCTGCACCCAGAACACCCATCCCACCGGCCTTTGACACTTCAACGACTACGTCGCGGCAATGTGTAAAGGCCAGCAACGGGAATTCGATTCCCAGCATGTTGCAAATTTTGGATTTCATCGGTTCCCCCCTTAGTTTCCGAACGCACATGAGTTTACCCGCTCGCGAGCCTGCCTTAGCATCTGTCGTAATATGCTGATAATCACAAATATATGCGCAGGTTCACACTTTGAGTGGCTAGAAGCGGGTCGGTGCGGCTATCATTCGCATATTGCGTCAAAACCTGAACTCGAAGGTGATCCTTTGACCCTGCCAGAGACCTTATTCAAGAACCGTCGCGATGCCGTTGGCCGTGAGACTTTTTGGGATACCGCAAGTGTCCATGAGCTGATCGGGGATGGTGCCCAGTCGCTGCGCTCCACCGAACGGCTGCTGGAAAAAGCGACCTTTCTTCCGGAAACGCTGAAAGTCAAAGACGTGCGTGATGAACACGGCCATGGACCTACAGCGCTGGTCCGCGATCACCTCGAATCCGAGGCCAAGCGGAAACGTTGGCACAGTGTGGTGATTCAGCTGTGTGACGTGCCCGGTCATGGTCTGCTGCTCTTTGCCAACGATGGTCGTATGGCGCGTCGCTGGACCTGGGTTGCTGAACTCACGCTAGATGCGCTGAAAGAAGCGACGGGCCGACTTGCGGCAGGCAAGACGCTTCTGGTGTGGCCGCACGGTGCGATCACCCGCGAGTACCGCAGACTTACCGGACAACTCAACGCTAACGAGTATCCGGTAGATGACGGTGGTCGCGTGCGCATTGCTACCAATGCCTACTATCCAGAGCCCCCGGATGTCTCACCTGGCGCGCGCCGAGTCCGATCACTGCAAACCACGGTGACGCACCTCGATCGACTTGAAGCCGAAGCTATCCACATCATGCGTGAAGTAGTCATGCAGGCAGAAAACCCGGTGATGCTCTATTCCATCGGCAAGGACAGTGGCGTGATGCTGCATCTCGCGCGCAAGGCGTTCTGGCCGAGCCCGCCACCGTTCCCACTGTTGCACGTCGATACTCGCTGGAAGTTTCGCGACATGTATCAGTTCCGCACCGCCATGGTGAAAGAGATGGGCATGGAGCTCATCGTACATATCAATCCGGAAGGTATCGAAAAAGACATCAACCCCTTCGATCACGGCAGCGCACTGCACACGGACATCATGAAAACCGTGGGACTGAAGCAAGCACTCGACCACTACAAGTTCGACGTAGCCTTTGGTGGTGCACGTCGTGATGAAGAAAAGAGTCGAGCTAAGGAGCGCGTCTTCTCGTTCCGCAACTCAGCGCACCGCTGGGA
>SYFY01000091.1 GCA_005799745.1 Gammaproteobacteria bacterium
CGGCATGAACATCACGATCAACACCACCGCGCGCTCTGACGAACACGCTCTGGCGCTGCTCAAGGCGTTCAATTTTCCGTTTAAGTCATAAGCGAAAGGCGACGAAACGCATGGCCAAGAAATCGATGTTGGAGCGCGAAGACAAGCGCGCCCGGACCGTAATCAAGTACGCGAAGAAGCGCACGGAGCTCAAGGCGACCGTCAATAACCGGAATCTTTCCGACGACGAACGCTGGGATGCGCAGCAAAAGCTGCAAGCATTGCCACGTGATTCGAGCCCGGTGCGAAGACAACGTCGCTGCGGCATTACCGGCCGGCCACATGGTGTGTATCGCAAATTTGGTCTGGCACGGAACAAGCTGCGTGAAGCAGCCATGCGTGGCGACATTCCAGGTCTCGTGAAGGCAAGTTGGTAACCGGGCGGAGAATTTCAAGATGACAATGCAGGACCCGATCGCCGATTTGCTAACGCGCATCCGAAATGCGCAAAGTGCCGGCCATGCCACTGTGAACATGCCGTCTTCCAAGCAGAAGAAGGCGCTGCTCGACGTGCTGGCGCAAGAGGGCTACGTCGCTGGCTACAGCGAAGCGGGCGATGTAAAGCCCGTACTCACGGTGACACTGAAGTATCAGAGAGGTGGTGTGCCGGTGATCGAAGAGCTGAAGCGTGTGTCCCGACCCGGGCTGCGCATCTACATGGAGAGCTCGGACCTTCCAAAGGTTCGTGGTGGTCTCGGTGTGGCGATCATCAGCACAGACAAAGGGTTGTTGACGGATCGCGTCGCTCGCTCTAAAGGCATCGGCGGCGAAGTGATCTGCACGGTATTTTGACGAGGTAGGCACATGTCTCGCGTAGCAAAGAAGCCGATTGCGGTCCCGAACGGTGTGGAGATCACACTCGATGGGCTATCCGTATCGATCAAAGGTGCTAAAGGCACACTCGGACACACGCTGCATCCTGATGTGCAAGTCACTCAAGATGCGAATGTGATTAGTGTTGCGCCACGTACTGCCGAAAAGACGGCGGATGCGATTGCGGGTACGACACGCGCTGTCCTCGCGAACATGGTGACCGGCGTGACTCAGGGCTTCCAGAAGAAGCTTGAACTTCAAGGCGTTGGTTATCGCGCACAGGCCCAAGGCGCGGCAGTGAATTTGCAGCTCGGTTTTTCGCACCCGGTGCTCTATCAGCTTCCAGCCGGCATCACTGTGACCACACCGAGCCAGACGGAAATCATCATCACCGGTCCAGATCGACAGCGCGTTGGTCAGGTTGCAGCAGAGATTCGTGGAGTCCGGCCGCCGGAGGTCTACAAAGGCAAGGGTGTGCGTTACGCCGGCGAGCGTGTGCGCAGAAAAGAGGCGAAGAAGAAATAATCATGCAAGCGAAGAAAGAAACTCGATTGCGTCGTGCGCGACGTGGGCGCCTCAAGATGCGAGAACTCGGAGCGTATCGCCTCTCTGTGCATCGCACACCCCAACATATGTATGCGCAGCTCTTGTCACCTTCAGGTGATCAGGTGCTCGCACAAGCGTCGACTCTGGATAAATCCTTTGAAGGTGAAGCGACGGGCAATATCACCGCGGCCGGTAAGGTCGGCGCACTGGTTGCAGCACGCGCCAAAGAGAAAGGCATTACCCGCGTCGCGTTTGATCGTTCCGGGTTCAGGTATCACGGCCGTGTGAAGGCACTGGCTGACGCAGCCCGCGAAGCGGGATTGGAGTTCTAAATGGCTTACACCGATGAGATCAAAGAAGAAGGCCTGGTTGAGAAGCTAGTCCAGGTCAATCGTGTGGCCAAGGTCGTACAAGGTGGCCGTATTTTTGCGTTCACGGCATTAACCGTTGTTGGTGATGGCAAAGGCAAAATCGGCTTCGGCCGCGGCAAGGCGCGAGAAGTGCCCGTTGCGATTCAAAAAGCGATGGAAGCTGCACGTCGCAATATGGTCTACGTCGATCTTAACGGCAGCACCATCTGGTATCCCGTAACGGCACGTCACGGCGCGTCCAAGGTGTTTATGCAGCCCGCCTCTGAAGGTACAGGCGTCATCGCCGGCGGCACGATGCGTGCGCTGTTTGAAGCGGCAGGTGTGCACAACGTATTGGCTAAGAGTTATGGCTCAACCAATCCGGTTAACGTCGTGCGAGCAACTTTCAAAGCGCTGCGGACGATGCAGTCGCCCGAGTCCATTGCTGCGAAGCGTGGATTGACGGTTGAAGAAATCAGCGCCTGATTAACCTGATCAAGCAGGGGGGGCGTGAATCCCTGCGGGAACCAAAACGATGAGTGAAACAACAAAGAGCCGGATTCGGGTAACCCAGGTGAAGAGCACCGTGGGTCGATTGCGGAAACACAAGGCTTGTGTCGCAGGTCTTGGGTTGCGTCGCATCGGTCATACCGTGGAAGTCGAAGATACACCCTCGACGCGCGGCATGATCAACAAGGTCTATTACCTCGTGAAGGTCGAAGGAGAATAACCGTGCGCCTGAATGATTTGCATCCGGCCGAAGGCAGCAAGCAACCGCGCCGTCGTGTCGGTCGCGGCAGCGCATCTGGCTGGGGTAAGACCGCAACCCGCGGTACCAAGGGTCAAAAAGCTCGCAAGAGTGGCGGCGTACGCCCCGGCTTCGTGGGCGGCCAGTTGCCAATTCAGAAGTTGATGCCGAAGTGGGGTTTCAGAACGACCCTTGGCATGGATACCGCTGAAGTCCGTTTATCCGAACTTGAAAAGGTGTCAGGCGAAGTCATCAACCTCGACACGCTCAAAGCAGCCAACGTTGTGCGCAAAGACAAAAAGCGCGCGCGCATCATGTTGTCGGGTGAGATTGCTCGAGCGGTGAAGGTTTCTGGTGTGAAAGTGACCGCTGGAGCCCGTGCGGCGATCGAAGCTGCAGGCGGTTCTGTTGAAGCAGTGGTCGAAGCACCACGCGCTAAGTTGAAAAAGAAGCCGGTTGTTGAAGCTGCTGCTTAAGTTATCCAGATCGTTAGAGAGTTAGGAAGTAAATGGCGGTAAATCCGGGACAATTAGCGGGTGTGCAAGCGGGGCTCTCTGAGCTGCGCAGCCGGCTGCTGTTCGTCCTGATTGCCCTTCTGGTGTATCGGGTCGGTACACACATCCCAGTCCCCGGTATCAACCCCGAGCGTTTGGCACAGCTCTTTTCCCAGAACCAGGGTGGCATCCTCGAACTCTTTAATATGTTCTCCGGCGGTGCCTGGGAGCGTATGAGTATCCTGGCCTTGGGCGTGATGCCGTACATCACCGCCAGCATCATCATGAACTTGCTGTCGATGATGCATCCACCGTTGATGCAGCTGCGCAAAGAGGGTGAAGCGGGTCGTCGCAAAATCACTCAATACACCCGTTGGGGAACGCTCGGTATCGCGATCATCCAGGGGATTTCGATGACCAGCACGCTGGCGTCACAAGGACTGGCATTCACACCCGGTGTCATGTTCTACGCCGTTGCGATCATCACGCTGGTGACTGGTGCAATGTTCATGATGTGGTTGGGAGAACAAATTACTGAACGTGGTGTCGGCAACGGCATCAGTATGTTGATCTTCGCCGGTATTGTTTCCGGTTTCCCGGCGGCAATCGGCCAATCGTTTGAGGCGGCGCGGCAAGGCGACATCAATATCATTGCGCTCTTGGCCATCGGTGCCTTGGCAGTGGTGATTGTGGGTCTGGTGGTCTTTATCGAGCGTGGGCAGCGGCGCATCACGGTGAACTACGCACGCCAGCAGCGCGGCCGAAAGGTGTTCCAGGCACAGCCCAGTCATCTGCCCTTCAAGGTCAACATGGCAGGTGTGATTCCGGCGATCTTTGCATCGAGTTTACTGCTCGCACCCGCTTCAATGGCACAATGGTTTGGCACCAGTCCGGGTATGACGTGGATGCAGGAAGTTGCGCTGGTACTTTCTCCCGGACAACCGCTCTATATCCTGTTGTTCGCGGCCGGGATCATCTTTTTCAGTTTCTTCTATACCGCGATCATGATGGACCCGAAGGACATCGCGGGTAATCTGCAGCGGCAGAGTGCGTTTATTCCGGGAATACGTCCTGGACAACAGACCGCCCGATACATCGATGAAGTGATCACGCGCCTGACCTGTTTCGGTGCCCTCTATGTGACGTTGGTGTGTTTGTTGCCGGAGTTCATGGTCGTCGCCTTTAACATCACCTTCCAACTCGGTGGTACGGCGCTTCTGATCGTGGTGGTGGTGGCGATGGATTTTATGGCGCAGGTACAGAGCCACCTCATGTCTTCGCAATACGCGAAACTCATGGAGAAATCGAACCTGCAGAATTACGGACGCAAACGTACCTAACTCGGCCCATCTCCAGGAGGAGGGCCAGGTAAGAACGGGGGCGGAACCCATGTCGCAGTTTGAGAAGACGCGACGTGGCGACCGGTAAACCGGTCGGAACTTAGTGGGGTTATGAGATGAAAGTGCGTGCTTCAGTTAAAAAAGTCTGCCGCAACTGCAAGATTGTGCGGCGCAACGGTTCGGTGCGGGTGATCTGCGCTGTCGAACCGCGACACAAACAACGGCAAGGTTGAAACATGGCTCGTATTGCGGGAATCAACATACCGGATAACAAACATGCCGGTATTTCGCTGACGTACATCTTTGGTATTGGTCGCACTACAGCGCTGCGTATTTGTGCAGCGGCTGGTATTGCACCCACCGAAAAGATCGGCGACCTGGGCGAAGAGCGTCTCGACGCACTGCGTACGGAAGTCACCAAACTCACCGTCGAAGGTGACCTGCGACGAACCATTAACATCAACATCAAACGGTTGATGGACTTGGGTTGTTACCGTGGCATTCGCCATCGCCGTAATCTGCCGGTTCGTGGTCAACGCACGCGTACCAACGCACGCAC
>SYFY01000092.1 GCA_005799745.1 Gammaproteobacteria bacterium
GAAGTCCAATGGCATCGACCTACATACGGATCCTTTGGCACTCCAGCGTCTGAAAGAAGCTGCAGAGAAAGCCAAGATCGAGCTGTCTTCGAGTCAACAAACCGAAGTGAATCTGCCCTATATCACAGCGGATAACACGGGGCCGAAACACTTGGTTCTCAAGCTCACACGAGCGAAACTCGAATCTCTCGTTGAGGATCTTGTTACCAAAACCATCGAGCCGTGCCGAATTGCGTTACAAGACGCGGGCATCAAGAACGCTCAGATCGACGATGTGATTCTTGTCGGTGGCCAGACGCGCATGCCTATGGTGCAGGCGAAAGTGAAGGAGTTCTTCGGTCAGGAGCCGCGTCGTGATGTGAATCCCGATGAAGCCGTTGCTGTCGGCGCGGCGATTCAGGCGTCGGTTCTGTCCGGTGAGCGCAGCGACGTACTGCTGCTCGACGTAACGCCGTTGTCGCTCGGCATCGAAACACTCGGTGGCGTGATGAGTGTATTGATCGAAAAGAACACCACCATTCCGACCAAGAAAGCCCAAGTGTTTTCAACAGCCGATGATAATCAGGCGGCGGTGACCATTCACGTATTGCAAGGTGAACGCAAACAAGCCGGCGCCAACAAATCGCTTGGCCGCTTTGATCTTGCGGGTATTCCACCGGCGCCCCGCGGCATGCCGCAAATCGAAGTGAGCTTCGACATTGACGCTAATGGAATTCTCAATGTCTCCGCCAAAGACAAGGCGACCAACAAAGAGCAGTCCATCGTCATCAAGGCCAACAGTGGTCTCTCTGAAGATGAAATTGCGAAGATGGTGCGTGACGCCGAAGCCCATTCTGCGGAAGACGCCAAGTTCGAAGAGATGGTGCAGCTGCGCAACCAGGGTGATGCACTCGTGCACAGTGCGCGTCGTGCGGTGACCGAAGCGGGTGACAAGGCGACTCAGGGAGAGAAAGACGCTATCGAAAACGCAGCGAAGGATCTGGAAGCTGCGCTCAAGACGGACGACAAGGCTGGCATCGAAGCAAAGATCCAGGCGCTGTCAGCGGCATCCGCTACACTCGCGCAGAAGATGTATGAATCCGCGGGCCCCACGGATGCTGGCGGTGAGACAGGCGGATCGGCTGGTGGTGGCAAGCCGGGAGACGATGCACTCGATGCCGAGTTTGAAGAAGTAAAGGACACGGACAAGTAATCGCCACTCGCGGTTAATCAACAGAGGACGACTGACAAAGACGTCCACGTAAATTAGACCGACACGAAAATCTCATTCGTGCCGGTGTTACGTCTCCGCAAGGACCAGACGGCAGAACTATGGCGAAGCGCGACTACTACGAAGTGTTGGGAGTGAATCGGGATGCCGATGGTGATGCCATCAAGAAGGCATACCGCCGCCTCGCCATGAAATTTCATCCGGACCGCAACTCCGACGATCCGGAAGCTGAAGAGAAGTTCAAGGAAGCATCGGAAGCCTACGAAGTTCTTAGTGACGATCAGAAACGGGGCGCCTATGACCGCTTCGGTCATGCCGGTGTGGATCAAAATGCGGGGGGTGGCCAAGGGGGATTTGAAGGTTCATTTGGCGACATCTTCGGTGATGTTTTTGGTGACATCTTTGGTGGTGGCGGCCGTTCGCGTGGTGGTCCGCAGCGTGGTGCGGATCTGCGGTATTCGCTGCAGCTCGATCTCGAACAAGCCGTGCGCGGCGACAAGATTGAAATTCGTGTGCCGATCCTCGCGGGCTGTGAGGATTGCAAGGGCACCGGTGCGAAAGCCGGCACCTCGCCGACAACTTGCCCCGATTGCAAAGGCGCGGGTCAAGTCCGTGTCTCGCAAGGCTTCTTCACGCTGCAACAAACGTGTCCACGCTGTCGTGGTCAGGGTCGGATGATCACGGACCCCTGCCGCAGTTGTCATGGTGCCGGACGTGTGGAAAAGCGCAAAACCCTGTCCGTACGTATTCCACCGGGCGTTGATTCGGAAGATCGCATTCGCCTGAGCGGCGAAGGTGAAGCAGGCCCGATGGGCGGGCCCGCAGGCGACCTGTACGTTCAAGTTGAAGTCCGCCCGCACGCGATCTTTGCGCGGGATGGTCGGGACCTTCACTGCGAAGTGCCGATTTCTTATTCCGATGCGGCGCTCGGTGGTGAACTCGAAGTGCCGACATTGGATGGGCGCGTCAAACTCAAGATTCCGGCGGGGACGCAGACAGGCAAGATGTTCCGCTTGCGCGGCAAGGGGGTTGTCCCTGTGCGGGGTGGTGGGCCAGGCGATCTCCTGTGCCGAGTGGCCGTAGAAACACCGGTTAACCTCACACCGCGGCAACGCGAGATCCTCGAGGAGCTGCGATCCTCGATGAAACAAGGCGGTGAAAAACACTCGCCGAAAGAAACGTCGTGGTTCAAAGGCGTCAAAGACTTTTTCGACGGCCTGACTTCCTGATAGCGTGCGGTCCTGATTTTTCAGGACCACTCACATGTTACGAATCGCAGTAACCGGCGCCGTCGGGCGCATGGGTCGAACTCTCATTGAATCCATTCATGCAGCGGAAGACCTGACGTTAGGTGCTGCTGTTGAGCGTCCTGACTGTCCATTGCTCGGCGCGGATGCTGGAGAAGTCGCAGCCGTAGGGCGGCTCGATGTTCCGGTTATCACTAGGTTGCAGGAGGCGATTAACCGGTTTGACGTGTTGGTCGACTTCAGCGTCCCTTTAGCGACCCTCGAAAAAGTCGACATTTGTGCTGCGGCAGGCAAAGCCATCGTCATTGGCACTACAGGATTCGACGCGGCTGGCCTTGAACGCATCAACAATGCAGCAAGGAAAATCCCCGTCTTGATGTCCCCGAATATGAGTGTCGGGGTGAACCTGGTCTTTCGGTTGTTGGAAATTGCAGCACAGGCACTCGGGGATTCAGCCGATATCGAAGTGATAGAAGCGCACCATCGCAACAAGATCGACGCACCATCCGGTACTGCAGTTCGGATGGGCGAGATCCTGGCGCGGGCGACAGGACGAAACCTCCCCGATGTGGCGGTCTATGGACGGCAGGGGATCACCGGGGTTCGCGACAGGAAGACCATCGGCTTTGAAACTATTCGGGCGGGGGACATCGTCGGCGACCATACGGTGATGTTTGCCACTCCGGGAGAACGCATTGAGATCACCCATCGCGCCCATACCCGCAGCAACTTTGCCGAAGGCGCATTGCGGGCCGCCCGTTATCTTTCGACCGCAAAGCCCGGTATGCACGTGATGCGGGATGTGCTCGGTTTGTAATGCGCACAGGGATTTGCCGATTAGGGGTTAAAAAAAGCCCGCTCTGCGACTAGACTACAATGCCCAGCGACAGGCGGGAGCGAACCGGACAGCGGCTGCTATCCCCGCCCGTTTTTATAAGTGGGTACGTCTTTCAGATTCCATTCACTCGCCCACACTGCACCGTTGGGGATTCAAGTTGATACCAGCGTTACTCGCGCTCGCAGACGGCACCGTGTTCCACGGCCGGTCTATCGGTCAGCACGGCCAATCCGTGGGCGAAGTTGTTTTTAATACCTCGATGACCGGCTACCAGGAGATCCTCACGGATCCATCGTATGCCGAGCAGATCATCACCTTCACCTATCCGCAGATCGGCAATACCGGCATAAATCCGGAAGACATGGAGTCTGACCGGGTTTGGGCGCGTGGCATGATCATTCGCCAATTGCCGAGGCGGCTTAGCAATTGGCGGGCGACGGAGTCGCTGCCTGATTTCTTGAAGCGTCAGAAAGTCGTTGCCATTGCTGAGGTGGATACGCGGCGGCTGACGCGGCACATTCGCACCCACGGCGCTCAAGCGGGATGCATCCTTGCAGCGCCTAATGCCAGCGCACGCGTCGATGAGGCGATTGCAGCGGCACGCGCATTTCCCGGTCTTGCAGGCATGGACCTCGCGAAAAACGTTACCGGTGTACGTCGTGAATGGACGGAAACGGATTGGAATATTGCGAGCGGTTATGGCCGGCTCGAGTCACCCGAGTTTCACGTCGTCGCCTATGACTTTGGTGTCAAAAACAACATCCTGCGCCTGCTTGCACAACGTCGATGTAGGCTGACGATCGTTCCTGCGCAAACAAGTGCCGAAGATGTGCTGTCCTTGAATCCGGATGGGATTTTCCTCTCCAATGGTCCTGGTGATCCTGACCCTTGCGTCTATGCGATCACGGCGATTCGCACGTTGCTGGACAGAGATTTGCCAATCTTCGGAATATGCCTTGGCCATCAGCTGCTGTCTCTCGCCAGTGGTGCGCACACCTTAAAGATGCCGTTTGGACATCACGGCGCAAACCATCCGGTGCAGGACCTTGAATCTCGCGCCGTGATCATCACTAGCCAAAATCATGGTTTTGCCGTGGATGCAGAGTCGCTGCCGAATTGTTTGAAGCCGACTCATGTGTCGCTCTTCGATGGCACGTTACAAGGTGTCGCGCGAACGGATCGACCGGCGTTCAGTTTCCAGGGCCATCCGGAAGCGAGCCCCGGCCCACAGGATTGCCAGTATTTGTTCGACCGATTTGTCGACTCGATGCGGGAGCGTAGCCGTGCCTAAACGAACCGACATCAAGAGCGTTCTGATTATCGGCGCAGGTCCCATCGTCATCGGGCAGGC
>SYFY01000093.1 GCA_005799745.1 Gammaproteobacteria bacterium
CGCCAAGCTGCGTGCAGCGCGCATTCTTTGGCACGACCTGATGCTTCAGTTCAAACCAAAGAAACCGAGTTCCCTGATGTTGCGCACGCATTGCCAGACATCCGGCGTGTCCCTCCAGGAGCAGGATCCGTACAACAACGTGGTTCGCACCACCATCGAAGCGATGGCCGCGGTTCTCGGCGGTACACAAAGTCTGCATACCAATGCACTCGACGAAGCGATCGCACTGCCTACACCTTTCTCGGCGCGCATCGCGCGAAACACACAGATCATTCTCGCGGAAGAGAGCCAGATCACCCGCACGGTGGATCCACTCGGCGGCAGTTATTACATCGAGTCACTCACCCAAAACATCGTTCACCACGCCCGCAAACTCATCGCCGAGATCGACGGTCTGGGCGGCATGACGAAGGCAGTGATCTCGGGAATGCCAAAGCAACGCATCGAAGAGGCGGCCGCCCAGCGCCAAGCCCGCATCGAGCGGGGCGAAGACGTGATCGTCGGTGTGAACAAATACCGAGCGGAGGGCGACTCTGGTTCGCTTGACGTGCTTGCCGTGGATAACACGAAAGTACGCGATGCGCAGATCCGAAGGCTCAATGAGATCAAAGCTTCGCGTGATAGTGATCGCGTACAAACGACGCTTGACGCGCTGACTTCAGCGGCCCGAGATGGATCAGGTAACGTTTTAGCGCTAGCCATCGATGCGAGCCGAGCACGCGCCACCGTCGGCGAAATTTCGCTGGCCCTGGAAAAGGTCTACGGTCGCCACGAGGCAGTCGCGCGACCTACTCGCGGCATCTACAAGGCAAGTTATGGCGAGGATCCTGCCTTCAGCAAAGTGCATGACGAGATCTGCATCTTTACGGACATTGAAGGCCGAGCGCCGTCGATCCTTGTGGTGAAGATGGGCCAGGATGGCCACGATCGCGGTGCGAAGGTGATTTCTAACGCTTTCGGCGACTTTGGCTTCAACGTCAGCATGGGTCCGCTTTTTCAAACGCCCCTTGAAGCAGCCGCGCACGCAAAAAAGGAAGGCGTGCACGTCGTCGGCGTCTCCACACTCGCTGGGGGCCACAAATCGCTGGTGCCAGAGCTGATCAACCATCTCAAAGACCAAGGTCTGGAAGATGTGGTCATTGTGGTAGGCGGAGTAATCCCGCGACAGGATTACCAGGCGCTCTATGACGCCGGAGTCCACGCGATCTTCGGACCAGGGACGAATATTCCCGACGCAGCAAGTCAGATCCTGAAACTGATCCCGGGCAAAAACCGATGATCCGGTTACAGACGACCCGCGCGGCGCTGGTTTAAACTCGCGCCGCATAAGCCTGGGGACCAGGCCAACGTATGACGAGCGCCCGCCACGATTCATCAACGGGCCACAAAGGTTCTTTGAATTCACCCTTTCAGGAGAAAGACATGGCAGAACAGGTCGCAACCCGCCCGGCCCTCTCCCCCAAAGACGAAATCGCCGCCCTGGTCATTCGCTCACGCAAGGCGCAAGCGCAGATCGAGAACTACTCACAGGAACAGGTGGATCGCCTGATCCGAGCCATGGTGTGGTCCGTGGCCAAACCCGGTGTTGCTGAGAAAATCGCGCAGTTCACGGTCGATGAGACCCAGCTTGGCAACTACGACGGCAAATTCCTGAAGATCTTCCGCAAGACCCGCGCCACGTTGATGGACATCATCAACGACAAATCCGTGGGCATCATCGAAGAATTGCCGGAGCGCAACATCGTCAAAATTGCCAAGCCCATCGGCGTCATCGGCGCATTGGCACCGTCGACTAACCCGGAAGCGACCCCGGTGATCAAGGCCATTCACGCAGTAAAAGGACGCAACTCGATCATCATTGCGCCGCATCCACGCGCGAAACTGACGAACAAGATGATCGTTGACCTGATGCGTGAAGCGATCGTGAAGCTCGGCGCACCGGCAGACCTGGTGCAAGGTATCGAAACGCCCTCGCTCGAACTCACCAATGAACTGCTGCGTCAGTGTGATCGTGTTCTCGCGACAGGTGGTGGCGCGATGGTCACCGCAGCGTACTCATCAGGTACGCCGGCACTGGGCGTTGGAGTAGGCAACGCAGTGATCACGGTAGATGAAACCGCAGATCTCGATGATGCAGCAGAAAAAATCCGCATGTCGAAGACACTCGACCTCGCGGCGTCGTGCTCTTCGGATAACTCGGTGATCCTGGTCGACAAGATTTACGACCCGATGCTCGGCAAGCTGCAGGCGAAAGGTGGCTATCTCTGCAATGACGGAGAAAAAGCCAAGCTGCAACGAACGCTCTGGGATGACGAATTGCATCTCAACACGGCTATCGTGGCGCAACCGGCGCAGAAGATCGCGGAAATGGCCGGGGTTAGTCTTCCGGAAGGCAAAACGTTTTTTATCGTGAAAGAAAGCGGATTCGGTCCGTCACACCCATTCTCTGGAGAGAAACTCTCGGTGATCATGGCGCTCTATCATGCAAAGGATATGGACGGGGCGATCAAACTCACGAACGAGATTCAGTCTTACCAAGGACAGGGACACTCGTGCGGGATCTACTCGAACAGCGATGCGAACATCATGAAACTCGCGAACGCGACGAAGACGTCCCGCGTGATGGTGAACCAACCACAAGCAGCCTCCAACAGCGGAAATCTGTGGAATGGCATGCGACAGACCTTCAGCCTCGGTTGTGGCTCATGGGGCGGCAACAGCACTAACCACAACATTTCGTGGAAAGATCTCATCAATGAGACTTGGGTGTCGAAGCCGCTTGCAACGACGAAGCAGCTACCGAGTGATGAAGAGTTGTTTGGCGATGTGATAAAAACACTGGGGTGATCTACCAGACTTAACGTCGAGATCGAAGGACGCCTGCGGGCGCCCTTTTTCGTATTTGCATCTGCCCTGCGTGTAATACTCGCAAGCTCACCTGGTTTGGTTTTTGCTCACCTGCGAACAACAGGCTTGGCAATCAATCGATTGAGCGGGCTGATGACTCCGCCCGCACCACGCTCAAGCAAGTGGGTATAGATCTGCGTCGTGCGTACATCGCGATGTCCAAGCTGCTCCTGAACCGTGCGGATATCCGCACCGCTGGCCAATAAGTGCGTGGCGAACGAGTGCCTGAAGGTGTGGCAGCTTGCCTTGCGTTCAATGCCCGCTGCGGGAATGGCCTGTCGCACGGCCTTCTGCAAACTACTCGGGCCCAAATGGTGACGGCGCTCGATGCCTGTTCGCGGATCGACACTTCGACGAGTCGCCGGAAAAACGTACTGCCACGCAAGTTCTTTCGATACCGATGAGAATTTTCGCTCCAGCGCGTGGGGTAGCCAGACACTCCCATATCCCTCAAGCACATCACGCTGGTGCAACGCGTCAACGTGCGCGATTTGAACTTTCAAATGATCGACTAACGTATCTGCCAACGTCACAACTCGATCTTTACCTCCTTTGCCACCCCTGACGATTACGCAGCGGTAAGAGAAGTTGATGTCTTTGACCCGCAATCGAACACACTCCATCAGGCGAAGCCCGGATCCATAGAGGAGCGCGCTCATCAACCAGTATTCACCCTGCAAGGCGGACAGCACGTTCATGACCTCCCCCTCAGAGAACACTGTCGGCAGATTTGGACTCTTTTTGGCGCGCGCGACGCCCCCGATATCTCCGAGGTCGATAGCGAGCACTTCCCGGTACAGAAAAATCAGCGCATTGAGCGCCTGGTTTTGTGTAGCAGCCGCAACGTTCCGATCAACAGCGAGCCAGGTCAGGAATCGTTTCACTTCAGCAGCCCCCATCTTCTCTGGGTGTTCCATCTCATGGAATCGTATGAAACGTCTTATCCAGTCAACGTAGGCTTTCTCGGTCCTAATGCTGTAGCGGCGGAGTCGGAGGACACCTCTGACTCTGGTCAATAGCGGGCTGGGCATCGAATCTTGATACTGAATGTAATCATAGAAGCGGCAGTTAACTCGCCTGTATAAACGTCAACAACGGAGAATGCCCAGATACAGATTAGGTGGATGTCACCCACTATCGTCAGCCAAAGCGTCGGGTTTAGTGGCGTTGGAACAGAGCCCCTTGCCGTCCATCCCGCTTTTCCGGAGAGAACATAGTGATAAGCTCCGGCTCCACATGACAATATTTCTGGGGGGAAACTTGTGCGGGTTTAGCGGACATACTCCGTCCACTAACTGTTATGCGGGAAGGCGAGATCACATAGGGCTCCTAGAGAATAGACTCTGACGTATCCAGTTCATCGCTTATCGTTCGTCGAGTAACAGGCAGAGTTTTTTATGCGATTCAATAGTGGCTGCGGTAGCTAGGATGAATACGCGCCGAGGCATCGAGATAACGAGCGCCTTCAGGTACTTGGAGCTACATCCAACTGCAGCATGATTCTGGAGGATGAACATCCGTGGCTGTATACGTGATCGCTGATATTCAAATTCTCGATTCGACTTTGTTTGATGAATATCGACAAAGAGTACCCGCCACAATCAACGCCTACGGTGGTCGATATCTTGCGCGGGGGGGTGCTACTGAAGTACTTGAAGGCGTTTGGTCACCGCATCGGTGTATCGTCGTGGAGTTTCCCGACATGGCTCAGTTTCGTCGATGGTGGGCTTCTCCAGAGTACACACCGCTTCGTGCGCTTCGCGAGAAAGCTACACGGTCGAACCTTGTGGTTACTCAAGGTGTCTAAACTTGATTCTGACTTGGGATTCACTTTTCGGAAGATGAAAGGCGAATCCATCGAGATCGTTCATCACAGGCACCTTGCTGGCACATTGCGCGGCGATGACGCCGCTCGGTTCTTGGCGAAGATCGAACGGCTCTCAGGTGAAAGAAGCTCAGCGATTTATGGCTCGTGCTACGGGAAACTACAAACGAGGTAATGAACGTCAAGCATTGCGCCACCCACGCAACGCGCGATGAGAAGACTCTCAAGGAAAACGACTGATGCTCAACCGAACCGCGCTCATACTGCGACCGAAGAGGCCTTTCCAGGACTGGTTGAAGTCCTTTGAAAACAACGATGACGCTCCTGAACTAGAGCGCGACCATTCTGTTTACCTTGTTCCCGCTATCGACTACTACGATGAACTCGATGCCATCTTGAAAGATGTCTTCAGCGTGCTGTTCGAGAGCGAACTTGAAAACTGGAACGCTGATGAGTCCACGTGGCCAGATCGGCGCACGCTCAGAATGTTTAACGATTGGTTCAACGTTGAATTGCATACCATGATCGTTGATATCTGTGACTTCGAGTTGGTTGACGACGACTAGGAGTGTTCTACAACGTTTTGCTCGGCGACCTGATGGAGTAATGCCAAATGAGTGCTCTCAGCGACGTTCAACCCCAACGATGGCATCACTACTTCGCGGCGGCGGCGAACAACGCCGCCTGGCCACTTGCGGAACTCGCAAATGGTGCCTTCGATGTGAAAACGCTGCTTAACGCAGCGCACGCATCGGCTTGGCACTGGCAGCATGCCGGATCGGCCCTGCAGCATATGCGGGCGTTGATGCTGCTTGCTCAAGCACACGCACAGTCTGGACTCGGCACGACTGCTTACGCCTGGGCTGAAGAAATGCGAAGTTATTTTCTCGGCAAAGAGGACACCCCTGACTGGGAGATTGCTTTCGTGCACGTTGTGCATGCACTTGCTGCTTACGCGGCAGGGGAAAGGTCTCAGTACCTCCAGTCTTATGCGCTCGCGGTAGAAACGACGAAAGCCATCACCAATCCGGAAGATCACCGAATCGTCGCTGCTGTACTTCATCAAGTGCCTTCGCCCTGAGTCTTCGCGGTTAGTTAGTCAAGAGTCGCTATGTCCATCATCGGTTCTTGCCACTGTGGAGCTGTGTGTTGGGAATACACTGCGATTCCGGATGCAGCAACTGCATGCAACTGCACAATTTGCCGACGTTATGGCGCTTTGTGGATTTACGACTACGAGGACGAAGGCGTACGCGTTCGTGGAGAGACTTCGATCTATATTCGTGGGTCAATGATCGAATTCCATTTCTGCTCGAAATGTGGCTGTGTAACACATTGGCGTTCACAGCACCTGGAGCCCGGAGATCGTCGTCGGCTGGCTGTCAACGTCCGACTGGCGGAACTTGATCAAGTCGCTCACCTTCCTATCGATCATTTCGACGGCTTAACTTCGTTTAAGGATCAACCAAGGGATGGTAGATGCGTACCGGACTATTGGTCGTGAAATCAACCGGTACCTATTCGCATCATGCGTTCTTTACTCGAAAAACCACCCGGGGAAACACTGATCTACTGGATACTTTCGTCAGAGCCCATACCTCTTTGGGGCTGGAGAAGTGGAGGAAAATCGGGGAAACGCAGTAGTTTCACGATTTTCCCGAACGATGACTAACGAAGCTATGGCGGAGACAGACATTAGTCAGAGATACCTTAGAGGAACTGTGAAACCACCCGCGACGCGTCGATGATCGGTCGGCTGAACAGGCGCTCAGGCGCTTCTCCACTGCGATACCGTTGAATCAAATCGTCGGGATCAAACTTCACACCGATGGGATTCATCGCAAAATCACTCTGCGCGAACCATGCATTCGTGGCTTCCACGGTATCGAAAAGATCGATCTGGAGTTCAACCTGGTTACCATCAGGGTCGCGGTAGTACATAGACAGGGTCGGGCCATGATTGATCGTCCAATACGGAGTTATGCTCTCGCGTTTCAGTCGCTCGTAAGTTGCGAAGAGGTCATCCGCACTCGCGTACGTGAAAGCGAAGTGCTCGAGTCCGGTTGTAACTCGGTCAGGCGCGTGGTCAACGCCAGGTAACTGAGCGATGGCAATCCGATGGTGTTCTTCGTCATAAGTTAAAAAGTGCTGCAGTCCGTTCGCGAGCGCGGTCTCCGCTTCGAGCACAGTGCGATACCATTGAACCAAACGTTTCGCGTCTCCGGTTCGAAGCACAACATGGGCGAGCTTTACCGGTGCTATTTTTCCGCGTTTATTTGCGGGTATCGGGAGATCAGGCGGCATCACAGGACTCCTTTCGGGAACTAAGAAATCATGCAGCGAATCGAAATGCAGAGGATCAACGTCGATGTAAGCCCATCTCCGTTGCCGCACCACCAATAAGTTCGGCGAAGACGAATCGACGAAGGGATCCAGTGTTCGAAGCGTACAGCGCAGCTACGAGGAATGATCCTCAGGCTGCCATGAAAGCGCGTTCTGCAGACAGAGGACTCACTCGCACGCATTTTCAAGGAGAAACGCTGCTTCGATGCCCGCGTTGCGACGGCTGCGGCACCAGCCGGCTGCACGGCGAACAGCAGGCGCATGAATTCACCCCGAGGCGCTTCACCTGCATCAAGTGTGTTTTGGTTCTCGAATGGTCTCAGGATCACATTCATCGGCGCGGGGGTGAGTTCGCCATGGATGACTACTTTCACCTGCCGCTTTGGCTGCAAACGCCTTGCGAAAAGGGCGTGGTCTGGGCCTACAACGCCGATCACCTTGCAGCTTTCCTCGACTGGGTTCGAGCCCCTCTTCGCGAACGTCAGGGCCTTTCTAACTCCGGTTGGTCCAATCGCAGTTTCTTTTCGCGGTTGCCCGCATGGATCAAGTCAACACGTCACCTATTTCCCTCCGCGAAGCAACGCTCGAAGACACTGAAGCGATTGTCGCTATCTATGTCGAATCTTCCAACATGAGTTATGAAGGGCGGGATCCGTGGAGAGAAGTCACTCCCGCTCGAATCATCCAATGGCGCCACGATCTCTCCACTGCAACACCTACCCGTTGGTGGGCGGCTGAGGAAAGCGGTTCCATCGTTGGATTTATTGGTATCGGACCCAGCCGAGATCTAGTCGAAAAGGGACTTGGCGAGTTGGACACAATTGCTGTAGCACCTACACACTGGCATCGAGGAATTGGCAAGTTAATGATGGTCAGAGCAATCGAGGGGCTTCGCGAATCCGGGTTTAACAAGGCTATTCTGTGGACCCACGCAGACTATCCGTTGGCTGAACGCTTCTATCGGTCTACAGGATGGGTTCGTTCACCGTACACTCGCCAGAGTGGCAAACACGTTCGATACGACTTCTCGTTGTGACGCATGTTGTGTCATCACATCGTCACACAAGACCGCGTGGGTTGCAGAAAAACGAGCCACAACCCAATCGCCGGTTCAAGCAGCACTTCCAAACAAACGGGGCTACAGTTCACCTCCCGCAATCGGGTTGACCCCTACAACTTCGAGGAGGCGATATGCCAGGTTGGTTTGAACTCAAGAAGGCCGGAAGTGGCCAATATTCCTTCACACTCAAAAATACGAACGGCGACACTCTGATCCGCAGCGAACAGTACAAAGCCCGGGATTCGGCGATGAACGGCATCGTCTCGGTGCAGTAAAACTGCGGACTGGATGCGCGCTATAACCGGCTCAACGCTGTCGATGGACGCTGCTACTTTAATCTGAAGGCAGGTAACCACCAGGTCATCGGTACCAGCTCGATGTTCAACGATACCGCAGCGCGTGATGCCGCCATCGCCGCCATAAAGGAATGTGGAGCAACGACGGACGTGCGTAACGAAAGCTGATCGTTAGGTTCATTCGAGCTGACTTCGGCTGTTTCAGAAAATCCGGATCAGCCCTTCCTGTACAGTGGATGCGACAAGTAGTCCGTCCGCCGTGTAGATGGAGCCACGATTGAGGCCTCGTGCGCCCGAAGAGCTCGGACTATCGAGAGAATAGAGTAGCCAATCGTCCACGCGCGCAGGTCGGTGGAACCACATGGCGTGATCAAGACTGGCCACTTGCATGCGCTCGCGCACAAAATTACCCCGATGTGGTAGTCGTGATGTCGCCAGAAGCGCATTGTCAGATTCATAGACAAGCAGCGCTGTGTGCAGCGCCGGGTCCTCTGCAAGAACACCATTGGCTCGAAACCAAAGGTCTTGCGCCGGTGCTTGCGGCTCCTCTGCCATGAGCTGGCGATGGTCATGGCGCCACGTGATAAACGTCGCATCGCGAATTGCGGGCGTGAGTTTTTCCTCCGGTGGAGGCTGGCGATCAGGCATCGGCAGCGCATGATCGAGCCCGGGCTCAAACTTGTGGAACGACGCGTCCAGACTGAAGATCGCCGCACCGTGTTGTACAACCCTGACGCGCCGCGTTGAAAAAGACCCACCGTCGCGCAGTTGTTCGACTTCGATTACCGCCGGCACACGCGGGTCACCTGGCTTGAGGAAGTATCCGTGAAGCGAATGGGCGGCGCGGTCTGCAGGAACGGTGCGTGTCGCTGCCACGAGCGCCTGCGCCATGATCTGGCCGCCGTACAGCCGATGCGTGCGACCTTCCGGATGAAGAGCACGGAACAGGTTTTTTTCGATCTGCTCAAGATCGAGCAGCCGTATTACTTCGGCGAGTTTTGGGTGCATGGAGCGCTCAGAGCAGAACTAAGTGGTTGGGAAGTTCGTCGCGCGTGTGGGTCACTGGGGCGACGCGACGCAAAATCACCCCTACTGCTTCGACAACGTTGAGGAAGCCGGTTTCCACTTCGCCGCGTTTCACGGCGGCGGTGAAGTTATCGACGATCTGCTGCCACTCAATCTGGTCCACGTGTCGGTCAATGCCATGGTCTGCGATAAGGCGCACATGGTGCTCGGCTTTGGCAACAAAAAAAAGCACGCCGAATCCTTGAGTTGTACGATGTACGCCCTGGTCCAGAAACTGACGGACCGCAAGGTCGTCAGCACGTCGCGCCTTTATTGCTTTCGGGATCAGACTGTACTTCAGCGCCGGAACACGGAACAACAACGCCAGCAAGGTGAAAACGAGCACTTGAAACAACAAGAGATCAAACGGAGTCAGCCCCAAGGAGATCTGCGTTAGCAAGGGTGGTGTCGGTAGTGCCAGCAACGCGGCCCACAATGTCGGGACGAATCGATAGGCATCCGCTTCGCGTGTCAGCACCGCGACGAACTCCGCGTCAGTGTGATGCTCTGCTTCCATGATCGCTTGGCGAACACGGTCGGCTGCTTGACCTCTGAGCATCACCATCCGCCGGACGCGCCTCCGCCGCCGAAGCCACCACCACCGCCACTGCTCCGAAAAGAGCCAAGGCTGATGACTCTCCCACCACCACGTCGTGATCCGCCCCTGGAGCCACCAAACAAAAAAATCGCCAGAAAGATGATCACCAACGGGATGATTAAGGTCTGTTCAAAGCTGCCGAACACTTGCTCTTCAGGTGGCGCCGCGACGTATTCTCCGGCAACGGCTGCGAGGATGTCGTTTACACCTCGCTCGATGCCACCATTAAAGTCACCCGCACGAAATGCCGGTTGTAAAGTGCCACGAATGATATTCGCAGCGGTTGCATCGGTCAGTGCGCCTTCAAGGCCATATCCCACCTCGATGCGTATGCCACGTTCTGCGACAGCGACCAGCAGACCGCCCCGTTATCACAATCCTTGGCACCCAGCTTCCACTGCCGGGCAAGATCGAGCGCTCGCTCTTCGATCGAATAACCACTGAGGTCCGGCAACGTAACGACTACCACCTGGTTAGTGGTGGCCGCTTCATGGGCCTTGAGTTTTTCAGTGATGCGACTGGCTGCATCTGGATAGAGCAGCCCCGCGTGATCCATCACACGCCCCGTGAGCGGAAGCTCCGGCGAGTCGGCGACGACAAACGAAGTTAAGAATACAGCCGCCAGCAAAGCGCTGACGGCATGGCGATAGTTCGAAACTCGACCTTTGGTGCCTCTTCCGCGCCTTGGGTGGTGGCTTCAAAGGTGGTGCGGTTGGTGAGGTCACTATAAAGGAGTGAGTGCCAGATGCGACCCGGGAATGTCCGCAGTTCCGTGTTATAGCCTTGCACGGCTTCGATGTAGTCCTTACGGGCGACAGCGATGCGGTTCTCCGTGCCTTCGAGCTGGGACTAGAGCGTCAGAAAGTTCTGGTTCGATTTGAGGTCAGGATACTGCTCGACCACCACCATCAACCGACTGAGGGCGCTGCCGAGCTCACCCTGCGCCTGATCAAAGGCCTTAAGCTTCTCTTGATCGTTGACCAGGTTTTCATCCACCTGGATTTGACCGACTTTGGCGCGCGCTTCCGTCACCGCGATCAGTACGTCTTTTTCCTGCTCGGCATAACCCTTCACTGTCGCCATCAGATTGGGCACCAGGTCGGCGCGCCGCTGATACTGGTTCTCAACCTGCGCCCATCCGGCCTTGGCTTTTTCGTCCAGCTCCGGAATCGAGTTGATCCCACAATCGGTGAGCAGTGCTGCCAGGAGAACTACAATACTTCTACGAACGAATCTGCCGCGCATGCAGCCTCCCCTCAGTTGAATTGTTTTAAAAGACGGCCTGTTTCAAATCGGCCGGAATGGTGGCCCCCGAAGATCGAGGCGGCAATCTCCCGGCCATACTTTTTACCGTTGAGTTACCGTTGGGGTACGATGGCCCCGGTTCAAGAACGCTCAAGAACACTTCCGGTCATCGATCCCAACCGGAATAATGCCTGCCGCCGTATCGGTCACTCACCATGCCAGCATCCCTACCCGAAGCCCGGGCACTGACAAGTTATCGCAAGTACTGGGCGCACCGACTCACGCCGGCGCCGGTTCTGCCCATGTCGCGTGCGGAGATGGATGAACTCGGCTGGGAG
>SYFY01000094.1 GCA_005799745.1 Gammaproteobacteria bacterium
CGCGGCATCTACTACCTCGGTCGTTCCCCCGAAGCGAAAGAAGGTGTGGAATCGTTCCTCGAAAAACGACCGGCACGATTCCCTGGCAAGGTTTCCAAGGACATGCCTGAGTTCTTTCCCTGGTGGAAAGACCGCACGTTCTCCTGAACATCCCATCAAACAGAGGACATCTTCATGGCCACACCCCACATCGCGCAAAAGGCTCCCTATCCCGTTGAAGTCACCGCCGGCAAAAAATACTGGTGGTGCACCTGCGGCAAGAGTGCAAAGCAGCCGTTCTGTGATGGCACCCATCAGGGCTCCGAATTCACGCCGATGACCTATGAAGCGACCGATACGAAAACGGTTTACTTCTGCGGCTGTAAAGCGACGAATAAGGGCCCGATGTGCGACGGTACCCACAACAAGCTCTGATCGGTTGAGATCATCAAAAAACAGGGCAACGGAGTCACCGCCGTTGCCCGGTCGAGATCTCTCAGGCAGTGAGCAGCAGTCAGTAAAGGTAGTGCTTTGATGTTGTCCCGCTTCTTCGATAAAGCTAAAGCGCTTGATCACCACGACACCGCTGTCCGCCTCAAGTTCCTGAACGAACTCACTCCGGATCGCGCCGAAGCACTCCAGGACCGGCTGATGGACCTGTTCGGCCGGGAGGCGGTTGCCGACATTCGAACAACCGCGCTTCGCCACATCAAAGGCACTGAACGGCTGACGACACTTTTCACACGCCACGAGAACTTCCGTACCGAGTTGGCGGATTGGATTGCAACCCATCAATCACCTGACCTTGCGCTGTGTCAGCGTTTCCCAGAGATCGCTCGAGCGCGCCTCTTGCACACCGATTCAGAAGCCGAACAGATCAACCTGCTCGCGCTGTTCCCAACAGTAGAAGAGCGAACCGAACTTACGCTCAAAGCGCGGCCGGAACTGAAGAATCGAATCTTGGCCTTGCCAGAACTGGCTAACGAAGCGGCGTACACCACCCTCGAACGACTAAGCCGAGGACGTGACAAAGCGGTAAATCGCCACGCACGTGAACGGCTGGACGCCATCCGTGTCATTGACGAGACACTGAAGTCCGCGCGCGAACGCGCAGCGATGGTTAACTCTGCGGTAGCCACGCTGCTTCGACAAAACCCCGGTACTGCCGCGGCCCAGGAATCGCGGCGCCGTCAACTGGTTTCACTAAACAACGAGCTCAGCGGTGTGATCGACCGAGAAACAGATGCACTGCGAGAAGTGGCCACCCTCGGTGCGGTGCGCGATGCTGCGATCACTTTGCAGTCGTTTGCAGGCATCAACCTCGAAGCACCCCGCGAAAGCCCCTTTCTCCAGTTGTTGGCATCTGCGCAGCCCGCAGATTCCTGGCTCGAGAACAACAACCCCGAGGGGGTTGCTGGAGCGCTCACTGCCTTGCAATCCCAATGGGAAGAGCTCAAGGGTCTGGCTACCCCTTCTGCTGAAGAGATCCGCAGATTTGCCGCGATTGAAGAAGACCACGCCGCGGTGACATCTGCGTATGGCCGGCTCGCCGCATTCGAATGGCCTGAATTGCCTGCGTTGACCGCGACTATTCCTGAATCCGAAGCCAAGGACTTCTGGAGAAGTGCGAATGACGCGCGCCGCACACTGGAGCGTCATGCAAAAGTGGAGCGCACGCTGGCCTGGCCAGAGCGTTACCCGACACCATCTGCACTCATCGAGGCGCGAGAAAAGCGCGCGGGGCTGTCGTCCCTCATCGACGTACTTCATGCAGCACACGATGATCTTATGAAACAGATCCAAGGCACCTTGGGAGAGGCCGAGTCGTTGGTCAATGCTGGTCAGTCCAAGCAGGCCCAGTCCTTACTCGGTCCTCTTCGCCGTGAAATCAGCCGCTTGAGCCCAGAGCCTTCCCAGAAGCCGAGAACCCGGCTCGATGGGCTCTTTCACCGTTTGAGCGAACTGAAAGATTGGCAAACCTTCGCGACGTCACCGAAACGCGAAGAACTCCTGATCCGAATGGATGAACTGATCGGAGTTGACGTCGAGCCTGAAGTGCTAAGCGGTCGAATCCGCCGCGTGCGCGACAATTGGAATCAGTTAGGTACGCCTGTCAACAAACACGAACACGCATTGCGCGATCAGTTTGAAACAGCGGCCGCAGCCGCGTTCGAACCCTGTCGGCTGTACTTCGCCGAACAGGATCGTATCCGCGAAGGCCACCTCGCGAAGCGGGTGGAGCTCGCGCAGATGTTGCGCGCCTACATCGACAACACCGATTGGACCGTTGCCGACTACCACGCTGCAGAACAAATTCTGCAAACGGCACGTCGTGAATGGCAGGCCGCGTTTCCACTGCCGCGGGGTGATCACAAAGCTGTCATCACCGATTTCGAGACGATGCAGAGCGGATTGCACGACATCGTGCACGCCCACTACAAAGCCGCGAGTGACAAGAAGCGTTCGCTCATCGATGGCCTCAAAGCGTCGCGGGAGTCCACGCCGATTCTTGATCAGGTTGAGAACGTCAAACGCCTGCAACAGGAATGGAAGGCCATCGGTTCTGGGCTTCGCAGCCAGGAACAGAAACTGTGGCTGGAATTTCGGGAAGTGTGTGACGCAGTCTTCAAGGATCGCGCTGTCGCCGCAGAAGAGCAGAAAATCGCCCAAAACGTACAACTGTCACAGGCCGCAGAACACAACCGTCTGCTAGCTGAGACATTGGCCTCATGGACGGCTGAAACCGCCAACCCGGCAGTCCTGCGTGATGCCCGCGCATCCTTTCAGGCGATCGGCGATCTTGGGCGCGATGGGCGCGCGCAGATCGATGAACACGGCCGCCTCATCCGCGAGGGTGAGGCAAAACTGGCCACCTTCGCGCTGTCGCGTCGCCGCGAAAAACTCGATCACATTCGGGCCATCGACACCGCTTTGGATACAGGTGAAACGATAGAGATCGATACCAAGCTTCGAAACTATTTTGGATCACGCAGCGCTGGCGCGGCCAAGGACGTACAGGACCTGGTGTTACTCGCGGAGATTGTCGCCGGACGTGAATCACCAGCAGAAGAACAGCGTCAGCGGATGGCTTTGCAGGTCGAACTCATGAACCGACGCGAGGGTAAACCCGACGCAGAATCGCTGATTACGCGATGGTGTCGGCTTGCTGACAAACCGGCCGACGCAACACAACGGGCCCGTTTTTGGGGCGCCGTCGCGGTGTTCTACTGATCACACTGATAAGCAAACACGTCGTTATTCGCTGCGAATCGCCTTGATCAACGCCGTCCAGGCCGGATGTTCATCGGGATTCCAGATTGCCCGCATGTGCACATCAGCTTGCTCCCGAGTCCACAGCCCCTTCCGTTCGGCATAGAGGCCATAGAAGGCGCTTACCCGCCAGTTGGCTGCGCAATGCACGTGTACGGTCTTGCCAACCTCCGCAGCCATCGCCTTTTCGAACGCATCAAAGTTGGCGCGGGTGGGTGCTGACCACTCCACGGGAATGTAGGTGTAGCGGATACCTTGACCCGTCACGATGCTGGCTTCATCGGGCACGGAATATTCGTTGTTGTCAGGCAGAAGGTTGATGAGCGCCTGATAACCGTGAGCCTTGAGTGCCGCGAGGCGTTTATCACCGACGACGCCCGAAGTGGTCACTCGCTCGTCGATTCGTTTGAAGTTATAGCTGCTGTCTATGCTCACGTCGGCCACCGGGCTGATTGGGTTCTCATTCGAATTCTGGTGTTGTTCAGCAGCCTGCGCAAATGTGGCTGTGAATAGGGCTATGGCCGTCCACAGCACCAACGTGTTGATCGCTCTACTCACCTTGCTCACTGAGCCGCTCGTTGCCATCAGTGAAAAAGCTTCGCAAACCGTTCGAGTTCACCGGGGATGTCCTTTCCTGCGGGTTGATAGGCGATCTCGGTAACACCTGCCGAGGCAAATCCCTCGAGGCGACTCTTCCATTGTTCTGGTTGTAGTGCGAGTTTTTGCGCAGCCAACATCTCCCCGGTAACAAAGGGCCGGTCGCGATCATTTACGGCGATCAGGTGTTGATCGTGGAGCGCTAGGTGACGTTCACGTGCCGGCACATCCGCATACGCCGCTGCCCACTCACGCCCACCCGGAAGGCCGTCGAGGGCATCAAATTCTGTTGCCCAGTGCAGCCCCACCGATGCTGCATGTCCTGCAGCTTCAATTGCACGTGCAGATCCCGGAGATTCACCCGGTAACAACACCGTGCCCATCGCCAGGAGGATGCTGCGTTCAAAACCGGCAATCGGTGCTGACGCGATGATGCCTTCGCCCATGTCACGGGCAACCTGAATGCCTTTAGGCCCCGCTGCTGCAATCACGATGGGAATGTTCAGCGGACGCGACGCACCAAAACCCGGTGGGTGCATCATCATGATGGGCGCACCTTCCCATTCCACCTGTTCACCACGCAGCAGCGCTTTCACACAGCCGACATATTCAGCGACGTAACGCCACGGTAACGGTCGTTGACCTAAGGTAAGTCGACCGGTGAATCCTGAACCGATGACAACACTGACCCGCTCCGCGCCCGCGAGACCGGCGAGCGTCGCGATGGCCGCCGCATTGGTCATGGGATGCCGTAGGTTTGGAATCAGAACTGCCGGACCGAGACCGATGCGAGTAGTCCGTTCTGCGGCGCGACAGAGTTGCACCCAGACGTCCGGATAAAGCGCTGGTGAGTCATAGAACCATGCGCGGGTAAATCCAAGTTGTTCTGCGATCCGTGCATGTTCGTGACTTTGATCCGATGTCGCGAGTGCGCATGACATCACCAGTTTTGACATTCCTTTTCTCCCCTTCTTCCAATCGTTACTGCAGCTGCTACTTCAGCAATTACTTCAGCACCAGCCTCAACCTTGCCCCGCCAAGCGGACTTTCTTCAATGGCTAAGATGCCCGCGTAAAGCTGCACCAATTCTGCAACTACAGAAAGCCCGATCCCCTGACCCGCCTGCACTTCATCGGCGCGGGTGCCACGATTCAGCACATCCGCCCGCAGGTATGCCGGAATACCTGGGCCATCATCGTCCACGTGAATTTCCACGCCCCCACTGATCCGTGAGGCGCCGATCTCGATGCGACGCTTCGTGTACTTGAAGGCATTCTCGAGGAGATTACCAAAGATCTCCATGAGATCACCTTCATCACCCCGGAGTTTAAGATCACCGTCGACGGTAACCTTCACGTCAATGCCCCGGTCTACGTAAGCGGTACGCAACGCACGCACCAGCCGTTCGATCAACGTCGAGAGCTCCACGGTCCCGCCGACGATAACAGGTCCACGCACGGAGGCTCGCGAGAGCTGGTGATGTACCGTGCTTTCCATTCGCGAGAGTTGTTCACGCAAAAGCTCCGTCGAGGATCCGTTGGCTTCATTCAACGCGTTACGCACCACCGCCAGAGGCGTCTTGAGGCTGTGTGCCAAGTCTTCCAAGGCATTGCGATAACGTGTTCGTGAACGGCGCTCGTGTTCGACAAACTGATCGAGGTTCTGGGCGAGACCGGAGAGTTCGGGCGGATAAGCCTGACTAAACTCTTCACGATCCCCCGCCTCGAGTTCGCGCACTTCTTCGGCCATCTGGCGCAAAGGCGTCAAACCCCAGCGGAGCGCCAGGAACTGTGCCCCGATGAACAACAAGAGCACAGCGCCGAGACCGAGCCAGAGGTTGCGCCGGAATACGGCGATAGAACGCACAAACTCCTTCTGTTCCGTTGCGACCGTGAAGGTCAACACCGCACCGTCATCCGCACCCCAGCTCACCGCATAACTCAGGTAATAAAATGGTGTGTCGGTGTCATCGACTTCAGTAAACAGGAATTCGCCAGGCTCCATCGCCAGCACGTGCTCGGGAAAGGGCACATCCGTCGTCAGCGCCGAAGGTGATCGCCAACCACGAATCTGCTCGCGCATGAGCACACTTGCATAGAGCCCACTCTCGGGCTGGTTAAGCCGCGGTTGCGGAAGGTCAGAAGAAACACTCAATCGTCGACCGTTGAAGTCGACCACACCCATCAGCGAATAAGTGACGAGCTTGAGCTGCTCTTCGGCACCTGCAACGACACTGGCCTGAAAGGATCGATCAAGAATGTACCCCGCAAGAGACAGGCAGGAGCCCAGCACCAATGTCGTGGTGAACAGCAATCGTGTTTGAATGCCTGCCCTGGAGGGTTTGCGCAAAACCTTGCCAGCGCCTTCGTCAGGCTGAACGACAGTCCCAACAACAGAACTGAGTGGTGCGATGGACTTGGTCGTCAGTGCCTCAGGCATCGCCATCCGAGAGGAAGCGATATCCCTGACCTCGGATCGTGCGAATCGGGTTCACCGGGTCGAGCTTCTTGCGGAGCCGTCCTACGAAAACCTCGATGACGTTGCTGTCCCGATCGAAATCCTGTTCGTACAGGTGATCAGTGAGTTCGGTCTTGCTGACCACTCGATCCGGATTGAGCATCAGATACTCGAGTACCTTGTACTCGTAGGCCGTCAGCTCAATCGCCTCTCCGGCGACCCTGACTTCCTTCTTGGCGGTGTCGAGCTTCAGGTCACCGTGTTCGAACACCGGTGATGAATACCCCGCCGAACGACGGATCAGCGCATTGAGCCGGGCCAGAAGTTCTTCTATCTGGAAAGGTTTGGTGAGGTAGTCATCGGCGCCGGCCTCAAGGCCTTTGACCTTGTCTTGCCAGTTACCACGCGCCGTAAGAATCAGCACCGGCATGTTGCGCTCTGCGGAACGCAGCTTGCGGATGAGGCTCATCCCATCGAGCCGCGGCAGTCCGAGGTCGATCACCGCGGCGTCGTAGTCGTACTCCTCGCCGAAGTACAGACCTTCTTCACCGTCTTTCGCGGCATCGACCACAAAGCCTGCGGTACGCAGCGCTGAGGCGAGCTGGGACGCGAGTGTGGACTCGTCTTCAACGATCAAAACACGCATGGGGACCCTACTCGCTTATCGTGCGACCCTGTTCATCGACGAACCAGGTCTGGACCAAACGTTCATCAACAAGGACTCTGACCTGATAACCCACCTCGGTGCCTTTGCTCGCAGGGTTGGCAGAAAGCACACGTCCACCGGTCTTGTGACGAACGATGGCAGTGGCCGTTTCCAGGGTGACCGCAGGGGTAGGCTGAACCAGGTAACTCTGGGTAGCAGCCTGCTTGTATTCGTTGGCGGTGGCAAACCCAGGGAGCAGAGCGGCTACCGCCAGAAGCACGACAGCGTACAACGCGGCGGTCAATCGGTTGTTCACCGCAAGGTTTTTCGATTTTTGGCTACGCTCGAACATTCGGCGGCCCTCCCGGAGAGATGCTTCTCTTATCTATTTTGCAGAGATTGCAAAGCTTGCAATTTGTGCAATTCGGTTTCAGCGCGGATTCTAACCCCAAAGTCGGCGGACACGCAGCGGGCAAATCCGGACGGCTCTCGATCCGTCCCCGAAGCTGTATCACTTTGGCAATGTAACTGTGTCCACGGCCACAATCTGACCGGATCGCCGGCCAACCTCCCTCCTCTGCCAGGGGGCTGGTAACAGGGGGGCGTGGCCGGCCAATCGGGCAGGTGATCACTCCGCCGGATCGACTCGCACATTGACCCGCAACGTGTCGCCGGGGTGGTGCTGGGTTTGGGTGTGATAGACCTGACCGCCGTAGCGGTAAGCGACGTCATAACCCGCCAACTCTTCCTGTTCACGCACCTCATCGACGGTCTGGCAGACCCGTTCTGTGCGATATCGAACGGCACCGTCATAGCCGGCTCGACGACGCCCGATGTCGTTACCGATCGTGCCACCGAGCAGTGCGCCGACTGCCATACCGACCTGCTTGTTCCGCTTCTCATGACCCACGGCATGGCCGATGGCTCCGCCAATCACGGCACCGAGGATTGTCGGTGTCGCCGAGCGTCCCCGAGGCGCATCCTGGTAGGCGATCTGTTCATCGTGACAGCGTTCCGCGGGCACAGAAAAAGACACGGTGCGATAGACGGGTTCAGCGCTCAGTACTTGCGCCTCTTCGTAATGGTTGGCCATCACACACGCAGGTAAGAGTGCACTGCCTGCGACCACCGCCAGGGTTTTGGACAAGCGACGGATGACCGTCGTCAGGCTTGATGCCCTGGCTCCGCTCACCGGAATCTCGCTGGAGTTGTGCATGGATGCATTTGTCGTGTGGTTCATTGTGACCTCGATCTACTGCCATCGCCCGAGTTCGGCCTTACCAACACCCTCGTTCCGGCCGCCCTCTTCAGGCTCGAGATCAGCTTAAGCCACAGCGCTGAACCTCAAATGAATGATGGTTGCGTACGAGAAATGTGTGAACCAATTCGAATTCCCGTGTCTAAAGATTCTAATCATGACAACACCCGGAAACGTCATGCCCGCCTCCATCTCCGCTCGAGCCCAGTTAAGCTGGGCCCGTTTTCTGCGTACACTCCCCCACTTCGACGGTACAGCGGCACTGCTTATCCGGTTGATTCTTGCGCCGGTGATGATCGCTGCCGGATGCGAAAAGATGCACGGCGAAAACTGGTTTCACAGTGCCCTCGACACCTTTCCATTTCCCTTCAACGTGTTGCCGGCAGAGCTCTCGTGGAACCTCGCCATGTGGACCGAATTTTTCGGTGGGATCGGTCTGCTGCTCGGTCTGGGGACGCGCATGTGGGCGGTTGCGCTCGCAGTGACCATGTTCGTAGCCGCGTATTCTGTCCATCTGCCCAATGGCTGGGCTGCCATCGCGCCGTCACAACGGCCCGCCGCTGTGTACCTGACACTCGCGAACACGCCGCTGCCAACGCCTGGGAGCGTTATGTGCATTGTTACAACGTCAATGAGCGCACCCTCGATGCGGCCGATCGTTTACGGCGTGCCAAAGCGATTCTCAAAGAGGAAGCCAACTTCAGTTACCTAAACGGCATGGGATCCCTCGTCAAACTCAACAACGGCATCGAGTTCGCGACGATGTATATGGCGATGTTGCTCGCGTTGCTCTTCATCGGTGGCGGTCGCTACGTGAGTCTTGACTGGTTCATCGCGCGGGCTCTGAATCGACGCTGAAAGTTCACGTCAGGAAGGCTGTGCGGTTGTCGGCAGGCCCGCCTACAATGTCCTGGAACTAAACCTACCGTCGAATCGACAAGGATTCCGTGCTCATGATCAAGTGGTTTTCCACGCTTCTGTTGCTGGTACTCGTTGCGGCCTGCGCCACCCCTCCACCAGCAACTACCGACATCGAAATCATCAAGAGCCCGAATGATGACCGCGAGTATCGCTACATCGAGCTTCCCAATCGCTTGAAAGTAGTCTTGATCGCCGATACCGAATCCGACAAGTCAGCAGCCGCGCTCACAGTGTTCCGCGGCAGCAATCACGACCCCGTCAAACACGCCGGTCTCGCTCACTTCCTCGAACACATGTTGTTCATCGGCACTGGGAAGTACCCTGAAGTGGACGGTTACCAACAGTTCCTCGCCGCGCACGGTGGCTCATCCAACGCCTATACCGCACCGGATCACACCAACTACTTTTTTGATGTGGCGCCTGAGCAGTATCCCGAAGCACTCGACCGTTTCGCACAGTTTTTCATTGCGCCTCTTCTTTCGGCGGAATACGTCGACCGTGAAAAAAACGCGGTGCATTCCGAGTATCAGATGCAGAGTAAGGACGATGGTTGGCGGGGCATGACGGCGAGCAAGCTGCTTATGAACCCCGAGCACCCGATGTCACGATTCAGCATCGGCAGCCTCGATACATTGGCCGGTGATGTCCGGACGGCGTTGGTGGACTTCTACAGGACTCACTATTCCGCGGACCAGATGTCACTTGTGGTATTGGCGCCGGAATCACTCGATGCACTCGAAAAAATGGTACGTGAACGCTTCGCGGCCATCCCTGATCACAATCTGGGCAACGATCAGCCGGAGGAAAAGCTCTTTGCGGAGGGTGGACTGCCGGTTCGTCTCGACGTCAAGCCCGTACAGGAACGACGCGAGATCAGCTACTCCTTCATCGTACCGGCGGTCCGGACGCATTACGAATCCAAACCCGAGTTCTACATTGCCAATCTGCTTGGCCACGAAGGCAAAGGTAGTCTCTATGCAACGCTTAAATCCTTCGGTTGGGTGACAAGCCTGTCCTCAACCACCGGTGATGTTGACGATGACGAAGCGCAGTTCGACGTGACTGTCGCCCTTACCGAAGAAGGTGCCAAGAATATCGATGACATTACGGCGTGGCTCTGCGCCTACATCGATCTCATTCGAGCGGAAGGTCCACAAGCGTGGCGGCAGCGTGAACTGGAACTGCTCGGAGAACTCGGTTTTCGCTTCATGGAAAAAGGAACAGCGCTACGCACGGTGTACGCGTTAGCGCCGGTGTTGATGCACTACCCACCCGAAGAGTTGCTGCACAACCGCTATGCCTACCGCAGTTTCGATCCCGCTCTGATCAACACCTATTTGAATCTGCTCCGTCCAGACAATGTTGCCATGCAGGTCACGTTGCCAGAGGCCGAGACCCCCAGGAAGGAACCCTGGTTCGGCGTGGAATACAACACGGCATCCGGTCCACTGCCGATGTCTGCGCTAACAGCCGAGCAACGTGCTTCGTTGGCATTGCCTGAAGCCAATCCATTTCTCCCCGAAGATCTATCGCTGCAAACCAATCAGAGTGCACCGCGAAAGTTGATCGACAGCGCTGAAGCAGAGTACTGGCTGCATTCGGATACTTCCTTTGGTGTCCCCAAAGCCAACTTACGTTTTACGCTGCGTGTTGACGGCGGTTTCACCACACCCGAAGACCACGCGGCCGCGCGTCTGTATGCGGATCTGATTGCGGACGCCACTAATCAGTGGGCCTATGCCACCTTGCTTGCCGGCATGAATGCCAACGTCGGCGTACGTCCAGCGGGCTTCCGTTTTGATGTGATGGGCTACAACGACAAGCAGCTCGAACTCGCGGCGCGTGTGCTCGATACCTTCCGCTCGCTGAAAATCGACGCAGATCGTTTCGCCGTGCTCAAAACCGATCTCACCCGCACGCTTGAGAACACTATGCAGGAAAAACCCTTCGCCCAGGCAATGGCTGCGGTTGGCCAGTCCATTCATGGCAGCGAGTGGCCAGAACTCGAGATCGCCAAGGCATTGCAGAACATCACCCCCGAATCATTGATGACCTGGCGTGATCAACGCCTCGCGAGCGTTTCTTTCCTGGGTTTGGCCCATGGCAACGTGAGTGAAGCTGATGCCATGGCGCTGCTCGACGTGGTGAAACAACGCTTCACGCTCGCCAAGGTGGATACTGACCTCGCAGCACCCGCTCAACTCCAGACCGCGGCTAACATCGAACTACCCATCGAACATACCGATTCATCCCTGGTCGCATTCATCCAACAACCCGACGATTCACTGCAGAGCCGCGCCGTCAATCAGCTGGCTGCGCACGTCGTGCAGCAAGGGTTTTTCACAAGCCTGCGAACGGAACAACAGCTCGGTTATGCAGTGGGTATGGCGGCACGAACCATCGACAAGCAGCCTGGGCTGCTCTTCATGGTGCAATCGCCTTCTGCACCACCCGAAAAAATCCTAGGCGCCGTTCGCGCCTATCTCCTGAGCACACCGGCAACCATCGAAGCGATGTCTGACGAAACCTTTGCACTGCAACGGGAAGGATTGCTGGTGACTCTATTGGAAGCCGACAAAAACCTCGCCGAACGCACTGAACGTTACTGGACCGATATCGACGACAAGGTCACCACTTTCGATGGCAATCGTCGACTTGCTGAAGTGATCAAGGGGCTGACCCGTGCCGACGTGATTTCTTGGCTGCGCGCGCTGCCAGCTCGACTGTCGAAAGAAAGCCTGATCGTGCACTCACGAGGCAAGTTTGAACCCCTCACGAACCATGGCGAAAAAGTCGCCACGGTCGCTGATTTCAAGAAGAGGTCTCAAACCGGTAAGGCGGCAAACTCCGGCGCAGTACCGCCCCATAACGCTGGGTGACGAACCGTCGATCCAGGAGCGTAATACGGCCGTGGTCGCCTTCATGACGAATGAGGCGGCCACAGGCCTGAACCAGACGAATGGCTGCATCGGGTACGGAAATCTCCATAAACGGATTGCGCCCTTGATGCTGCGCCCACTCCGCCATGGCCTGATCGACAGGATCATCCGGCACTGCAAAAGGCAGCTTGCAGATGATCACATGTCGACAATAGTCATCAGGTAAGTCCAGCCCCTCAGCAAAACTGGCAAGGCCAAGGAGATAACTGGTTTTCCCGGCATCAATACGATGGCGATGATCGTCCAGAAGCGCCTGCTTGGAGGTATTGCCTTGCACGAGCACTTGTTCTGCAAGCCCCTTTGGTAACAGTTCCACAACACGCCGCATCTGCCGCCACGAGGCAAAGAGCACAAGTGCGCTGCGTTCCTGGTTGAGTAGCGCCGGTAACAGCTCACCAATTTCTGAGCTATGTGTGTCTGCTTGTCGCGGATCAGACTGCATAGTTGGCACCTGAAAGGTGACGATGTTCGGATAATCGAAGGGACTTGGAATGCTGAGCGTGGCAGCCTCAGCGCCAAGACCGGCGCGTTCCAGAAACCGCTCCCATCGCCCCGCCACCGTCAACGTCGCACTCGTGCACACCGCCGCATGACAACGGGTCCAGAGCACGTCCCGCAGCAGTTCGCCGGGTTCAATCGGCGCGCTGATGAGCTCATGGTCATCACCGCTCTGGTTAATCCAGCGCGCATGCATTACCGGCGCATCTTCACCCTTGGCTAATTCTTCGGGCGCGTCCGCATAGTCGGCGAGGGTCTGCAGAATGGACTCCGCGCGCGCAGACAATTGACCGACCGCTCCGAGCCAGTCATCCGCTTCATGGCGGTTTGGCCATTCAAGGTCACCCGCTGCTGCCTGCGAGAGTTTGTCTTCGAGCCGTGCGATCTGGTCTTCGATGTCACGCATGGGTTTATAGGCGTCACGACAAAGCAGCGCGATGTCAGCGGGAACACAGCCGAGCGGAAATCGATAACTCGAGAGCGTCTCATCGCGCACTGCGAATTCGAGCGCAGCCACTCTCGCATTCAAAGCGCCGAGGCTCTCTGCCGCTTTGGCCGTGTCCGCCACCAAGTGAGTGGCGATTTGCACCAATGCTTCAGGTCGCGAGAAACGCTGCGTCAGTGTCCCTACCGCGGCATTCAGCTGATCGAACCAGCCCATGCTGCCTTTGACGCGCATTCGGCTCGAAAAGTGCGATTGGGTTTTGTCGGGCAGGTGGTGGGCTTCGTCGAAGACAAAAATACAGTCTTCAGGTTCAGGTAATACGACGCCCCCACCGAGGCTTAAGTCGGCAAGCACGAGGTCATGGTTGGCCACGACGACATCAACACCTTCAAGATTGCCCCTCGCTTTGAAAAAAGGGCACTGCGAAAAAAATGTGCAGCGACGATTGCTGCAACCGCGATGATCCGTCGTGATCTGTTGCCAGGCTTCATCCTCGACGCCTTCACGCCACGCATCGATTTCGCCATTCCAGGAGCCATCACCGAATGCGAACAACATTTCCGAATAGGATTCCGAGGACAACGACGCGGGTGGCTCGATGAGCTGGGCGACCTGTCGATCACCCGGTTTAAGCACATCATCGAGACGCTTGAGGCACACATAACGCCGCCGTCCTTTGGCGAGCGCGTACGTGAAACGAAGACCGGAGTGTTCCTGGAGGTCAGGCAAATCCCGAAGCACCACCTGCTCTTGCAAGGCCACGGTTGCGGTAGAGATAACCACGGTTTTGTCGAGCGCCTTGGCGACAGGAATCGTGGCCATGCAATACGCGGCGGTTTTCCCTGTCCCCGTGCCCGCTTCCACCACAGCAAGCCTCGCCTCCGGATCGGCCACGGTGCGGGTGATGTGCGCAACCATTTCACGCTGGCCACGGCGAGCACGAAAACCACGCGCAGCAAGCCAGTTGGTATAGGCATCCTGGATTTCGCGCTTGATGTCATCGGTGAGTTCAAACATCGCCGCAGGATAGCGGAAATTGGCACAACGCCGGCGTCGACACGCTCCCCTCGCACAGATACGCGGGTTTGAAGCCACCAGCGACGCGACTGGCCAAGGGGCAGCGCTGTCGGGCTGGAACACGTAGTGTTCCATGAGAGGGGATTTGAGAATGTGTCGTCGCGACGAATGTGCCGCATCACTCAACGCCAGATCGGTCCTCGACGGTGAATAAAAAAAACCGGGGTATCGCGTCAGCTACCAATTTTCAAGAATGATCCCGGGTATCGAATAGAAGCAGAAGCGGCTGATCGAACTTGCTCGCCGTGATTGGATTCTGCTGGAGATGACTTCCCATGCCGTGGACACCGACATCTGGAACATCATGCTGATGACCGACAACAATGGCTAAACGCTGGTGTTTAACTTCAATTCCACACGCGCAGAGTTTCCAGAGGACGAGTGCGCGCTGAGGTCGAGCATGAATTCTATCCGCTTCGACTGACCAGCGCTTAAACACACTCCAGAAGGACTTCCACACGCCCGTCCCGCAGCGTACCCCGTTCGAGGCGGACGTACTCCATCGCATCCACGATTTCGCTCTGGGTGTGCGGATAGTCAGGCACTGGGCGCCGAACGGGACGACGGATCACCGTTTCCGGCGATACCACCGAGTAACGCCAGGGTTCGATGCGACTTCGTCCATTCATCGCGGCGAACAAGTGCATGCACGTACCGACGTGCAAGTAGGGTTGTAGGCAGCGCGCAAACACCGTGAGCTGTGGTGCAGTGAGATAGTGGGGGTAGTCCCACAAAAGACAGAAGTCGATGACGCCATCACCAATGAACGCGAATCGCTCCTCGAACAGCCTTCCGGCCGCGGGGAGATCATCGCCAAATGGTTTGCACAGCTCTTGCAAAAAATCCGCACAATACACGCGGCATCGATAATCACTGAATGATCGAATGGTCTCCTCCCCTGCGCCACCGAGATCGAGCACGGTAAAGAGGCGATCAGGATCAAGCCGCTCGAACCACCGCGCCAGAAGCGAACCGTTTTCTTGTTCGCCCTGTAATGGCAGCACGCCGCTGATATTCACGGGCGATGCAGAAGTGGATGTCAAAGCGGACGCCATACGTGGTTAGGCTTGCTCAGAATCAGGACGCGGCGCGACTAACCGCGCTCTCGACGTTGCCGCCGGAACGTGGTTTCTGTTCGTTGCCCTTATCACCAAAGTCCATGTCGATCATGCCCTTGAAGCGCGCGCCATCTTCAACGAGTACGCGGGGCGCAGTGATGTTGCCGCGGACACGACCTGACGCGGCGATGACCACCCGCTCGAGCCCAACCACATCTCCGACGACTTCGCCTTCGATCCGCACGAGCTTGGCGGTCAGGTTAGCGTGAGCGCTGCCCGTTACGCCGATAGTGAGATCGTGTTTTTCGAGACGGATGGTGCCTTCAACTCGACCCTCAACCAACAGGTTTTCACCACCGACGATATCGCCGGAGACCTGGATAGTTGTACCAATTACGGCCGGTTTGCCACTGTGGTTCGGGGCCGACGACACCGGTTCGTGGCGTTGAGGCTCAGGTTGTTTGAGTGTCACGGATGCGACAGAAACGGGGGTTTCTGCAGGATTCTTCTTTTTTTCGAACATTGCCATGGGGCGTTCCTCCGGTGTCCGGTCGGCAGTTTACAGTTGCCCTTCGGTGAATAGCACCCCGCAGGATGGAGATATACGGGAAATTGCCGTGCAGCGGATCGTCAGCCGAACGAATTCAAAACGGCGAGGAAGGCTGCTTCATCCAGGATTTGAACACCCAGCGACTCGGCTTTAGCGAGTTTCGAGCCTGCGCCTGGTCCTGCCACCACAGTGTGTGTCTTCGCTGAAACCGATCCTGCGACTTTCGCGCCGAGGGCTTCGAGGCGTGTCTTGGCATCGTCTCGTGGCATGGACTCAAGGGTACCGGTGAGCACCCAGGTCTGACCCGTAAGGGGTAAGACGTGATTTGCCGCAGAGGTTGTCACCAACGGGGGATGGTCTTTCCAGCGTACGCCGGCTCTTCGCAGCTCGGCGACCGCTGCCCTATTTTCCGCCGAGGAAAAAAAAGCAAAGACACGGGAAGCCACTACCGGTCCAACATCTTCCACTGTCTGCAGCGTTTCGTCGCTCGCGTCTATCACCGCGTCCATTGATCCGAAGTGGCGTGCCAGGTTCAGCGCAGTAGCTTCCCCGACATCACGAATACCGAGCGCGAAGATAAATCGCTGCAGCGTCGTCTGGCAACTGCGCTCAATCGCCGCAAGCAGATTGTTTCCGGACTTTTCCGCCATTCGTGGCAACGACGCCAGTGTCTCAAGATCGAGGTGATAGATATCCGCAGCAGTTCGAACGAGCCCACCATCGACGAGTGCGTCGATCAGCTTGTCACCAAGACCTTCAATGTCCATCGCTCGTCGCGAAGCGAAGTGCCGCAGCCCTTCCTTTCGCTGAGCCATACACACGTTAGCGCTGCCGGTGCAGCGCGCGACGGCTTCTTCCTCTGCACGCTCAACAGTACTACCACACACGGGACAATTGGCTGGCAAGACAATCGATTCCGCATCGGCAGGTCTTTTCGCCAGGATGACCGCCATGACCTGTGGAATGACATCACCGGCACGACGAATCATGACGGTGTCGCCCATGCGAAGATCGAGACGTACCACTTCATCGATGTTGTGCAGCGTCGCATTGCTCACTGTCACGCCACCGACAAATACCGGTTCGAGCCGGGCGACCGGCGTGATCGACCCGGTACGACCCACCTGAAAGTCGACACCCACGACGCGCGTGGTGGCTTCTTCAGCCGCAAATTTAAAGGCGAGTGCCCAGCGCGGCGTGCGACTGAGCGCTCCCAGTTGTCGCTGCAACACGAGGGAATCGACTTTGAGCACGGCGCCATCGATGTCGTAACCGAGGCTGTCGCGACGTGCTTCGAGACGCTGCAAATATTCCATCGCGCCTTCTGCGTCCTGCACATTTTCAATCAGCGGGCTCACACGCAATCGCCATTGCCTCAATTTTTCGAGGACCTGAAAGTGTGATTCAGGCTGCCAGCCGCCTTCTACCCAACCCAGGCTATAGCTGAACATCGACAATGGCCGTGCCGCGGTGAGTGTTGGATCGAGTTGTCGAAGTGAACCCGCCGCACCATTCCGAGGGTTGACCAACGTCCGTTCACCACGTGCGAGCGCTTGTTGATTGAAGCGCTCGAAATCCTGGTGAGACATGTAGACCTCGCCGCGAATTTCAATTCGCGCCGGAACATCGTCACCGTGGAGGTGCAGGGGGATTGTCTTGATCGTCCGCACGTTGGTCGTGACGTCTTCGCCGCGTTCACCATCGCCGCGTGTTGCTGCTTGAACGAGCCGTCCATGCTCATACACCAGCGCGACTGCCACACCATCGATCTTGGGTTCACAGGTGAAGGACAGCAACGCACCATCGCCGACAAGCTTGCGGGTTCGATTCATCCACTCGTTGATCCCAGCTGCGTCTGTCGTTTTATCGAGCGACAACATCGCCTCACGATGTATCACCTCAGCAAAGCCGTTAGCGGGTGCGACACCGACTCGCTGGGTTGGTGATTCGGGTATCAGAAGCTCAGGGTTTTCCGCTTCGAGCCTGACAAGCTCATCGTAAAGCCAATCGTATTCAGCATCGGTGATCTCGGGTTGATCGAGGACGTGGTAACAGTAGCCGTAATGATCGATCAGGCGCCTGAGCTCAAGCACCCGATCGGCAGGGGACATGAAGACAGTGTCGTCTCTACAAGGCCCGACGTGACAACCGCCGCCGCGCGTATTCAGCAATACGCTCGCGGTAGTGATCAAACGTCTGACCCGTAACGACGGAGCGGTTCTCGTCCTTGATTTCACAGTTCAGGGCAACCGCAACTTCCTGAGCCACCCGGCGCATGTCCTCAAACACCTTGACCGGGTGGTCAAGGCCTTCGAGCTGCATGAAGAAGACCACGCCTGGCACCCACAAATTTTTCAGGTTGGCAAAATCGAATGTACCTGGATTAACCGCGTTGGCGACGCTGTAAAGCGACATTTTGCTGCCAGGGTCCATGCGATGAAAAATCGACATCTCGCCACGCCGGATGCCCTTGTCGCGAAACGTCTCCCAAAGCCTTTCGCCTTCAATCATCGTGCCACTACGGGCCATGAGGAAGAAGCTGACAACGGAATCCTCATCCACTGCGCTTTCCGCAGCCACTCTTTCTAAAGCGGTGGTTTGTTGCTCAACCCGATCCCGCACGGAATCGCCTTTCTTCACTGACTTGTTCACCGGTTTGGGAGCAGCACTTACGGACACTTCGGCGATGCGTGAACGCAGCCCAGTACTTTCACGCGCAGCAGTCTCGCTGCCGGGCCCTGGTTTTTTGGCAGGCTCCGCCGGTCGGCTCTGCGCATTCTTTCGTGCAACGGCCGCTTCGATGGTCGAAGGACCACCGCTGCCCGGGTGATAACCATTGCGAGTTCTGCTACTAGAAGAAGTACGTCGTTCACTTGAGCCAGTGTCGTTCCGGTTCTCAGTCACGAATCCTTCGCTGGACCCCAAGAGCTCTGCGTTGACACTGTCCGCCACTGGAGGAATCGCAGTGCGAACTTCACCACTCGGCGTCATAAGGATGGGTGGCTTCTCAGGCCACGGAAGAGAATCGTTGACACCTATCACCCGCGCACCGCCATTCGGCAGCTCCGCTGGATAACGGGTATCGAGCTCAGGATCATCAGGCAGGGCTTCCTGAATAATGTCCATGCGAATCGTTTCGCGGCGGCTTTTCCAGGCGATCCAGATGCCGTGCACGATCACGGCAACGATCATCACACCGCCCGCAATAAGGATCAGTGACTTGATGTCCATGTTGTTTCAGCGGCTCCTTTGGTCACTTCAGCGTGACCCGGACACATTCAACCCCTCAAACCGCAGCAAGCGCCACGGCTTCACCCACGTCGACACTCACAAGCCGGCTCACGCCAGGCTCGTTCATGGTGACCCCCATGAGATGGTCGGCTGCTTCCATCGTGATCTTGTTATGAGTTATGACGATGAATTGCACATCCGATGACATCTCTTTGATCAGCTCGGCATAGCGGCCGACATTCGCGTCATCAAGCGGTGCATCCACTTCGTCCAGCAAGCAAACGGGGCTTGGGTTGAGGTGGAAAATGGCAAAAATCAGCGAGATGGCCGTCATTGCCTTTTCACCGCCCGACAGCAAATGCACGCTCGAGTTGCGTTTGCCCGGTGGCCGCGCCATCAGCGTGACCCCCGTGTCGAGCAAGTCCTCCCCCGTCAGTTCCAGGTAGGCGTGTCCTCCGCCAAATACCTTCGGAAACAGTTCCCCCAACTTTTTGTTGACTGTTTCGAAGGTTTCTTTAAATCGAACCCTGGTTTCGCGATCAATTTTACGCATAGCTTCGCGCAAAGTCGCAAGCGCTTGTTCTAAATCCTCATTTTGCGCATCAAGATAAGACTTGCGCTCCGACTCTGTGCGGAACTCATCAATGGCCGCGAGATTAATGGCACCGAGGCGTTCTATGCGCCTCTGGATCAGATTGAGATTTTCCTGCCACACCAAGTCAACCGCATCCTCGGGCATGTTGGCACGAACGGTTTCCAGGTCTTTACCCGTGGCGGCGACCTTCTCGAGGATGTTCTTTTCGGTGACGGCAAGGCCCTCATGAGCGATACGCGCTTCTTCGAGCGCTTCACGCAGGGCATTGATCCGATCTTCAGCACCATGCCGATTGGACTCGAGCGTCCGCACCGCACCATCCAGGTCCTCGAGCGCCACGCGGATGGTTTTGAGTTCTGCTTCAACGATGACCCTGGCGGCGAGTTTCTCTTCGAGGTTCTGCCGCAGCTCAGGAATGGGCTGCCGTGACTGCTCGATACCACTCTTGAGCGTATCGGTCTGAACCGCCAGATCCTTCAACTGCTGCTGCATGCGTGATCGCGCGGTCTCAGCAGCCGCATGACGAGACCGCAGCGCAGCGAGTTCTGTGTTGACGCTGTGGTACGCATCCCGTGCAAGACGCGCAGTTTGGCGAGCTTCCCCGATACGGGCTTCCATGGTTTCGCGTTCGGTGAATACGTTTTCGCGCAGCATGCTGACCTCGGTGCGACGTGCTTCGACGACGGCCAGAGCTTCCCGCGCGGCCGACAGCCGCTGGGATTCATCGGCCGTCTGCCCAGCCAGCTCATCCAATTCCGACTGGATACGTGCGCGACGTCGTTCGGCTTCTTGTTGTTGCACTTCCCGAACGCGAGCCTGGGCGCGTCGCTCGGAGAGCGTACTGGACAAGACGGCGCTTTGCCGCTGCTGGAGATCACGCTCGGCTTCAAGGGCGGTGATTTGTTCACGCCCATGCATGTGTGCGCGTTCAAGTTCGTCGAGCGAGGCTTCGGCCTCTTCCACACGAAGTGTCAGCACTTCGATTTCTTGACCACGTTGAATCACGCCACTTTGTGCACCAGCTTCCGGGGCGACAGTCATCCAGTCGCGGCCGACCCACAAACCATCGCGTGTGATGATCGATTCATTTTCCGCCAGCAAACGTCGGACCTGCATGGCGACATCGACGGACTCAGCCGCAAACACGCCAATCAGCAGAGATCCAAGGTTCTGGCCTTGGTCACGGAGCAAGCTCGTGAGCTGGGGCAGCTCAGCTGAGACGCGTGACTCGGCGTTCGGAGCAGCAGCGGACCTTTCGATCAACGCCAGATCACTGGCCGCATCACTCGCGACAGCCGCTGCGTATTGATCCAGGCTGTCGACGACAACACCGTGCAGAAACGTGCCAAGCACGGTTTCCACTGCACGCTCCCAGCCACTCACAACAGCGAGGTTTTCACCAATTCGAGCGCGGGCAGACAACCCCTGACGCTGCAACCAGGCTTCGTGTTTTGACTTGTCCCGACCGAGGGCAGCGGCTTGCACCGCTTCGAGGCTCGCGAGTTCGCGGCGCAGGGACTGTACGTGGGCACGGGCACCTTCGAGCGTGCGTTCCTGTTGCCGCAGGTTGTCCCGCGCCGACGCGAGCCCTAAACGACTGTCTTCCGCGGCAGTGTCAATGGTTTCTTTTTCCGCATCGAGTCCGACGATGGCGGCCACAAGCTCTTCGGTTTCGGCGGCAGGCACATCCACGATTACACTGAGATCTGTCGCCAACGTATCGCGGCGACGCTGTTGCCGCTCCAGCAGCTGCTGCAGGTGTTCGATACGCGAGCGGTGCACTTCGAGTTGTCTTGTACTTTCACCATGGCGCTGATTGATTTCTTCAGTGCGGCGCTGCACCTCGCGATGTACACGCTCGACCTCTTCGAGCGTCGCTTGCGCGTCGAGTTCAACCGCCTGGGCGGCTTCTACTCGCGGCGACTGATTGGCGAGTTCCTCGATCAACGTCGTGAGCAGCTGCTCATCCGCCTCGAGTTGACGCTGCATGTCATCCACACGCCTTGTGACGCCTTCAAGATCCAACTCCAGCTGATTCGCACGCTTGGTACTGAAGTCGATAGTTTCTTCAGCTCGGGAAATCTCTGCGCCCAGCTGGTAATAACGGCCTTGAACGCGGTTGAAAGATGCGGATTGATCGCCGTGTTCAGCACGAACGGTGTCAATCTCGGTCTCGATCCGGCGGTATTCGGTATTGGCACTTTCCAGTTCCACTCGTGCCTGCTGAATCCTGGAGGTCAAGCCGGCCAGTTCACCGGCAAGTGCGATGTGGCGAAGCGTGTACAGCTCCGCGGTCGTCTTGCCCTCTTCTTCCTTCAGTTCCCGATAGCGCTCCGCGGCTTTCGCCTGTCGCTGCAAACGGTCCAGCTGTTTAGACAGCTCTTCGCGAATGTCATTAAGGCGAGCGAGATTTTCGGCGGTATGTTTGATGCGGTTTTCGGTCTCGCGTCGACGCTCCCGATATTTGGAAATACCCGCCGCTTCTTCCAGATAACCGCGAAGCTCATCGGGCTTGGCCTCAACCAGCTGGCTGATCATGCCTTGTTCGATGATGGAGTAACTGCGGGGTCCAAAGCCGGTACCTAGGAAAACATCCTGGATGTCCCGGCGACGGCACTTGCTGCCATTTAGGTAATACGTCGATTGGGCGTCGCGGGTGACCTCGCGGCGAATCGCGATCTCGGCGTAGGCCGCGTACTGGCCACCGACTCGACCATCACTATTGTCAAACAGCAGCTCAATGGCAGCAGAGGCAGTGGGCTTGCGACCGGAAGATCCGTTGAAGATCACATCGGTGATGTTTTCGCCTCGCAACTGGCGAGCAGAACTTTCGCCCATGACCCAGCGCAC
>SYFY01000095.1 GCA_005799745.1 Gammaproteobacteria bacterium
CGAGGAAGCGATAACGCGAAAACGCAAACGCTGCGGGTAGCGCCACCACCAATGACAACATCGTATTGAGTAAGACATAGGTCAACGAGTTGGTAAACCCACCCAGCCACACCGGATTGGTAAAGATCTCCGCAAAGTTCGCTAGTGTAGGTGATGCCGGAAACCACTCGAGTTTAGTGACGATGTCGCGCGTAGGCTTGAGCGCCATCACCAGGAGCCAATACAGCGGCAACAACAGGAAGAATGAATAACCCGCAATCACCAGCTGATTGAGAAGACGACTATTAAGAAGACGACTAGGGTTCACGCGACACCACCATCGTGTGGAAGAGCCAGCAAAGCAGCAGGATCACCAGGAAATAGATGACTGAGAATGCCGCTGCAGGACCAAGATCAAACTGGCCCACTGCCATCGTTGCGAGGTACTGGCTCAGGAACGTCGTCGTATTGCCCGGTCCACCACCCGTCAACACCAACGGTTCGGTGTAGATCATAAGTGAGTCCATCAGCCGGAGCAGGACAGCGATGAGGAGTACCGAGCGCAAATGCGGCAGCTCGATGTGCCTGAATATCTGCCACCGACTCGCGCCATCCAGTGCGGCCGCCTGGTAGTACACAGGTGGAATGGCTGACAAACCCGCAAACGCAAGCAGCACGACGAGCGACGTCCAATGCCAGACATCCATCAGAACGAGCGTGATCCACGCGTGCAACGGGACTTGGGTGTAGTTGAATTCGATACCGAGTCCATTCAACGCGGCGCCCAAGAGACCAATGTCGCCTCGTGCAAAAATCTGCCAGATCGTACCCACCACATTCAACGGCACGAGGAGTGGCACGGCGAGTAACACCAGAACAAACGGCGTCCAGCGACTCGATCGCGAGATACATCGTGCCACCAGAATACCGAGCGGTACTTCGACGATGAGCACTGTGAACGAGAACATCAGTTGCCGCAGAAATGCTTCGTGTAACCGCTCATCCCGCAACGCGTCTCGATACCAGTCAAAGCCGACGAAGAAACGGGTGTTAACGTCGAGGATGTCTTGCACCGAGTAATTGACGACCGTCATCAGTGGCACCACACCGCTGAACGCGACGATGAACACCACCGGCAGTACCGCAAACCAAGCCCGGTTGTTGTGTTGTTCAGGCAACACGACGTCCCTCCCGGAACAACATGTGATGCTTGAGCTGCACGTGTGAAGGTCCCGGCGCGATGAGCCCCTCTGCGCGGACATGCAATCGATTACCGTCGTGTTTGAGGCTCGCGATACCCACCGGCATGCCATTCTGTACGGCATCCGGTCGGAAGCCCGTGATCTCCACCGGCAAACCATCCGGCGCGAGCATCGCCCAATCGGCCCGAAAGCCGACGGTGCATTCGCCTTCAGCGTGATCGGTTGAAGCGAGCGCCGTGCCGTTCACACGCACTGCGCCACGTTTTACTTCCGCTTTGACGAAGTTCATACCGGGGCTGCCGATAAAGAACCCCACGTATTCATGCTCTGGATGATCGTGCACCTCCATGGGCGACCCTGTCTGCAAAATGTGACCGCCGTGCATGACACTCACTGCTGAGGCAAACGTCAGCGCTTCGGTCTGATCGTGGGTCACGTAGATCATGGTGACACCCAGATCCGCCTGAACTTTGCGCAGTGTCCTTCGCAGCCTCCATTTGAGCTCCGGTTGCACTGAGGTGAGCGGTTCATCGAGCAAGACGAGCGCTACATCCGGTCGAACGAGCGCTCGACCGATCGCAACCAGTTGCCGTTCGAACAGCGTAAGCGCGCTGACGTTCGCTTCAAGCACGATTTCGATGCCCAGCTCCTTGGCAATCTCCAACGCTCGGGCAGCTGCATCCAGTTTTTTCCAACCGTTATTGCAGAGGGGAAAAACTAGGTTCTCGAGCACATTCATGCGCGGATAAAGCACCGGGAACTGGAACACCTGCGCCACGTTTCTCTTGGCGGCAGGTACTGCGGAGACATCACGATCTCCAAAGAGGATACGACCACTCGTCGGCAACAGAAGACCCGAAAGCAGGTTCAGCATCGTGGTCTTACCTGCGCCGGACGCACCAAGCAGCGCGTGTGTCGCCTTGTCATCGACATTCAAGGAGAGATTTTCGATAGCTTCACCAGTGCTGCCTGGATAACGAAAGCTCACGCCGCTCAGTTCGATAGCAGCCAATTCAGTGACTCTCGAATCGAAGGATGTCGGCTTCGCGCACCCACACCTGCAGCGGCCGATCAATCTCAGCGCGCACCATCCCCTCCACCTTCACAATCCAGCCGTCTCGTCCAACGAGCCCATGGATGAAGGTATGCGTACCGTTGGTTTCCACTTCTTCGACCAGAAGCTGCAGTTCTTTCACGGCGCCATCTCCCGGTCGTGTTAGACGAACATGTTCCGGGCGAATCGCGCCGACGGTTTTACCGTCACTCAGTGCATTCACCGTCGGCTCGCTCATGAGCGCAGCGGCAGTGAAACTCTTTGGCTGTCGATACACATCGAGCGGCGCGCCACTTTGCACAAAGCCGTGGTCTTCCATCAGCACCACGTCGTGGGCCATGGCAAACGCATCAACCGGGTCGGTGGTCGTGTAGATGACGGTTAATCCTTCGGCCACCAACAATCCGCGTAGTTCTTCACGCAGCGCTTCGCGCAACTTGTAGTCTAGATTAACGAGCGGCTCATCGAGCACCAGTACACGCGCGCCTTTGGCGAGCGCCCTACCTATGGCTACTCGCTGCTGCTGACCACCGGAGAGTTCATGAGGGTACCGATGCAGCAAGGCCTCAAGGCCAAGCTTGCGCGCGATGTCCCTCGCTTTCGTGTCGCGTACCGAGCGCGCTACGCCGCGCGCGGTCAGCGGCGAAGCGATGTTGTCGGCAACGGTCCAGGCGGGATAATTCACAAAGGACTGCGTGACGAGTGCAACAGGTCGTTCCAGGTACGAAGCCAGCGGTGCATCATCGAGCAAGAGCTCACCCGAATGCGGCGACGTGAGCCCCGCGATCACACGACAGAGCAACGTCTTGCCGGAACGATTGGCACCGAGCACAACGGTAATCGCTGCATCCGTAAACACGTGGTTCAACGGTGGATCACCGGCACGCAAGGTGATTGCGTCGAGCGCCAACACTGGTGGGCTTAAGCCTCATGAAGGGAGCCGCAAGTGTGCCCGCTTGTTGAACGATGTGCTATGCAGCACAGATCCCGACACGCCTCTCCCATTGTGGAGCACACGCCGTCTTGAAGGCGCCCGGAGTAACATGCGGTCATGAACGAAAAGTCGACTATCACCGTCCTCCTGCTCGCATTTATCGGCCTCACCGCCTGGTACGGTGTGATGGCTGGTCCCGCCGGTGCGGGTCTCATGGCTAAACAGGTCTGCTCGTTAGTCCACGTGTCAGGCTTCACGCCGAAGCGCGCCGTCGATACCTATATAAAACCGTTACTCGGACCTGCTATGCCCTTCATGTCGTTACGAATCGATCCCGTGCGGCGACAAGTTGCGGTCACAACGCTGGGTGTGCACACGAGTGTCGCGGTTCATCACCCGGGGTACGGGTGTATTCAGCTACACGAAAGAACGACTGCAGACATCCAGAGCCTGTTGCCGCCGTATGCGGCAAAACCTGTCGAAGTGCAGAAAGTCGATCGAGAGCACCGTCCTTCGTATTTCGACGTCACAGCACTCAAGAGCGCAGCCGGAACCCGCTGGGAATGACCGGCTCCGGTAGAGGATCCTCAAGACTTCGTGTCAGCGCGTACCTGAAATGTTGGGAGGGTGTGAAGCCCAAGCGTCGCAGAAATCGCTGCCGGGGTTCATCACGATCCAACGCAGAAACCTAAAGCAGCTTATTCTCGGCAGGCTTGGTTGGCAGACCGTCAGTCAGCGCCTGTTCCCATTCATTCATTGAGTTGAGCGCTAACAACCAAGGATAGAAAGCAGGGAATTCTGCGCGTCGTACCTCCAGCCATGTGATCACCTCCAAACCGATAGGTGAGTCGATCGCAAGGTCGGTGCGAATATCAAAGGCGATGGGTGAGTTTGGCGAGAACCACGCATAGGCGGCGACGCCTCGGTCGTCATACCAGAGTCGCGGGTTTTCTCTTGGCGCTGAGCCCGGCAACCGCCACGCCACGTCGCTGTTCAGCAGATAAGAGGTCCGTGGCCATCGTGCTTTGGCATTCGCGGTGATGAGCTGCTGGAGGTCTTCAAAGCGCTCCCTCGAAAAGGGGGCACAGATAAGGTCTGACACGAAAGCTCCTGTTTAAATGATCCAACGGCAGCACCCGATAAACCCGCGTTTCTTGCATTCAAGTCATCGCGCGTGATCTCAGTACCCTATCTCCTCGATTCACTCGTCATTCCCCAATCCCATATACCGCTCCAGAGTCATATGAAAGTGGCGAATCCTCGATTCCTGATAACTCGATAACGTCTCGTGTTTTTTCCGGCTCGTCCGCATGCCCTCATGTTGCCAGCGCAGGTTGTTCGTATCCTGGTCGAGCACCTTTGCCGAGAACTTGTCGACACCTTCCACGGTTGCAAACGACTCATCTTCGCGGATACGAATCACAGGCGCAGGCTCCGGGGACGGCTCACCTCTCGGTTTTGGCATGAGGCGAATGAACTCCATGATGCAGTGATGGGGATCGTTGCCGATGGGCCGCACACGATGCAGCTGCGGGAGCCCTGGTCCACCATAGATGAAGAGGTTCGGGAAGAGGTTGTACTTCAGTGAGTCGATGCACTCAGCATCCGAAAGATACGAGAGGTCTTTGCCGTACTTCGCTAGCGTGTCATCACGCATACGCGCTGCGATCACACTACGCGCCGTCTGCCCTTCCGGAATGACACCCTTCGCCTTGGTTTGAGGACCACCTGCTAATCGATTCTCCAACATCTCTTTCTGCGAGACCGCGTGGGGTCGACTCGGACTTGTCACCGCCATCGCACAAAGATCACGACTGGTATGAGGGCCATAGATGTCGTGTTGCATGTTCCAATCGCCCACCACCCGCGTGAGCTCGGGATGCACAACCGGCGTGTGGTACGCCTCCATGAACGCTTCCTGCGCGGTCTTCCAGTTACACGACAGTTCCTTCTCGACATGCGAAGCGACGTACCACTCGTCGAACGGCCACCAATGGCTGAAGTGTTCAGGCATCACTTCGAGGTAGTCCAACAGCGGCATCGCTTTCGGGTCCATGTTGATGAACACAAACCCTGCCCAGGTATCCACACGCACCTCAGGTAGACGGTTAGCGCTGTAGTCGAGGTGCTCGAACTCCCAGGCACAGGGAACATTCTTGAGTTCGCCTTCCAGCCCCCAAGTCCATCCATGATAGGGACACTGGATTTCGGCTCCGGTGAATCCGCTCGAGTTGGACGGCTTGAGTTTGGTGCCACGGTGCAAACACGAGTTGTAGTACGCGCGAATACCCACCTCGCTCATTACGATGACGATGGACCAATAGCCCACGTCGTAGACGTAGTAGTCCCCTGGCTCTTGCAGGTGTTCAAGGCGGCACGTCATCTGCCATGTCTTCGCCCACACCCGCTCCATTTCGAGGTCGAACCATTCCTGACTGATGTAGCGCTCGAAGGGGATGTCGGCAGTGGGGAGTTGTTTGTCGATCACCGGCTTGAGTACGGCGGGCACCCCACCATCCGGCGCACGTTTGAAGTCGGACTTCACGATGTCCTGGTAGCTCATGCCCGGACAGCGTTCGTTCACTGGCTTGTTACGTTCAAACGTATTCATGTGCATCTCCTCAGTGATTCAGTTCCTGAAGGATTTCAAAAATGTTGCCATCGGGATCACGCCCGTAGGTGGCGCGCCGATTGCCGAAAGTGCCAGGCTCTGTATGAAATTGAATGCCTGCGTTACGCAGTCGATCGTACTCCGCGTCAACATCATCCACTTCAAGGCAAATGTGCGCGAGCCCTAGGTTAGAAGCCGGCGGCCTCGCTTCGCGAGCTGGCGGCTTCGGGGTTTCAAACTGCCAGAGTTCAAGGTGCAGATTGCCAAGTTTGAGCATCGCTGAACGGCCACCCGTGTCAGGTAGGCCGAGCACACGGTTGATGGGTTCATTGCCCGGACCCCAGCGTCCATCACTCAGCTTCTGTGCGCCCAGGAGTTCACAATAGAAGTGCAGCGCCCGATCCATATCCGGCGTTGAAAAGGCGGTGTGGTGCACACCCTTGATCATAGTTCACTCCCCTCGAATCGCCTCTGATCGTTAAAGCATGACGCAGGGAACATACGCCGCTGTCTAAAATTGCGCCATCCGCTTTCGGAAGACGCGAGTAGTGGTCGCTTGGTCTGTAATACTTGAAGCCGTGAACGTTGGATGATGAACGTCGGACGATGACCTTGAAGCTCAGCACAACCGCCCTCCTCGTAGCACTGCTGCTGCCGATTGTACTTACTGACGAAAAGCCACCGATCGGCATGACGTGGATTCCCGGTGGCGAGTTCGCTATGGGTGCGGCGGATCCGGGCGGACTCGACAACAACCGCGTCGGCATGCACGCGACCGCGGACTCGCGGCCGATTCACCGGGTGCGGGTGAATGGCTTCTGGATGGACAAGACGGAAGTCACGAATCGTGCGTTCGCCGCATTCGTGAAGGCGAAGAACTACGTCACCGTCGCCGAGCGTGCGCTTTCGGCGGCAGAATTTCCGCAAGCAGATCCTGCTCTTTTACAACCAGGGTCATCAGTGTTCGTGCCGCCCACAGCACCGGTTGCGTTAAACAACTCACTTCAGTGGTGGCGCTGGGAAATCGGCGCCAACTGGCGCGCCCCCGAAGGACCCACTAGTTCGATCACCGGTCGCGACGATCATCCCGTAGTGCATGTCGCCTATGAAGATGCGCTGGCCTACTGCACCTCGAAAGGTGGTCGTCTGCCAACCGAAGCCGAATGGGAATTCGCGGCACGTGGAGGCCTCGAAGGCAAACGTTATCCGTGGGGTGATGAGTTCAAACCCGGTGGTCGCTGGATGACCAATAGCTTTCAGGGAAACTTCCCGGACCGTAACTCCGCTGAAGACGGCTACGTGTCGACTTCTTCAGTCGCGCAGTTTCCGCCGAACGGTTATGGCCTATACGACGTGGCTGGGAACGTATGGGAATGGGTGAGTGACTGGTATCGACCGGACTACTACGCAGAGCTTGCTCGGGCGCCCGCTGTCGCTGTAAATCCCAAAGGACCGGAATCGAGTATTGATCCCGATGAGCCGGGTGCGCTCAAACGAGGACATCGTGGTGGTTCGTACCTTTGCACGAATCAGTACTGTTCACGTTACCAGGTCGGTACTCGTGGGAAAGGTGAGATCAATACCGGGACAAATCACTTGGGAGTGCGCTGTGTGAGTGACACGCCCTCAAAGGCCGGCTGATCTCAGGAAGTTTCTAACGGCCCCTTCAAATCCTTCGGGTCGATCCATGTTCGCAAGATGTGCGGTATCAACGACGCCGACATGTTTGGCATGCCGGCACTTCCTCAGCAAGAAATCTGCTGCGCCGTGAATGAAGGGGATATCGTGTGCACCCACGACGACGAGTAACGGACCTCGCAGTTGATCGATTCGATCCGTGGCTGGAATGATCACATCCGGTTCACGACGTCCAAGCCCCTTCGCTTCATGAGCAAGTGCCAGGCGATTCATGTCGAAAGCGATCGCACGTTGATCGGGATCGATGGTGTCGGGGTGACGACCTTCGCCATCGAACCAAAGCTGCGTCTCAAGCTCCGCTACCTGTTCGATATCACCACGCTCATCAGCGGCTTTGATAGCATCGAAGAGTTTTGGTCTTGGCACATCAAGCTTGAGGCCGTTCGGTCCCGAGCCACTCATGACAAGCGCGGCCACGCACTCAGGATGTTCGAGCGCGAAGTCGAGGGCCAGACTGCCGCCCATGGAACATCCCATAAAGATCGCAGGCGCTTCAATCTCAAGTGCCTTCAATACGACACGCAGATCATTGAGATGAGAAAACGCCTCATCTACGGGTTCACTTTGGCCAAAGCCACGCAGGTCGTAACGAATGACTTGGTAATCACCCTGGAAGACGGCGAATTCGTGGTTCCATTGACGGCTGTCCGCGACGCCGGCATGCAGAAAGATCATGGGCGTGCCACGGCCCGCCGTTTCGTACCACAACTTCGCCTGACCGCTCTGGATAAAGCCGCTCTGGATGAAGCCACTTCGAACAGGGTGATCAGACATCTGAATCGCTGAATGCAACGATGAGGCTCGTGATGAGCAGAACGGCGACGACGGGAAGCCAGATCAGTCGCTCGCGTGGGCTTCGTGTGGCCGTATTGGCGATACAGCCGAGTGCGCAATAGCCAACCACTAACCAGATCAACGTACGGGAAGCTTCAACCCACTCCGGAAAGAACAATCCGGCGCGTGTGAAGACGACGGCCATAAACGCGGCCAACACCGCAGCGGAACCCACAGGCACAAAACGCCACGCGCCCGGCAGGACACCTCGATGTCTTCCGCCGAGTGTGAACTCACCCCAAGGTGCACCGAACGCGAGCGCAAATTGGAAAAGGATGGTGACGGTCGTCAGAACCCCGAAGACCCATGCACTGACTAGCGTCATCGTCATGAGGATTGAGCTGCGGCGTTACGGATGAGTTTCAAGAGCGTGCGTTGTTGGCTGGTGGTCGTGACAGGGTAACGCACGAAGTCGTCCCCCGATACGCGCAGATCGGCGAAGAAACCCTCAGGATCTTCATGAAAGTGCAGAAACGCCCGAGACTTGCGATAGAACACACCCGGGCGCTTCTCTACCAGGAATTCAACAGCACGAAGTTGTTCGAGCAAAGGTGTGAGGGACTCCAGCGCCGCAGGGCTCGCATGTTTCATGGCGAAGCGCTCGAGTTGACCCAGACGCGGAGCGGTTGCAGGCAGATAACCCCTGCACGACGCGCCTCGTCGAGTGCATCTCCCGACTCCCAATCGACAAGGGTTGCTGATCCGAACCGCTCTTGACCCGCTTGGATGATCAAGCTCCAGATCGGTACGTCGGGCGAAGTGCTGAAGACGTTTGAGACCCCGATGGCTTCGGAGAATTTCGTAAAGACAGCTCCGGCTATCACGTACCCGTCATTTTTCACGCTGAGAAAGGAGACCCTGCTCGAATCGACTGCGCTCGAAAAAAACTGATTCGTATCAAAACAGGATAATCGTGCGGCTGTGAGCCAGGCTTCCAGTTCGACGGGACTCGTCACCCACGGCGTCGTGAAATCCTGATGCGTTGAATCAAAGACGCGTTTCCTCATCTCCAAGGCGATCCATTGCGCTTCAATGACACGGTGATATCCAAAGTGTGAGAGATCGAGATTGGCGTAGCTGTCTTTGATACCGAAACCCGGCGGTAGATGAAGTTCGCCGAGGGTGTTCACCAACGCGCCTTCGCTGCGTTTTGCCGCACCCGCGCTCGTACTCACGAAATTGGGATAGAACGCGGGCACGTTGCCGCGGAAGAGAACGCCGCCGTGCACGTCAATCACCGGCACGTGGTTGAGTTCGAACGAGACGAATCGACACCAAGCGGCGTTGTCCTGCACAGCGGCCTCGATCAACTCATGCATCTCACTCATCAGTTGCCCACTGCGAGAACCACACCAGGTTTCCATCAGGATCGGTGATCGCAAACTCTTTCGCTCCCCACGGCTTGCTTTCGAGGGGAGCATTGGGATGAGCGATGCCCGCGGCCTTGCAGCGTGCGTACAAGGCCGTCGACGTGGGTAGTGCGAAAACGGCAGCTGGTGTTCTCGGCGATATGACGGTCTGAACAGGCCCAGAAGTGAAGTCCCACATCATCGCGGGTGACGACGCCATAAACACCCTGTTCAACATGTTGTGCTTTGAAGCCGAAGTGCGTGGCGTAGAAGCTCGCGCTGCGTTCGATATCGAGAAAGGCCAACACGGGTGTCGCTGACAACAGACGTTCATCGTTCATCCCAATGCTCCTGTTCGGATGCCGCAGTTTTCATAGACTTGACGCAGCGGTCTGCTTCCATGGCACGATGTTTGAGCACTTGGGCCCCATCCAACTTAGGAACCTTCATGAGCAACTTGTCCCCGTTTGAAGAACAGTCTTTTTTGAAGCGGTGGATGCCGCCTGCAAGAAAGCCGTCTGGTGCGCCATCGCCACGGTTGCGGGTGATCAACCACGCGTTCGTAGGTGCACCCTACTTGGGACTTCCAATCGGGAGACGGGAAAGTACTCTGGTTCGCAACCGGCCCGCAATCATCGAAGGCGAAGCAGATGCGCGCCAACCCACACGTCGATGTGCAATACCAGGTGGCCTCACCGGACTTCATTCACGTATTGGTACGGGGTACCGCGGAACTCTGCACATCGAGCGCTGACAAACACCGGGCGTGGTCAGCGATTGACTATGACCTGACGCAGTTTGGTTCAACGGGGCCGGATGATCCGAACTTCTTGCCCGTGCGGATTACGCCAACACGAGTGGAGCTCTCCGAAATGTTTGGTTCGATGAACAAGCGTGTCTGGCGTGCATGATCAGCTGCGACGTGGTGGAAACTTCCACCACGTGAAAATCACAAGGGTGGCAAAAACGGTGTAGATCAGCGTGAAGACGATGGGCGGCGCGTTGTAGAAGAGCAGACCACCTACCCAATATTCAATGAACGAAGCGCCGTAGGCTTCAACACCTGCACGCAGCCGCAAGTGATTCTCCAGCGTGGTCAGTGGGCACTCGATACAGAACCACGACTCGAGCACCACGACGGCAATGGCCGTGAGATGCAGCAGGCGAAACCACAAGTGATTGACGAATCGCCACCCATGCCAGTTGCCGATCAGAATGAGAGCGAGCCCCAGAACGACGAAGGCTACGAAGGCCGCATGCAGCGCGAGCACAACATCGGCCAGGGAGAGCCACGCCGATTCACTCACGGCGTGTTGCGAAAGTCCTCAAGTACGGTGCCGTATTCTCGGATCTCCGCTTCGTGGGGTGGATCGCGCCACGGCTCTGCAAGCGCTGACGTGTACCAGTCACGCATGGAGCCGAGGGTTCGAAGGCGCTCTGCATAACTCAATGCCGTGGCGCTGAGCTCGGGTGAGTAGGTGAGCACACGAAAAGCGACCGGTGCATAGAAAGCATCAACGCCTGTGAAACGCTCACCGGCAAGGAACGGACCACCGAACCGCTTGAGGCCTTCACACCACAGCGCGTCGATGCGGGCCCACTCGGCTTTGAGCGCAGGAGGATTCTCATGCAACCGCACACGCACCGCGCAGTTCATACCGCAGTGGTTTCGCACCGTGCTGAAACTCGAGTGCATCTCCGCAGAAGCCGATCGTGCCCACGCGCGAGCAACCCGGTCTTTCGGCCAAACCAATGGATTGAGTTCGGCGGCATATTCGGCGATCGCCAGCGAATCCCACACCACCGTATCGCCATCTACGAGACACGGCACTTTGCCGGTGGGAGAAAACACTTTGAAGGCGTTGGGTTGTTCCTGGTCAAAGGGAACAACACGTTCACTGAATGGAATTTCCAATTCACGCAACAACACCCAAGGCCTGAGCGACCACGACGAATAGTTTTTGTTGGCAATGTAGAGCGTCCATATCAGGTTTGATCTCCGACTACGATCTCTCGTTACGCTTCCCGGCTCTTGTGTTCAAGGAGGGCAGCATGAGCCTCCCAGTTTCGACCGTCAAAAGGAACGATCCGCAGATTAGGCAACGGTGCATCGAGGCAACGCACATTCACGTCAACACCATCCGGATTGGATCGAGGAGTGTAAAACGGCTTTATGCCACACACCTTGCAGAAGGTGTGTTTCGCCACACCAGTGTTGAAGGTGTAGGTGGTGATGTGGTCTTCACCATGAAGGAGTCGAAAGCGCTGCTTCGGCACGATGAGGTGAAGGAACCCTGCTTTCGAACAGATCGAACAGTTGCAGTCTTCAACCTCAACAGTTTCTGGTGTTTCGACTTCGAAGCGAATTGCACTGCAGTGACACGATCCGGAGCAGATCACTTGAACACTCCGGGATCGTCGCGGTCGATAAAGTAATAACAATTTTCGACTTGGCGACCACCTTGGTTGCGAAACTCCGTGTGCGAGAGCTTGCCGCCGATTTTCTCCATGGCTTTGCGAGAGCGAAAGTTGTCGATGCCGATGTGAATCCAGACGCGGCGCGAAAACTGGAACGCGTGCTGGAGCATCAAGCCCTTCATCTCGCGGTTGTAGTCGCCACCCCAGTGGGATCGTGCGAGGAACGTATAGCCGATACAGATTTCTTCAGCTGCCGAATTCCACTCATAGAATCGCGAGGAGCCAATCAGGCTCTGCGTTTCACGATCAACGACGACCAGAGCGCCAGTTCCTGCGATGGCAGGCGCGAAGAAGTTACGTTCGAACACATCGCGCTTGTAGCGTTCCGGGTCGGGATGGAGGGTCCAGATTTCGGGATCAGATGCGGCTGAATAGAGCGGTTCGAAATCCGCTGCCGTTGCCGGGCGTATCGTGATGGATGCACCTTCAAGTACAGGTAGGAAGTTGAAAGACTCAGGCATCACTCACGTCCGTTCAGATTTAGGATGTTGGAGGCAGCCTTCATTGGCGGCCTGCAGGGAACGAAGAGGATTTGATGCATGAACTATACGACCTTCGGCCGAACCGGTCTTCGTGTCAGTGTTGCGGGCCTCGGATGCGGCGGCTTCAGCCGGCTTGGGCTCGGTGTAGGCAAAACAGAAGCTGATGCGATCGATATCGTTCGCGCTGCGATTGATTGCGGTGTGAACCTCATCGATACCGCCGCGGTGTATGGCACGGAAGGGGTTGTCGGCAAAGGCATTGCTGGATACCCACGCGATCAACTCGTGATCGCGACCAAGGCGGCTTTCGGACGAGGGCCGAACATCGTCGCGGCAGAAAAAATCGTTGAGAGCCTCGATAACTCGCTGCGGCAACTCGGTACCGACTACATCGACATTTTTCAACTGCATGCCGTCGCCCCGGATAACTACGTTCGCGTTCGAGATGAACTCGTACCTGCGCTGCTGCGTGAGCGTGACAAAGGGAAGTTCCGATTTCTCGGTATTACAGAGACACCGCCGTTTGATCCCGAACATGTGATGCTGGGGCGCGCGATGCGAGATGGGCTTTGGGACTCGGTGATGGTGGCGCAGCATATGCTGCACCAGCATGCGAGAGATCGCGTTTATCCGCTGACTCAACAGTACGGCGCAGGCACACTCTTGATGTTTGTAGTCAGAGGTATCTTTGCGCAGCTTGAGCGACTCGCTACTACACTCAACGAGCTGAATCTTCCGCCCCTCGATTTTCTTGTTCACCCAAGTGGCGCGAGCACGATGATGGATGCAGCGTATCGATTCATTCGACATGAACCTGGCGTTGATGTCGTCTTGTTCGGGACAAGTGATCTTGAGCACCTGAAAGCCAACATCGAGTCGATCAACAAACCGCCACTACCGATCAGTGATGTGGCCAAGCTCAAGGACGTGTATGGGCATGTGTCGGGTGTCGGCTTGGACATCCCGGCGCGACCGGCGAAGCATTGATGATTGAATCAGATCAATAGGAGTTTTTGGTACATGGTGAGATCACGCGCACTGAAGCAACAGAACGTCACCCCTTCTATGGATGGTGCTGACATCAGTACATCCCGCACCGTCGCGATAGCAGTTTCTGCGGCAAGATCAAAAGGGTAACCATAAACCCCGGTGCTGATACATGAGAATGCAACGGTTCGGAGCGCATGTTGATTCGCGATCTCAATGGCGCACCGATAACAGGAAGCGAGCAGTGCAGGCTCTCCACGCGCACCATTGCGCCACACAGGACCTACCGCATGAATGACGTACTTCGCCGGTAATCTAAACCCTGGCGTGATACTGGCTTGGTCTATTGAACATCCACCGATGCGTCGACACGCGACTAGAAGTTCAGGACCTGCTGCGCGGTGAATCGCGCCATCCACGCCTCCGCCACCGGCAAGCTGGGCGTTGGCCGCATTAACTATCGCATCCACGTAAAGCGTGGTGATGTCTGCCTCCGCGGCGATGAGTTTTGCGGCCATGGGACTTACGGCTGAACGTCTGAAATCAGACGTTTGCCAAAACTCACACGTTCTTCTTCCTCAAATCCGTACGCACGATAAAACGCCATCGCTGAGTCATTGCCTACACGAACCTGCAGATTGATCTTGGGGCAGCCGATGGCCTTGAGACGCACTTCCACATCCGCCATCAGCTGTTTGGCCAATCCCTTGCGTTGGTATTCAGGCGACACGGCGAAATAGTTGATCCATCCACGATGCCCGTCATATCCCGCCATCACCGTGGCGATGACCACATCGTCTTCTGTGCCGACCAGAAAGAGTTCGGGTTGCACCGTGAGTTTGCGTTCGATGTCGAGCCGGGAGTTGTTCCAGGGCCGTGTGAGTCCACACGCCAGCCAGAGCGCAATCACCGTCTCGGTATTCCTTCGTTCAAATGCACGTATTTTCATGGTATGGATGATCGCCTATGAGCACCCATCTCTCCAGTCGCGAACAGGCCAAGCGTTACTTCGGATTGCGAAAGCACGTCGCCTTTCCGTCTGCGCCTATCAAAACTCCTGCTGCGTGGACCGGCGCTGAGATTCGTGCGGCGCTTACTCAACCCAACCAAGACATCGTTTATCAACTCACTCCCGAGGACATCGACGACATCGAGCATGCTCTCGACCAGGCGATGAGTACCGGAAAAGAGGTGTTGTTGCTCGCGGCATCAGACTTCCTGATACCCAAGCTGTCAGATCGATTCCCACGTTGGCGCGAAGCGCTCGGCGTTGGACGCGGATTCGTATTGATCAAAGGTGTACCCGTGGAGCGTTGGGGCGTTCGCCGCGCCGAAACATTCTTCTGGTGCTTCGGTCAACACCTCGGCGTGCCGGGTCTACAAAATCCACAAGGTGATCTGCTCGGTCACGTCACGGATACAGGGGATGCCGCAAACGATCCGATGGTTCGCCTCTATCGCACCGCTGCAAACATCAACTATCACTGCGACGGCGCGGATGTGGTGGGGTTGTTGTGTCTTCGCACGGCGGACCGGGGGGGTGCGAGTCGCATCGCCAGCTCCGTGACGGTGTTTAACGAGTTGCTTCGAACAGAACCGAATCTCGCTCGCCGACTCTGTGCAGACATTCGCATGGACCGGCGCAATGAAGAGCCGCCTGGTGAATTGCCGTGGTCGGTTTTACAGCCCGCGTGTTTTGACGGAACTCAGCTGCGCACGTTTTATCACTCGGACTATTTCCGCTCCGTCGTGCGCCATGTCGGCGCTTTACCTGCAGACGAGCAAGCGCTGCTTGATTGTTATGAAGAAATCGCCGAGCGAGAAGACATGCGCTTCGAGATGCAATTTGAACCCGGGGACATTCAGTTGTTGTCCAACCACACCATCGTGCATGCACGCACGGCGTACGAAGAGAGAGAGCGGGGTAAGCGTCACCTGCTTCGGTTGTGGTTGAGCCTATGAGAATGACGCTTCGGTCTTGAGGAAGATCTCGGGGCCCAGCCGACCACGAAGTAGCTTCAATTCACGACGATCAGAAAAATCTGCAGGCACGTATTCGTTGGATGGCTTGTCTTCATCGAGCAACCCGAGCCGCTGATAGGCCTCAGCAACCAGCTCACTGCAAAAGAGGCTCGACAGGTCTTCGGTGTTGCGGCCAAAAGCATGGTCCCACGCCGCGCAAATCAATTGGAGTTTCTCTTCTTCGTATTTGCGCCCTGCCAGTTCTCGCCGAAGTTGCATGAGCGAACGAATATTCTCCTGCGAGAACTCGACATCCTGAAGCTGGCGAACCGCGATCTCCCCGTCGTACTGCTCAAGGCGACCACTTAAGGGCACCAGCTGAACGCCTTTGTTAGGTGCATTCGTGTCGATATCCGGAAGCGTCGCGATGGTACTCGACTCCCAAACCGTGACCAGATCGTACTCCGGCAGAACGACGATCATGCCGACATGGGACCAGCGACTGAACGTCGCCCACTTGATCCCGGCACTCGCACCACCTTTTCCTGAAAAGAGGACGAGGTCACCGGTCCTGAGCGCTGCCCGCAAGGATTCGTTATAGGTATGCAGTGTTGCCATCGACCGGGCCTCCATTTCGAGCGCAGATATACCGCGAACGGTAACATTCGCCAAGCCGCTGACTACGATTCCCCGTTTTGAACCTTGTGGCTGTATTCGTTAATCGTGATCAGGCCACCTTCCTTCGAAGCACGACCCTGGTCCGATGCCGGCAGCACATCCTGCATGGCATCGATACGCTTCCAGGACGCAAACGGCGTATGGCCCGAGGCATCCGGCACGTACTTCGAAGTCCCGACTCGCTGGTAGGTGTGAATCAATCGCGCGCAATTGATAAAGACCTGATCGACATGTGCTCGTACGAGCAACTGGGCGCCGGGGTAGACCGTGATCAGTGGATCGTTGCCGCTCACCGTGGCGGTGGCCTGCACACGGATTCGGTGCGGAGACTCAAAATCCATGAACAACATGCCGATCTTTGCAGTGGCGGCGATATTGCCCATGGACATGAACATGCCGTTGCCGTCGTAACTTGGGAAAATCAGGGTCTTGGGATCGACCACCGTCACCAAACCGACCCCACCTCCTTTGTGAGAAACCGTGGGTTCGCCTCGCTCGCTCACCGTCGAGAGGAAGAAGAAGTCGCGCGACTCGATGAACGGTTGATGCTGCTCTGGTTGAATCGTGTCGGTGATAATGGTTTGTTGAAGGCGGTCGGCGAGCTTGCGGGAGTCAAAGCGGTCTTGAAGCTCGCGTTGGTGAGGGGTGTAAAACGTCACGACGGATTCCTCGATACTGTTCAGCTCGCATTGTAGAGGTGTCGGCTACCGAGACACCCACATTAGTACTATCGAAGACAGGCGCCTTGAGTATACCCATGTTCGGTGCTGACATCGTATTGCCGTTCGATGGTGCGCGTTTCGCTGAGCACCGCGCGACCCAACTGGTTCGCTGCACGGTTGAGCGACTGACAGCTCGACATCGGTGCGAGTGAGAGGGGATGCCGGCATCAATTTTGGCCGCGGCTTTCTGTGCGATGTCCCGATGGCCATCTTCATGCAAGCGAAGGCTCGCCGCGTATTGCTTGAAAACCGCTGCCCCCTGCGGCGTTGCTTCATCAAGCTCAGGCATCGTCATCGCCACATCCAGCGACGTGGTCACCTCAGTGATGCGACAGCTACCGTTCTCTTCCTCCCACCAACGGAAGTTCCACTTGATGAACCACTTTGTATAGCCGTGAAAAATGCGACCGCACTCGCGGATGGGTGACTCGCTGTTGATCGCTTGCAGCAGCGTCTCACCCTCTTCTTGATCCACTTCGTAGGTATCCAGATCGAACGATTCCCTTACTTCGGCTCGCAATACGCTTGGAAGAACCAGCATGAACACAAGACCTACCCAGGGCAGAAGAAACCTACGGAGGAACGTCATCCGCCCCCGCCTAATCGTTTCGCGAAGGTGAATTGGCGGTGCCCACGTGGGCGACCTTCGACGACGCCGGCCTGAACATACCCGCGTGCACGATAGAAGTCCGGCGCCTGGAAGTTGTGCGTAGAAAGTGTCAGCAGATCACAACCACGCTTGATTGCCTCGGCTTCAGCCGCGTTTATCAACTGCGAACCGATACCCTGTCCTCGCAACGATTCGTGCACCCAGAGATTATCGATCTGACAACAACCGCCCCGGGTGTGGCCGTTGAAACCGGCGATCACTTCGCCGTCATCGTTCGTGATCTTGCCGCTAATCCACGCGCCATCACACAGACCGGTCGCATCTTGATTGAATTCGTAGACTCGATCTTCGAGGAGCTTAGCGAGCTCGTCGTACTCAGGGTCATCTATGAACTGTATCGAACGCGTGCTCACCATAGCGCCGGCAATCCGTCGATACTGCGAGCATTCTTCTCCGCCTGATAGGCACGAATCTCATCTTTGCCTTTGTTCTGTGCCCAGCGCTGCAGGCCATCACGATCCGAACTATGTTCGTAACGCGGCACAGCGTAACCACAGGAATCACTGATGCGATCGATCTTCGCGAGGATCACTGACCGCGCGCCTGGAAACGCGGCAACATCTTTAACCAGTTCCACGAATCGCGGTGAGTCGACCGTGAACACTTCACCAAGACCATGCAACCGCACAATCTTCGGTGGGCCATCAAACGCACAGAACATAAAAACGATGCGCCCGTTTTCGCGCAGATGTGCAATCGTTTCGGCACCACTCCCCGTGAGGTCAAGATACATCACCGTATGAGGATCGAGAATGCGAAAGGTATCGAGGCCCTTGGGTGAAAGGTTCACGTGCCCATCCGCCGAGAGCGGTGCTGTCGCCACGAAGAACAGGTGTTGGCGTTTGATCCATGCACTGAGGTCTGGATCAATCGCCTCGAATATCTTGCCCATCTGACTACTCCGCTACGTTGGATCGCCCTGTCGACGCCGCGTCGCATTATGCTTGGGTCGCCAATCAGGGGGCATCCGTCCAGATGATGAACCACTCCAAATCCGCGAGCTACTCGCAACGACTCGGTGTCATTCGCGATAACCAGTTCGAGGCGGTCACCGAGCGTTTTTCCTTGGGACGGTTTCTTGGCGCTGAACCCATCTCGCAGGGGTTGTTTGGACAAAATGTCTATCTCAACACTTCTGAAGGTAAGTTTGTGCTGCGAGGAGCGCCCCATTGGGTGCGACGTCTGGATGAAGTTGCCTGGCGACAACAGGATCAATGGCAAATCACCAAGGAACGTTACTTCGCCGAAGCGCTACAGGAACAAACCAATGCGCCCGTCCCCTGGCCCATGCGCTACGACGCCTCCACCGATATTTTCGGATGGCCCTATCTCGTGATGCCGCGCATGCCTAGTGAGTGTTTTGAAGATTAAGATTTGCGGCGCCTACCGCAGGCGGATCAACACTCGATTGCGACAGCTCTCGGTGTGTGCCTCGCAGAGATGCAGCGCTTACATGCGCCTGAATTCGGTGATGTCGATGTGGACTCGCTGCGCTTCACATCGTTCCCGGGTGGCGAAACCCGTTTCATCATCGAGCAGACGAAGGGCATCAATAAGCTGGCCACACAAAACAGTGTGTTGTCGCACGAAGACATCGACTGGATGGAGACGATCTTTCGCGCCGCCGCAGAAGTATCCCCACCGCGCCCGACCTATGTTCACGTCGATTTCAAGATCGGCAATTTGTGCGTCGAGAAAATGAACGGCGATTACAGGGTCAGTGGACTATTTGATTTCCACGAAGGTCGCTTCGGTAACGGCGCGGTGGATCTTGTTCGGCAAGGCTGCAGTTTTATCGATCACTCCATCGATCTCGCGCAGGCGTTCGTACAGAGCTTAATCGCACACGCTGGATACGACCCGAGAGTGAAACCGCTGATGCGGCTCTTTTTGATCAACGACCGCATGAAGATCTGGGGATACTTCTCGCAACCGGGTGTGAAGTCTCCGTTGCCCGTTGCTGGAGGTTTCAAACGCTGGGCGGAGCGCCACTTCGACGCCAACGTCTTCTGGTGATGGCATGTCAGAATGCCGACAAGAACAATCGGGGAGTGATCCATGAAAGCGGTGTACTGCGAAAAATTGACCGGCATCAACGATCTGGTGGTGCGCGAGATTCCGGAGCCAGGGAAACCTGGGCCGGGTGAGCTGCGCATCAACATCAAGGCACGGGGTGTCGCGTTCACCGACGTACTGATGGTGAAAGGTGAATACCAGGTGAAACCAGCCCTGCCCTTCATCGTCGGTGGAGAAGGTGCGGGTGTGGTCACCGATGTCGGTGAAGGTGTCACCGGTTTTGCACCAGGTGATCTCGTGCTTACACCTGGAGGATGTGTCGAGTATGTGTTGCAAAAAGAACAACGGGTGACGCGACTGCCGGCGGGCGTTGATCTCGTCGCCGCAGCGTCGTTTCGCGGCAACTACCACACCGCCTACTACGGTTTACAACGTGCCCGGATTCAGCCGGGTGAAACCCTCTTGGTCCACGGCGCTGCGGGTGGAGTTGGCTTGGCCGCAGTTGATGTGGGCAAACTCATGGGTGCTCGGATCATTGCTACTGCAAGCACTGCAGAAAAACTCGCTGTGGCAAAACAACTCGGTGCTGATCACGTCATCAACTATTCACAAGGGTTCCGCGACGAGGTGAAGGCACTCACGGGTGATCGTGGTGCGGATGTGATTTACGACCCGGTCGGTGCCGAAGTGTTTGAAGAGTCCATGCGCTGTATCGCGCCTTTTGGTCGCATTCTCATTGTTGGCTTTGTCGGTGGACGGCCCGGCATCGCGAAGATGAACCACCTGTTGATCAAGGATGCGGAGCTGATCGGTTATACCGTGGGTGCGCTACAAAAACTCGATCCCGCCTGGGCGACACGTAATGGGCAGGTGCTCGTGGATTGGCTGGCGACTGGCAAGATCAAACCTTACGTGTCGCACCAGCTGCCCCTTGAGGAAACTGTCAGAGCACTCGAAGCCATCGTGAATCGGGAGGTGATCGGGAAAGCCGTATTGGTTTCCTGATCACCAGTAGATACGGGGTCTGTGGATGCGGGGTCTGTAGATCAGTCCGGCAGACCCAACACCCGCTTAGCCAGAATGTTCCGCTGTACCTCATTGCTGCCGCTGTAGATCGTAGCAGCGCGGTGGAAGAGCCACTGCTTCACATCGGGGTCGCCCGGCACATAGGCGAGCGGGCCACGCATTTCGAGTTGCAGGTCGTGGTGGGTTTGTTGTAGCTCGCTGCCCACCACTTTGAAGATCGACGTCACTGCGCCGGGCGTACCGCCATCGGATTCTTGAACGGCGCGTCGCTGCGACAGCCGAAAGGCTCGATTGTGAATCTCGTACTTCAAAAGTCGTTCGCGGAACGCCGCATCAGCGATGCGACCCTCGGCGACGCCGAACGACTTCCTGGCTTCATTCACGAGACTATCGGATTCAGTACCCGCACCGCCGGAGACCAGTGATTCCATCCCGCTACGTTCGTGTTGCAGGAGTCGTTTGCCGACTGTCCACCCGTCATTAAGGCGACCGACCAGATCCGTCTTGCTGGCGGTGGCGTTATCGAAGAAGACCTGATTGAACGTCGACTCCCCCGACAAGATGCGAATCGGCTTAACGGTGACACCGGGTTGGTTCATTGGCAGCAACACAAAGCTGATGCCCTTTTGTTTCTCGGCATTGTGATCGGTACGTACGAGACAGAACATCCAGTCGGCGTGGTGTGCACCCGATGTCCAGATCTTCGAGCCGTTGATGATGAAGTGATCACCCTGGTCATCGGCGCGAGTACGCAGGCTCGCAAGATCACTTCCAGATCCGGGCTCGCTATATCCCTGGCACCACTCCACTTCAGCACGTGCGATGCGCGTCAGATGGGTGAGCTTTTGCGCTTCCGTGCCGAACTCGAGCAGCGTCGGGCCGATCATGCTGGTACCAAAAGACGACAGCGCAGGTCGTGCCTTGATGGCGCGCATTTCTTCGAGCAGCACCACGTACTGTTCTTTGGTGAGCCCACTGCCGCCATAGGCCTTCGGCCAATTCGGCACGGTCCATCCACGCTCGCGCATTCGATCAAGCCACAGCAGCGTGTCGCGATCAGTGATCCTGATCTTCGTGCTGCCGTTGGACACCGGGCCTGGACCACGCGCGCCTGCCGGGCAGTTCGCAGCTAGCCAGGCGCGGGTTTCAAGGCGGAAGTCATCGAGTGCGGTCATTGTGGCTCTCCCTTTGGGCGACTTGAGTATAACCAGCTCGGGCGTGTTTATTTACCCGGCAGCTGACAGCCCCAAAACGCGGTCTTCAGTTTGCGAGCGTGGGCTTCGAGGGATGCACAGTCGAAGCGCTTACCCTTCGGAACGCTCTTGATCCACGCATCCAAGCCACCGGGCAGGCGGCGATCCAGATCGGCAAGCTTGATGGTCGCCCTCGCGGTGTCTGCACCGCGTGATGGATCGGCGAGCTTTCCGCCTTCCTGATCCGCAACGGTTTTGATCGCGTGGAGCGATTTGTTAAACCGCGCCTCGGTGATTCCGCCGCTGCGCCTCAGAAATAACAACGAGTAATACTCTGCCAATCCTTCGACCAGCCAATCTTCGCCATCGGCCATGCGACGCCGGCTCGCGACATGAATGAGTTCGTGCAGCACGGGGCTCGTGCCGTTTTCGGTGATGAGAGGTCGGTCTGCATGGAGGTAATACGAGCCAGGTCCAGAGAGGCCACCGCGCCACATGGGATCATTAGCGGATACGATCAAGAGACTCGCAGGCATGTCCGGAAAAACACGGACGAGCTCCGGCAAAGTCCACGCAACAAAGGCCAAGAGATCCTGCCTGCGCACCGCATTGCCTTTCGGGCCTGCAACCGCAACTTTGCGACCCGCGATCGCATCTCGACGTGTGCCGATTTCACCTGCGATGGTCCAGCCGGTCGGGCTGCGATAGCGGGATCGACTTTCCGCCGGAATGTTATGCACTTGACCACGCCATCTGCCGAAACGAGTTTCGAATGTCCAATGTTTCGGGCCAGAAACCTGAAGTGTCGAACTCACCACCGTGTCTTTGCTCGTACGTGTGCGTGCTCCAGGAAAGACGCGGTCGAGACGCACCATGACCCATTCATCAGTGAAACGTGCGTCGTACTCCTTCTTGTCTCTTTGGTTATCTACGCGATAAACATAACGCAGCTTTCCGCCTTTACGCGGCGGCCGCCAATGCACACGATCACCCGTTCGCTTGAACTTGCCCTCCGCACGAAAATTGCTGAATCGACTTTCAGGCGCAGCAAACTCGATGAAGTCGAGTATGGATCTCGATTGCCGCACTTCAACCGTCGCTTCAACTACACGGGCTTTTTCGTCGAAGTGCACCGTGAAGTGAAGGCCAAGGTCACTTTGGTTGGCCACCGAAATCACGGGAAGTAACACGACAAACCACATTAGTACGGCTAAGTATTCGCGTAACCGATTCACATCATCCCCAAAGCTCAGCTCTCAGGGGCGTATTATGCTTCACTCATCATGCACCCTGACCAGATACCCGACGCGGCGCTGCGTTTCGATTTCGTTCGCTCCCGAGGACCGGGTGGCCAGAACGTCAACAAGGTAGCCACCGCTGTACAGCTCTCTGTCGATGTCGCTCGCCTTGGCGAAACAGCAGCCGTTCAACAACGGCTGCTCGCCATTGCCGGACAGAAAGCGACCACCGATGGTCGCGTCGTGTTCTTCGTCGATACCGCGCGTTCTCAGTCTCGCAATCGAGAACTGGCGCTTGAACGATTGATGGAGCTCATCATCCGCGCACGGTATGTGCCACGTAAACGCATTGCTACAAGACCTTCGCTCTCGTCGGTAAAAGAAAGACTCAATACCAAGAAGAAGGAAGGCGTGCTCAAGCGCCTGCGCAAATCACCCGCTGGCCTGGATGATTGATAGATGAACGATAGACAGATGACGGATACCTCGACCTTCGCGTCCCTCAAGGTTCGTGACTATGCCTATCTATGGACGGGCATGTTGGCGTCAGCCTTTGCACTCAACATGCAACTCGTGGCGCAGGGCTGGCTCGTCTACGAGATGACCGTGTCGAAGATGAACCTCGCCTGGGTCACCCTCGCCTTCATGTTGCCGCAAGTGGTCTTCTCGCTCCTCGGTGGTGTGCTTGGTGATCGTTTCAAGAAGAAGCCTATTCTCTTCTGGTGTCAGTTCTTCAACGGCATCAGTACGTTGTTCATGGCGGCCATCGTCATTCTCGGTCACGTGACGTTCTTTGATTTCCTGTGGGTGGGGTTCGTTAACGGAACCTTGTTGGCGCTGTCGATTCCCGCGCGCACCGCGTTCATTCCGGAGCTTGTCGGTGAAGCGTTGATGTTTAACGCCATGGCGTTTAACACCGCAGCGTGGAATCTCTCGCGAATTTTGGGACCCGCACTCGCCGGTTACATGATCGCCTTACTCGCTGGAGGTGATACGTCGAGCGAGTATGGTGTCGGCATGGTCTACGTGGTGTTATCCGTACTCTATTTCGTTGCCGCATTCAGCACATTCGGAATTCACCACGATGGCATGCCTGGTCCGGTCAGTGGCGTCTCCGCCATGCGTGATGTTCAAAACGCGATGCGTTATGTGCTGGACTCTCCCATCGTCGGTGGCTTGATTTTGCTGTCCATCATGCCGTTTCTGTTTGGCCTGACCATCAACAGCCTTTTGCCCGCATTCAACATGGACATTCTCAAGGGTGGGCCCGATACCCTCGGAACGCTCATGACGGGAATGGGTGCAGGCGCCATCATCGGTTCGTTGTTGCTCGCACGACTGGGTGGGCTTCGAAATAAAGGTGTTTGGATCTTTGCGACGGAAGTCGCGTGGGGTGCGTCACTCGTTGCCTTCGCGCTGACCACCTCACTCGTCTGGTCGATGGCTGCCATTGCGACACTTGGACTCGTGAGTGCCATCAACATGTCGATGAACCGCAGCCTTGTTCAATTGCAGGTTGATCAGGCGATGCGCGGGCGGGTGATGAGCATCGATCTCATGTCGCACGGACTGATGCCGCTAGGCCTCTTACCCGTGAGTTGGGTTGCCGAACAATGGGGTGTTCAGGCGGGACTGGCTGTAAGCGGCCTGGTGCTGGTGATCATTACCGCTCTGTTGTGGACGCGCATGCCCACGGTACGAAACATCGACCGCGGGTTTGTGAATTGACCACCCCGAACTAAAACACCTCGCCTTTCGCACGCCGCTGCATCATCTCGGCAGGATCGAAAAACGCCGGCCCCTTGCGCGCCAGAACCGCTTCGAATCGGCGCTTGAGGAAGTCGTCCCAGGCCGGGTGCGGCAGGATGTAGAGGTTGTTCTCTTCGATGGAGCGAAACACGATCTCGGCAATCTCTGCCGGCGCCTTGCCACCTGCGAGTGCTGCGGCCATGGCGGTTCGCACAGCTTCCGGTAACGATCCTCCTTCGTATTTCAGATCATCCGGACGATTGCGCTCCGCATCCATGATGTTGGTGCTGACCATTCCCGGGCAGAGCACGGAAGCACCAATCTTTGCACCCCTTTGTTTGAGGTCATTGCACAGGGTTTCGGTGAGGGAGACTACACCGTGTTTGGAGACACCGTAGGTCCCACCACCGGACAACAAACCGGCGAGTGACGCAGTGTTGACGATATGACCTTCTTCACCGTGGGCAAGCATGTGGGGAACGAATGCCTGCAGACCATGCACTACACCGTGCAGGTTGACGCCGAGCACCCATCGCCAGTCTTCATCGGGCACTTCCCATATCGCGGTGCCCCTCGCATTACGCGTTGAAGCGACGCCAGCGTTGTTGCACAAAATATGGATCTTGCCGAACGCAGCGATAGATTGCTCTGCGAGCGCCTGCACCGAGGCCTTCTGCATGGTGTCGGCGAGCACACCGATCACGTGCGTTTGTGAGGATTCAAGCTTCTCGACAGCTCGGTTGAGCGCGTCTTGTTGGATATCGGCAAGCACCACGTTCATGCGGGCTGCAGCGAACCGTTCCGCAAGGGCATAACCAATACCGCTCGCACCACCCGTTACGACAGCGGTTTTGCCAGCGAAGTCACGCATTTCTGTTTCCCCATATGATTCTGCAGGAGCATACGACGGGCTTAATCGACGGTCGAACAGTCGCGTAGTTCTGCCTTCGCAGCGGCCGGGTGGTCCGTGAAGAGGCCATCGACCTTGAGTGCCATCAAACGGCGCAACAAGGACTCAAACGTTTCATCCTTTGGCAAGAACTGCGTCTCCATTCGCACAGTAAAAGGATGCACTTTCAGCCCTGCAGCATGCAGACTTTTGACCATCCCTGGATCGGCAAGCAACGCCTGATAAGCCGGTCCAACTGCGTCAGCGTGACTCAACTTCAACGCGGCCGGGTTCGACAGCAGTTCACCGTAAGTGGTCGATCCGCGCTGCGCTACCACATCATAGGGTTGTGTGGTCGGAGGTCCTGTGAGCTGCACCAAAGGAAACGCGGCGGAATCACCAGCTGTCGCAATACCACGCAATCGTTTCAAAGGCTCCACTTCAAACGATTGAATGAAGAGCTTCGATGGGTCATGAAACTGCGCGCGGGAAAGATCACGCAGCAACAGGTTGACCGTATCGTGACGAACGGCGAGACCATTCACATCAATCGCTTCATTCATGAAGTAGGTGTAGTGCTTGAGCTCTGGATAAACACCGACACCTCTCGATAATGCGAGCTTGAGCACATCGCCGAACGTTGGAACACGGAACTGATCATCAAACGCGGTGTTCGCCGTGCGCAGCGCTGGAAGTCGTTCGCGAGCACGAAGTGTTTGGATTTCTGCCAAGGTGAAATCTTCACTGAACCAACCACCGATGCGCTTTCCGTCGATGATCTTCACCGTCAGCCGATCAGTGAATTCCGCCTTCGTAGCAACGTTGGTCGTCGCTTCAATCAGCGTGGGCTGACTACTCTCGCGGAGGATCTTGCCGCTTTCATCGAGCGCAACAATGGCCAGCGCGCTCTCATGCCGCGCGATGAGTACACCGTCTTTCGTGGGAACAAGATCAGGCTCAATGAAATCTGCGCCTTGATCGATGGCGAGTGCGTAGGCTTCAAGCGTATGTTCCGGGCGATCACCACTCGCACCGCGGTGCGCGATAACAAGCGGGCACACAGCTGCCTCGACCACAGCGAACCACAGGACCACAACTGTCACGAGCCACTGACACTTCATTTCCAGAATCTCGGCAACACCATCGCCGTCGATTGCTGGTAATCCCGGTACGCCGGTTTATTCGCCGCTTGTCGCTTCTCGATCATCGGGATGGTGATCCCAACAAATAGAATCACCGTCAGAGCAAAACCGCTCAGCGTCCACAGCTCGCCTGACGCCGCGAAACCAAAGAGGCCCATGGACAACCAGAAGCCCATTTCGCCGCAATAGTTCGGGTGGCGACTCCATCGCCACACGCCGGAGTCGAGCACCTTACCCTGCCCCGAAGAAGTACGCCGGAAGGCGCGCAGCTCTTCATCCGCTTTCCACTCAAGACTTACCGCGCCTATGCCGATCAATGTGGCGAGCGCATCGAGGAATCCCATGGGCGCATCACTCGCGCCCATCGCGATAAAAGGTAGACAGCCCACAAAAACCAGTACCGTAGGGAACAAGTGGATGCCGAGAAAGTTCACAGCCTGGTAGAAGATGCCTGTCTGGTTGCGTAGATCGATGTAGCGCCAATCTTCATGGCCGAGACCTTCCCAACCCCGCGCCCAATTGGCCGTGAGACGAATGGCCCAGTACATGAGGATCAGGAAGGCAATGACCCCACGCGCATCAATACCACCTGCTGTCCACATCAGATAGGCAGCAACGAATGGCGGGATGACGCTCCAGTAGGCGTCATAAAAACTCGCATTACGAAACACGAGTCCGAAAACATAGATCACGACCGTCGCAGCAACGTCAGCGAGTGCAGCCGCCCATAGCGGCGAATACCCAGCCTCTCTCGCCCACAAGACACATGGCACTGCCGCGGCCAGCGCGGCAAGATAAGCCACCACGATCCAGAGAAAGGCGCGCCCCAGTGGCTCAGCCATGAATTTCGTCCCCTATGCCATCCCGTTTTTCATCCTCGCGATCCTCGTGGAGTTTGTCTATGCCCGCATGACAGGCCGGTACCCGTACCGCTTGAACGACACAGTGTCGAGCCTGACCATGGGCACGGTGTCGCGATTGATGGGTGTCGTGCGCCTTGGCCTCACGGCCTTCCTGTTCGAGTGGCTGATTGATGGGCGAACGCTGCTCATCATCTCTACGGAAAGCGCGCTCGCCTGGATTGCGGCTTTCATCCTCTATGACCTTTGTTATTACTTCTCGCATCGCTACGGCCATGAGTGGCGCATCTTGTGGGCGGCCCATGTCGCGCACCATCAGAGTGAAGAGTTCAATCTATCGACTGCGCTTCGGCAAACCAGCACCGGGTATCTCAACGCGATCTTCTATGTACCGCTCTACCTGATCGGTTTTCCGGCGGAGATGTTGATCGCCGTCGGCAGCCTCAATCTGATCTATCAGTTCTGGGTGCACACCGAACACGTGCGGCGAATCGGCTTTCTGGAGTACATCCTCGTAACGCCCTCCAACCACCGCGTGCACCACGCCAAGAACCCCTGTTACATCGATCGCAACTACGGCGGTGTATTCATTCTCTGGGATCGCCTCTTTGGCACGTTCGAAGATGAACGAGAGAATGAACCTTGTGTGTATGGCATCACCGAACAGCTCAACAGCTTTAACCCGGTGTGGGCGAACGTGCACGTGTATCTGCAAGGCTTCAAGGACATGGCGGCGGCCACCCATTGGAAAGATAAAATGCTGTTGTGGTTCAAGGGACCTGGATTCAAGCCGGAAGGCACGGACCAAGAACCCCATGACTGGCAAGCCCCGAAGTTCGATCCCGAAGTTACGCTCCTGGTGAAGCGTTACACCTTCGTGCACTTTTGGTTGATGGTGATCGCCACGTTTGTGGTCCTGGGATTTCAACACGCAATCTCCCCGCTAGAGCTGTACCTCCTGGCTGGGCTTTGCCTGGCAGGTTTCTGTTCTCTTGGCTGGCTGCTTGAAGGCAAACGTTACGCTTTTCCCTTTGAAGCGGCCCGAATGATCGGCTCCGGATTGGTCGCGTCGGTGGTGTTGTCGCAAGCCGCAGTGGCCATTGCAGGACTCGTGGTCAGTCTTGTCGTGGTCAGTTTGGGCGTGCTGTTCTTCGGTAAAAAACAGATGACGCTAGAACAAGCCTAGTTGACGGTCATCTCCAACCACTCGCGCGAAATCCAAACCGAGTGCCGACAACACCGGTTCTGCGACAGGACGCACCTGCCGCTCAACATAGTGTTCCAGATCATAAGGCGAGGTGATCACATCGATGGGCTCCGGTCCTGCTGTGGTCATCACGTAGCTGATCACGTTGCCGAGCTTGGTCTTCGATTTTCGCGCCGCGACAACATGCGGTGGTGTCGCCTTGGTGTAGCCATCCACACCCTTGCGCAGTCCTTTTCTATAGATGAGAAGGTCATTCAGCGCTCCTCGTCGAAGGTCAGCGATGACCCCAGAGAGCCACGCATCCACCGGCTCGCCAGTGAACAGCCTTTTGTAGAGTTCACGCTGCACCATCTTGGAAAGTTCGGTCCAGTCGCGTCGCACCACCTCCATGCCGGTGAACTCTGGCGTATCGCTATCCACACGAATGCCTGCATAACGTTTGCGTGCACCACCTGAACCATGTCGCACTGAAGCCAGAAAAAGCTTCTGATACAGCTTGTCGTATTCGAGTTCGAGGCGACTTTCTACCGCCCAACCTTCTTTCACGTGAGCCGCAAGATCGGCATTGATCGCGGCGATGAGATCGTGACCACACCTCTCCGCGACTTTCGCATCGTGCATTCCGGTTTGAACGAAGAGCGAATCGGTATCGCCATAAAGCACGCGGAAACCTTTGACTTCAAACCAATCGCGAGACCAACCGAGCAGATAACGGCCCTGACCTGTAATCGCATTGGCGATTTCGGGGCTGAAGAAACGACACGCGGGTGTGCCCAGCACGCCGTAGAAACTGTTCATCAGAATCTTGATGGCCTGTGAAGCGATCCCATCACTGGCTCGCTTCGCTGCTTCTCGGGCTGGAAAGAGCACATCCAGAAACGCGGGCAGGATCGCAGGTTCCTCGTCAGTAGCGCGGGCGAACCGTGCTCCGTTAACAAGCTCCGCCACGCGCTCACGGGGAAGATCCCGTGCGCGCGCATGTTGTAGCGGATCGACACCCCACGTTCGCATGATGCTTGGATACAGACTCTTGTAGTCGAACACCCACACCAAATCATGCAAGCCGGGGATCGGCTCAAACACCTGACCGCCCGCTTGAGCAACCGACTCCCGCGTATCGTCGAAACGAACGGTTGGCGCAACGATACGACGACGATGCAGGGCTTCGAGATACACCGCGTCAAACGACGCAATGCTCGCTGCAACTCGGTCCGGCATCATGCCGGTAAGCCGGGAGCGCGCGAAGGCGAGCTCCACGAGATTGAGTCTCTCAACGATCTGCAATGCAAGACGCGCATCGGTTCGCGCGTATCGCGCAAAGGCCTCGAGGTCTTGCCGGTAGTTGCGAAGAATCTCGCCCGCGCGATCTTGCTTATCACCTTCGAGGGTTTTGCCTTCACCGAGGACACTGCGAGCGACCGCATCGAGGGAGTAGTCATCCATGCGTACAAACGCACCACGCAGAAGGTCAATGCCATCGAGCACTACACGTCCACTGATGCTCGCGGTACCGCTGCCGAAATAACCTTCTGCCGCACGAAGCTTCATCGATGAACGATCACGGCCGAGATACAGCGGCATGTTGAGTCGCTTGGCGATGGCAGCAAGTGTTGCCAGGTCGAAATCGATCACGTTCCAGCCTGACAGCACATCAACATCGAGTGACCGTAACCGCTCGCTGAACCACGTGAGCACCGCACGTTCGTCTCGCATCGCAATCGCTTGGGGTGGCATCGGACGACCTGATCCATCGGCGATGGCGACTTCATCGACACCGAGACCAAAGATCGAAATGGCGAGCAGACGATCAGCACGCGGAGTGGTTTCGATATCAAAAGCGAGGAGTCGTGGTAGCACGCGAACATCAGCTGGTTCGACATCAACGTCCTGGAAAACCAAACGAACTCCATCTCCAGGAAGCGGTTCGCCTTGAATAGAAATGCCCGAGCGGATGCCACGATCAATGAGATATCTCATCGCAAATCGCAAATCCGCCTCAAAGGTACGAACACCGATGGAATGCAGTCGATCACGAATCGCTGGAACATCGGGTGGTGTGGGTGCATCGATGCGCACGACCTGCTCACCTTGCATATCGACGAAATCAGATGCCTCGCTCGCGGTGACGGCGTTGATGCGTTCGATGGATCGCGCATCCGCAAAGAAGTGAGGACGCTCACGGGTGTCGCGCAGCAGAAAGGACTCGCCGGATTCCAGACGCCCAAAACACTGCACCACCGGCGCGCCGCGCTCGATGCGATAGGTTGTCTGGTAGATCACGCCGCGATAGGTCACCATCCCCACATTGTGCATGAACTGAAAGAACCTCTGATTAATCGGATATTTTCGTCAGAGAGAGGCTGGAGGAGCGGAGGAAAATTGCGGATATGCAGTAGATCCGCAATTTTTCGGAGCGACGACTAACGAAGCTATGGCGAAAATAGACATTAATCAGAGGTTCTTTGGGTGAAGCCTTCGATGACGTCCGGACTGCGCTGGTACCTCACCAGCTCGGCGCTCTTTCTGATTCCGGGCGGGATCCAGATGGTGCTATTTCCCTATCTTGTCGCCGTGGTGCTTCACGAGTCCGCGACGCGGGTCGGACTCGCGCAGATGGCCGGGCAGATTCCGATGTTGTTGCTTTTGCTTTTTGGCGGCGTGGTCGGCGATCGTGTGGATCAGAAACGCCTCTTGGTGTTGCTCCAGACCGTCATGATGGCGCCGCCCCTTATCATCGCCGTACTGCACTGGAACGACCTTCTCTCTTATACCGTGCTCATCGCCTGGGCAGTGTTTGGCGGAACCCTGGGCGCCTTTGCCCAACCGGCTCGTGATGCCTTGCTCAATCGCATCGCGGGCCGCGAAATCCAGCGTGTGGTCATTCTTGTAATCGGCGTCCAGTTCTCTATCCAGATCATCGGTTTCGCCATCGGCGCAATGGCGTCAAGAACAGGCATTACGGTCGTGCTTTGTTTGCAGAGCTTTACCATGATGTGCGCAATGCTGGCGACACGCCGCATCCCGCTCCAGCCACTGACGGGTACACGACCACCCCCACAACATCCATTGCGAGATATTGCCGAAGGCCTGAAGATGGCGTGGCAATCTGAAGCGATTCGACCAGCGGTGATTCACGCCTTCTCCACTGGGCTTTTCTTTGCCGGCAGTTACATCGTCGTCCTGCCGCTGATGATTCGTGACCTCTATGGCGGCAGTTCGAAAGAGATCGCCTTTGCCTTCGCCGCCAACATGCTCGGAAGCAGCACCACGATTTTCTGGTTGATGCGTCGCGGCGGAATCGAACGGTCAGGGCGAGCGTTGCTGGTGGGCAGTCTGGTCAGTTTATCCACACTGTCCATCCTGACGCAGCCGCTCTCCGAGCCGGTGTTTTATTTCGTGATCTATCTCTGGGGCGTATGTGGTGGCATGGGCATGACGATGTCGCGCTCGATCGTGCAGGAAGCCGCACCGGAGTCCCACCGCGCGCGCCTTCTGTCGGTCTTTTCACTCGGCATGATGGGGGGTATGCCTTTCGGTAGTGTGATGCTCGGGACTTGTGTCGATCTGTTTGGACCACGCGAAGCGGTGTGGGTACCTGTGACGGGTGTACTGCTCATCACCTTGTTTCTGATTTTCCGCACCAAGCTCTGGCAAATCAAAAGGCAGCATATGGCAGCGTGAACCAACACTGTGCTCAGGGTGCAGTAAATTCTTTGATGGGCGTTCCTTCCGATGACTGCGGCGCCTTGATGCCAAGCAACTTCGCGATGGTGGGTGCCACATCGACCTGATGAACCACACCATAGTCAGCGTCGGGTGAGACACCACGTCCCATCGCCAGAAACGCCGCGCCCATGTCGGGTAAGGCCGGGTCATAGCCATGCCCGCCAAAGTCCCAACCAAAGAACCGAAGGAACCCCATCAACATTCCATCAAAACCTTCTGGGCGAGTGAGAATGTTTGGCGGCTCCGTAGTCACAATGAGGTCGCCCATCCGTTCAGATGGCGCCATGCGTAGTCCTTTCGCTTCATCCGCAGATAACACCTTCACACCAATGACGCGTGCGAGCGCGGCGCGCGCCTTTTGTACGTCGTCAGCCTTGGCAAGATGAACGTGAACGGTGACCACTCCCGTAAGCGTCGCCTCAACCCCTGCTTCATCGAGCGGTGTTTGTAAGTCGATGAAGTCGCCCATCGCCGTCATGCCATGATCACTCACCACCAGGAGCGTGAGTCGCGGCCAGAGATTCAGTTCATCAATTCCCGCGAGTAACTCGCCGAGTGCTTGATCCTGCGTGACCAACTGATCGAATACGGCAGCGCTATTCGGTCCACGATTGTGCGCAACATGATCCGCACCTGCGAAATACGCCATGACCAATGCGGGTCGTTTCTCTTCAGGCAATCTCAGCCACTCAAGAATCTGTTGAACCTTGGTGCTTTCAGGGCGACGACCATCAAAGGGTGCCATGCGATAGCTGTGTGCCTGGCCGCGCCAGTCCGTTTCCGAGCCTACCCAAAAATACGTGGCCGCTTTCAGACCTTGCCGCTCAGCGGCAATCCACAGCGGTTCAGCGAGTAACCAACCGCCATCACCGGACATCGCATATCGGCCGCGCACAGCATCCATGAAGTGGTTGTCGACGATGCCGTGTACATCAGGATAGGTACCGGTCGCGAGTGAAACATGGCCTGGGAACGTGTTAGAGGGGTAGACCGGAGTCAGTCGTGACGCTTTCCCGCCTTCTTTGCGCATTCGCTCAAACGCGGGAAGACCTTGCATTGCTGGCCAGTCGTGACGCAACCCATCCATCGAGATCATCACAACGATGGGGTTTTCGCCGCGCACGCCAAGCGGTAACAGCAACAAGCACACGACCATCCAACGCAGACCCATTTGAAACACTTCTCTCGATGATCGGCTTACTATACAAGCCACCATGCGACACCTGATTGCAGAGCGCCTGCCCGCGCTCACTTATCCACCCTACCTGCGCTACTGGCTGGCGTCGTTTGCCTCGGTCGGTGGATCGCAGGTGGTGACGCTGGGACAAGGTTGGCTCGTTTTCGAGCTGACAGGTTCGGCGTGGAATCTCGGCTTGCTCGGTGCTGCCGTGGCACTACCCAACATCATCGTGACGTTGATCGGTGGTGTCATCGCGGATCGTTTCGACAAGCGCATCATCATGATGACCACCTCCGTACTCACTGCAGTGATGCTCGCCTTGCTCGCATATCTGGATTGGCGCGAAACGATCACCTTGTGGCAGGTACTCGCCATTGCGGGTGTCGTGAGCCTGATCACCGGTATCGACTGGCCGGTGCGGGTCGCCATTTATCCGCATCTCGTGGGACGAGAACACCTGATGAATGCCGTCGCTTTGAATGCATTCATCTGGCAAGCGACTCGAATGGCATTGCCCGCCGTCGGCGGCATCGTCATTGCGATCGGTGATACCTGGATGTTGTTCGCTGCAGGCGCCGTGGGCTTTTTTGTGATGTACCTGGTCATGACGGGTATCCATGTCCACGTGCATGCCATGACAGTCGAAGGACCGCTCCGCCAATTGCTTGCGGGCTTGAGTTTTATTCGCCACAGCCCCCTCTTCATCGCACTGCTCGCCATGACCTTTGCCGGCATGTTCTTCGTCAGCGCTTATTCGCAAATCATGCCAATCTTCGCGGATGCCATTGGTGGTGATGAACGGGTCTATGGTTATCTGGTTGCAACGGGTGGTCTCGCCTCAGTGGTTGGAACCATCATCGCCAGCAACTTCCAGCACCATCCCCGGCTCGGCCAGGTCATGTTGATGACGGCGTTGCTGACCGCATTCAGTGCCGGCCTATTCGGTTGGGCGGCAATGGCCGCGCTTTTCATTCCGGCGCTGGTGCTGACCTTTCTGGCACAGCTCTTCGCTTCGGTGTTCATGGTCACCTCCATGGGCGTCATGCAGCTGAACGTTCCAGATGCCCTTCGAGGTCGCGTCATGGGCTTTCACGCCATCGGTTACAGCCTGATTCCGCTCGGCGGTCTATTCCTGGGTGGACTGACGGAATGGGGTGGTGCAGGATTTGCCCTGACCGTTGGTTGCCTGATCTATTTTCTCGTGATTGTGCTGGCCGGATTCCGGAGCACGCTGATCCGGGAATGGTCTGGGGAGTTGAAGCCCGAGACGGAGCGCCTGAACCTGAGTGATAGGGCGGCAACCACTGAAATTACTGAACCGGATGTTGCCAAATCTTGAATGTGCGGGAGTAACCGATGATCGTCCCACCCACCCAGATGCCGATCGAACGTAACGGCAAGAAATACCCGGGAATCTACTCGGTTTCCGGCACCACCATGATCGCCCGAATCCCAGGTTTGAGCTCACGAAGCACCCAGATTCAGGGGGGCGATGTGAGAGCGGAAGCGCGCAAACTCTTCGATGAGATCATCGACGAAGCGGATGGCTGGGCGCATCTGCAACAGCACCGCTGATCGATCGCCCCCAGCGCGCTGGGGGCCTCAGTGATTGAAAGATCGATCACCGCGCGGCGCGTTGGGGCTTGCGCTCCATCTCGAGTTGTTGATTCAGTACCAGCAAAGACTTGTTCTGCAGCTCGCGCTCGCGTTCAAGATCACGGACTTTCTTTTCTTCACTGGTAAGCGCCCGCTGGAGCCGGTCAAGTTCGGCCATTTTTCGCACGAGCCGGCCTTCGAGGTCCTTCACGGTCAGTTCCAGTGTGGCGGAAGGCGCCTGTGCGGCAGCCGTTTCTTCTGCTGACGATCGTAGCCGCACAATCTCTTGATGAAGCGCCCGAATCAGGTCGCCGCTCGCCATCAGCTGCGTGCGCATTTCAATCAGACCTTCTTCGAAGGCTGCCGTTGATTCCTGCAGGTCGCTCGAGCTCAAAACTTCCTCGTTTCGCGGAGCCTGCTCTTGGGCTTGCAGCGCGAGGCGCTCACGAAGCGCTTCGATTTGACCGGCCTGACGCTCGAGCTGGTTGCGCAAATCAAACGGTTCCGCCCGAGCCTGGTGTACACCTGACTCCCAGCGCTCCCGACGCGTGACCTTGGCTAACAACCAGCCGGCAATCACACCGATCAGTCCCGCGACCAGCAGATAGCCAAAGATCCGCAGTACGAGCCAGGTCATACCGCCTTACCTCTAACCCGGAAGGACACGCGGTCGTTCGCAACCTCAGCAGATCCTGACGTTTCATCAACCATCGGCTGCGTCTCACCATACCCACGAGCGATAAGTTGGTCAGCAACTACGCCTGCACGCACCAACCCACGAACAAGGATCGCTGCTCGCCGTTCACTCAACTGCTGATTCAAAGACGTATCACCCCGGGCGCTCGTGTGCACGCCGACTTCTATCCGGGGCGCGCAGTGCCGAATAACCGCCGCCATGCGCGAAATACCGGCTTCGCTTCCAGCTTCTAGTTCCGCACTTCCTGGCAAAAAGGCAATTTGAGTTTTTTGCGCAAACACATCGAGGCGACCTTGGCACAATCCGGAGTCGGTGACCGACTCGACGGCCAGTTCACCCAAGATCGCTCCCTCAATGCTGCCGATACGCTGACTGATCACACCCGCATCTGCGGGCGTGTTGACGACACCTGAGATTCGAATCTCCTGACCATCGACATCTATCGCATACCACTGCAGAGGGGCGCTTTTTAGCGCTTCGGTCGCACGGCTGCGAATTTCGGGCTCGACACCCTCGCGCTCCAGTAGTAGACAGAAAACGCCCAGCGCGAGAAACAACACCAGACTGCTGGTGCAGATTTCAAATCGGGACGGTCCTTTGGGAATAGTTTCTAGAGAGTGCATGCATCGGTCCGGCTGCCTTGTCATTGTGCCGGTCAACAGCGCTCACCAACATGATGTGCATCACCAGGCGACACCGGTCCAGTGCACACTGGTAAACTCCCACACGCGTCACACCAATTGAGGGGAAGTTTCATGTCTGTGCGCACTTTTGTGCTCGCCTTCACACTGGCTTTCACAGCAGTAGGGCTCGGGGCCTGTTCACAGGAGCAACCGGCCGAACCGGAAGCAGCGGCACCTGCGGACACCGGCGCGGTGGCTTCGACCGCTAACAATTCGGCCAACGTTACTGCTGAGCGGATTATCAACGCCGACAAAGAGCCGGGGAACTGGCTAACAAACGGTCGCACGTATGATGAGCAACGTTACAGCCCCCTTGAACAGATCAACCGCGACAACGTCAAAGATCTCGGTCTCGCCTGGTACTTCAATACCGATACAACACGTGGTCTGGAAGCCACGCCCCTGGTGGTCGACGGTGTGATGTACACCTCCGGTTCGTGGTCGGTCGTGTGGGCACATAACGCCAAGACCGGTGAACTGCTTTGGTCGTACGACCCGATGGTACCCCGTGAGTGGGGCAAATTTGCTTGTTGCGACGTCGTGAACCGCGGTGTCGCTGCGTGGAAAGGCAAGATCTTCGTCGGCACCATCGACGGACGACTCATTGCCCTCGACGCAGCCACCGGCAAGCCCCTCTGGGATATCGTTACCGTCGAGAAGGACAAGCCTTACACCATCACCGGCGCACCCCGCGTCGTGAAAGACAAGGTCATCATCGGTAACGGTGGCGCTGAATACGGTGTGCGTGGATACGTTACGGCATACAACGCCGAAGACGGCTCCCAAGCCTGGCGTTTCTATACAGTACCCGGTGATCCGTCTCTGCCATTTGAAAACAAGGCGATGGAAATGGCTGCGGGTACATGGCGCGGCAGCGAATGGTGGAAAGTCGGCGGTGGCGGCACTGTATGGGATTCGATGTCCTATGACCCGGAGCTCAACCAGCTCTACATCGGCGTGGGCAATGGGTCTCCATGGAACCGTTACATCCGCAGCCCCGGTGGTGGTGACAACCTGTTTCTGTCATCCATCGTTGCACTCAACGCAGATGACGGCAGTTACGTTTGGCACTACCAGACCACC
>SYFY01000096.1 GCA_005799745.1 Gammaproteobacteria bacterium
GCGTCGCCGCGTTGCCCTTTGCAAGCTGCTGCTGTCGAACCCCGACATGCTGCTTATCGACGAACCCACCAACCACCTCGATGCAGAGTCTGTCGCGTGGCTTGAACAGTTCCTTGGACAGTTCGCAGGGACCGTCGTCGCTGTAACCCACGATCTCTAATTCCTCGACAACGTGGCTGGATGGATTCTTGAACTCGACCGCGGTCGCGGCATTCCGTTTGAAGGCAACTACACGAACTGGCTCGAACAAAAAGACGCACGGCTCCAACAAGAAGCGTCCTCTGAAAAGGCTCGTCAGCGAACCATCAAGAGCGAACTCGAATGGGTGCGCTCTAATCCGAAAGCCCGCCAGGCCAAGAGCAAGGCGCGACTCGCACGCTTTGATGAGCTCATGTCGAAAGAGGTGCAGGAACGGAATGAGACCAGTGAACTCTACATTCCGCCGGGTGAACGACTTGGCGAAAAGGTCATCGAGATTGAACACCTGAGCAAAGGCTTTGGTGATCGGCTGCTGATTGACGACTTCACATGCTCCATCCCCCGTGGCGCCATCGTTGGCATCATCGGAGGCAACGGCGCGGGCAAGTCGACGTTCTTCAAGATGCTCACCGGCCAAGAGCAACCAGACTCCGGCACCATCACGCTCGGCGACACCGTGGACCTCGCCTATGTGGATCAGAGCCGCGACAGCCTCAACGACAAGAACACTGTGTGGCAGGAAATTTCCGACAGCCAGGACATCCTGCGTGTCGGCAACTACGAGATTCAGACGCGATCGTACTGTGGGCGCTTCAACTTCAAGGGCGGCGATCAGCAGAAGTTTGTCGGGCAACTGTCAGGTGGAGAACGCAACCGTGTACATCTAGCCAAACTGTTGCGTAGAGGGGCGAACGTACTTCTCCTCGACGAACCTACAAACGACCTTGATGTCGAAACGCTTAGAGCACTTGAAGAAGCACTGCTGAACTTCCCGGGGACTGTGTTAATTATCTCGCACGATCGATGGTTTCTGGATCGTGTTGCGACTCACATGATTGCGTTTGAAGGTGATAGTCATGTGGAGTGGTTTGCGGGGAATTACTCGGAGTATGAGGCGGATCGGAAGAAGCGGTTGGGGGATGCGGAGCCGACGCGGGTGAGGTACAAGCCGATTCATCGAAGCTAAGGTCTTTCTCCATACTGAGCCGTGGCTGCACTTCGAGGTGCCGATATCTTTACTATCGCATAACCCCGGTCGTGGCGAAGTTTAGTAGGAGAGTTCCGAGATCGTTCTAAAGAAAGATTCGACGTTCGCTAAGGGAGATACAGCCGGTGATTTTCCGAATTCTGACAGTTTGCGTCCTGGTCTGTTTTTCGGGATGCGCCGCTTATAACGGTTCGATAGTGGTTCAGGACAACGTGGAGCTGAACAGGGCAATGGCGCTAACGTCCGAACGAACTCTTCTGTATAACTTGTTGCGACTCAGAGATAGAACCTATCCAGTTCTGGTGCGTGTGAACAAGTTCACTACGAATCTGGCGGTGAGCGCTTCGCTAGAAGCGAGTGCAAGCTTAAAGGCGAACAACGACTCAGAGTCTTCAAAAATCGGAGAGACCGTCTCGCGAAATCCTACAATCGACTTGCAACCCCTCGACGGGCGCAAGTTTATGACCGGATTTCACAGCCCAATAGATCCTAAAGTGCTTGCTTGGTATCTGAATCAAGGATGGCCGACCGAGCTTGTGCTACTGCTATCCATAAACAGTCTGGATCTAGACGGCGTTAGATATTTGAACCGGCCTAGCTATCCGAAACCCAAAAAGCCTAAGCGTCCGCAGAAGCGCGCAGAGCGTGAACCGGCATTAATGCTGGCCGCTTTGAAACAACACCTCTGCAATGACCCCAACTGCGACCTGTCAGGTGTTCAAATGTACAGGACGCGCGATTTCTTTGAACAACCTACTTTACATCGCGTCAACTATGAAGAAAACGCCAAGCAGGTCGCCGCTCTGGTGGCCGGAGGTGCTGTTGTGTGCCAGGAAGGCGCCTCCGCAGTTTCCGTTTTTGAGTACGAAGAGCGATGGGCACTGAGCCTAAATCCTGCCGTACACGCGGACCCTTGCGACGGAGACAATCAGCAATTAAAAGGCGCGCTGACGCTCACCATCGGCCACTCTACTGAATCACACCACGCGATCGATTCACGCTCTCCACGAGGAATCATGTTTTTTCTCGCCGACTCCATCGACTACCCCGTACTAGCGAATAAGTAGCGACTGATGGTTGTGAAGGCACTCTCCGATGCGGATACCATCGACGCGGATTTGTATCGAGCCATCGTCTCCGACGACAACAACGCTTCATGGGGCATTCCACGGAAGTTATCTGGTCGCACCATGACATCATTGGCTTACGCTCATGAGTTGATTGGACTATTTTCAGAAGCCGACACATTCAACACGACACCCACGGTTCGTCTTCAATAGGCTCAAATATCTCCAACGTCCAATAGTCGTGGTAACCCGCCTAAGTTCATTGAATTCCATTCTCGAATATTGAGTCGCAATCCATGCTCGACCCGCGAATCTAATTCGAAGTTCGAAAGCGAGCGTATAAGTCAATTCGAACCTGCCCTAGATTTTTTGGAAGCAGGAAGTTGCTCATAGTCAACGAAAAAAAATCATCTTCGCTAACTCTTTTGGCTTCGACTAGTTCCATCTATCGAACCAGCTGATAGCTCATAGGGTTTTCGCACTCGGAGTTCGCAAAAACGCACTTGTTGTGTATTCGCTGTACACCTAGAGGTTCAGACTTATAACCAATCACTGTCAACACACTGTTGACCTGGGCACTACAAACGATTCCTGCGTACAGTGCGACGCTTTCTAAATGATTTTGTTGAAATACGAATCCTTCCGGGATGGAGAAATTTCAACCGCACTGCTCTAGAACATACCCGACAGTCCTCCATCCAAGTTCGCCGCTGCGAGCAAGAGATTTCCATTCCCTTCTATCGACTGCTGCTCATTCGAAACCACAAACGGTTCAGACGTTCTTTTCGACCCTTGTGCTCTGATCGCCATTCTTTCGTAGATATTTATCAATAAAAAACCAACGTCCAATTGATCCTCCAGTTCTTTAACGAGCATCCGAAAATTGATTAGTTCCGGCACGAATCGCCTTCCTAAGTTAGCGAGCTCTTCCTCCTCACTCCGAATTTGTGGAAACGAGCTAGAGATCCCCGCTCCGACGCTAGTCAAGCTGGTGCCGGGGGTCCTTAGCTTGAACTTCGGGTGAGTACCTTCACCAGAGATTGTGTCGATGTCTGCAACTAAGCCGACTAACAGGTAAAAGCCAGCAATAGATGAAAGCCATGAAAACTGCAGCGAATAGAGTTAACGCACCAAACGTTTTCACTTTTTCCTTAGACGTTTTCGAAAATACGTGATGCCTACACCAGGGCAACCATGGCAGAGGTGCAACACCGCAGGGTTCACCCCTTCCCTTTAAAGACACTGACGCGATTTCTTGGGCTGGAACGCCATAGGCACCTTAAGCTCAGACCTCTTTAGCAAACTACTGGGATGTCGGGGAATATCCTCAAAAAACTCGCTGAGTTGGTACCCGCTTGATCCTCTCATCTGACTAGCTAGAGAGAAACGAGCACGTCCAAAGCCGCTGACAAGTTCTTCACGCCATGCACCGACATGCCAGTGATCGCCTCCTTCGGCTTGTTGCCGAACGGTACGATGGCCTTTTTGAATCCGTGTTTGGCTGCTTCCCGCAGGCGTTCTTGTCCGTTGATGACCGGACGCACTTCACCGGTTAATCCGAGCTCACCAAACACAATCAGGTCACGCGCAAGTTGGCGATTGCGAACTGACGACAGCACCGCAAGCAGCGCTGCGAGGTCGGCACCTGTCTCATTGATTCGGACTCCGCCAACGACGTTCACGAAAACATCCTGATCAGCAAGTGCGACACCACAGTGTCGGTGCAACACAGCGAGGTGCATCGCGAGACGCTGCTGGTCGAGACCTACTGCAACTCGTTTGCCGTAACCGCCCTGAACCTCATCTACGAGCGCCTGAATCTCAACGAGTAAAGGCCGTGTTCCCTCCCACGTCACCGTGGCGACACTGCCGGGTGCATCGAAGTCTCCTCGTTGGAGAAAAATGGCAGAAGGGTTTGCGACTTCTTTCATGCCAAGCTCGGTCATCGCAAAGATGCCAAGCTCATTCACTGCGCCAAACCGATTCTTGTGACTACGCAGCGTGCGATAACGCGCTCCGGCGGGACTATCGAGCATGAGAAACGCATCGATCATGTGCTCGAGTACCTTGGGTCCCGCGAGACTACCTTCCTTGGTGATGTGGCCGACGAGAATGAAGATGGTGCCGGTGCGTTTGGCGAGGCGCGTGAAGAACGCGGCGGTTTCACGCACCTGAGAGACACTACCTGGTGTGGATTCAACACTTGCGAGCTGCATCACCTGAATAGAATCCAGAATGACAAGCTCAGGACGACGTTGCTCGATCTCTGCGGCTATCGTCTCGGCGATGGTCTCTGAGGCCACAACAAGATCGTCCACGGGAAGTTTGAGGCGCTGCGCTCGCATGGCGAGTTGCGTGAGGGACTCCTCTCCGGTGACGTAGAGTACTCGGTGGTGCTGCGCGAGTAGTGTGGATACTTGAAGTAGCAACGTGCTCTTACCCGCGCCGGGGTCACCCCCGATCATGATCATCGAACCTGGAACGAGTCCTCCACCCAGCACACGGTCGAGTTCACCGAGCCCAGTTGAAATGCGGGCAATCTCCTCGGTAGTGACCTCAGAGAGTTTCTTGACCTCACTCTGAGAACCCGCATATCCACGTCCGGCTTCCGCGACAGGTCCGATAGATATCCGTGACAAGGTATTCCACGCACCACAATCCCCACACTGACCTTGCCACTTCGCGTGCTCCGACCCGCAATCGGAACAGACGTAGGCCGTTCTCGCTTTTTTTGTGGCCATCAGGAATAGCTATTGTAGATATCAGAGGCGAGATTCTCGAACTTGGTGAGCGCGCCGTTGAAGGCGAGACGCACGGTGCCAATAGGACCGTTACGTTGTTTGCCGATGATGATCTCGGCCGTGCCTTTAGCGGCAGAGGCTTCGTTGTACACCTCATCCCGATAGATGAAGAGAATAAGGTCAGCATCCTGTTCGATGGCACCAGATTCACGAAGGTCAGACGCCATGGGCCGCTTGTCGGCACGCTGTTCAAGACCGCGGTTGAGCTGTGACAAGGCGATCAACGGGCAGCGAAGTTCTTTGGCGATGGATTTGAGTGAGCGCGAGATCTCGGAGATTTCGTTGACGCGATTTTCTGCTTCTTGGGCGGTGCGCATGAGTTGCAGGTAGTCGACAACGATCAGGGCGATGCCGTATTTTGACATACGCGCGACTCGTCGCGCGCGCGATCGTAACTCGTTAGGTGTAAGTGCCGGTGTGTCGTCGATGAAGAGTTCCTTGTCCTTGAGCTGGGCCACCGCTGCGGTGAAACGCGACCAGTCTTCATCCTTGAGTTTGCCGGTGCGAAGGCGCGAGAAGTCGATGCGTCCAAGACCGGCGAGCATCCGCATGATGAGTTGCTCGGAGGGCATTTCCATGGAGAACACGAGTACGGCACCTTTGGCAGACATTGCCGCGTGTTCGGCGATGTTCATCGCGAAAGAGGTTTTGCCCATGGCGGGACGACCGGCGACGATGACGAGGTCGGCTTTTTGCAATCCGGCGGTTTTGCGATCGAGGTCATCAAAGCCGGTTGAAAGACCCGTGAGTGCGCTACCGGATTCGAAGAGTTCGTTTACGCGTTGTACGGCGTTGACGAGCAGGTCGTTGACTTTCTCTGGGCCACCGTCGCGCAGGCGTCCTTCGGAGATTCGAAATACCGCCTGCTCCGCAAGATCGAGTACCGCACTAACGTCTTTGCCCTGGGGCGCGAAGGCCATCTCGGCGATCGAATTAGCAGCGCCAATCATCTGCCTGAGGGTTGATCGTTCACGCACGATACGCGCGTAAGCGAGGATGTTGGTCGCTCCTGGCGTGCTGTCGACGATCTCTGCGAGACACGTGAGACCACCCGCGCGGTCGAGCATGCCGGTTTGCTGTAGCTTCTCGGAAACAGTGACGGCGTCTAGCGGTTCGTCATCATCTGCAAGCGCCTGCATGGCTTCGAAGATGAGCTGGTGCTGCGGGCGGTAAAAGTCGCTCGCGAGGCATATCTCAGCGACATCGAACCAGCGCTCATTGGAGAGCATGAGACCACCGAGCACGGACATCTCCGCCTCAACCGAATGGGGCGGAACTTTCAGGGATGAAGGCGCAAAGCCTCGCTCACGGATGGGCGAAATGGGCTGTTCGGACATCGGATCTGGTGCTATCGGCGGAAGGTCATGGTCGTGCGAAGCGGTGCGTCATGCAATGGATTCGCTGGGAAAATACTGTGCGAAAACTGTGGAAAAGTCAGAAGGGGAAGCGCACGGGAGGAGGAGAAGAAAGTGTCGCCCGGAGGTACGTCCGGACCTGCGGGCGACACTGAAAGGGAGCAACTCCGTTGAAGCCGCTCCTGCGAAACTAAAACCTGCTATTCAGCGGCGACAATCACCTTGACGGTGGAGGTCACATCCGAATGCAGCTGGATATCGATGTCGTATTCGCCGGTGATGCGAATGACACCTGCGGGCATCTTCACTTCGGCTTTTTTAACTTCCTGGCCGATCGCAGTGAGGGCGTCGGCTACTTCACCGGTGCCGACAGAGCCGAAGAGACGACCTTCATCACCGACCTTCGCAAAGACGGTGACAGTAACGCCTTCAAGCCCTTTGGCACGACCTTGGGCGGCTGTGAGTTTGTCGCTCGCGGCGCGTTCAAGATCAGCGCGCTTGCCTTCGAACACCTGACGGTTTTCGTCCGTGGCACGCACCGCCATACGCTGCGGCAGCAGATAGTTACGGGCATAACCCGGCTTCACATTCACCTCATCACCGAGGGTGCCGAGATTGGTGACCGGCTCAAGCAGAATCACGTGGACCATGATGACTCCTCTAGTTCCTTACTTGTGCTGGTCAGTATAGGGCAGCAGGGCCAGGAACCGGGCGCGATTGATCTCGGTGGTGAGCTTGCGCTGGAACTTGGCGGATGCGCCGGAGATACGCGCGGGCACGATCTTTCCGGTTTCACCAATGAATTGCCTCAGGAAGTCGAGGTCTTTGTAGTCCACGTCTTCGGAGGTGATGTTCACTTCGCCCTGACGGCGACGGCGGAATCGGCTCATTCTGCGTTCTCCTCAGCCGGTGCATCGTTACGTGCACCTTCATCATCGTTGTTGTTGTCACGGCGACGTGACGCCAACTCTTCTTCGCGGCGGCGATCGCGCTCGCGGTCTTTTTCCTGCTCGCGCAGCTCTTCTTCGTAGATCTTCGACTGGCCGATTTCGGCATTCTTGCGACGAATCATCAAATAACGGATGACCGCATCGTTGAAGCGGAAAGAACTTTCGAGTTCTGCCAGCGTTTCTGCGCCGACCTCGATGTTCATCATCACGTAGTGGGCCTTGTGGATCTTCGAAACGATGAAAGCGAGCTGGCGCCGACCCCAGTCTTCCGCGCGATGGACTTTGCCACCCGTCCGCTCGATCAGGGATTGGTAGCGCTCGATCATTCCTGGCACCTGATCGGATTGATCTGGATGCACGAGGAATACGACCTCGTAATGCCGCATGGCGTCTCCTTGTGGTAACCCGCCGGTTTGGCCGGCTTCGTGCCCCCGCTGGCCGGGCCCGGAATAGGCACCTGGTGCGTGGAGCAAGGTGAAAAGGGGTGGGGATCATACGGGAGGCGAGGAAAGGGGGGCAACCGGAAGATTCAGGAGGTTGCTCTGGGCATCCCAAAAACCAGTCAAAAACGCACAGGTAGAGAAGAAATCGGCGGTTTCCGGACGCTTCCTGGCCGCGGAAGCTGAACCGGACATCATTTCCCGAGAGCCCGCGCCTGAATGCTCCGTATGACTTTCCCGTGCTGAGATTTGAATGGGACAATGCCAAATCTCGGAGCAATCGAAAGAAGCACAACGTCGCTTTTGAAGAAGCGGTCACCGTATTCGGGGACCCTTTCGCGATTACCTTTCACGACCCGGACGCATCGAAAGGCGAGAGGCGATGGCTGACTTTTGGATACTCGGCTGCAAGACGGCTGCTTGTGATCGTGCACACGGAGCGCAAAGATCAGCTCGCGATCATATCTGCGCGGAAGGCAACCCGGCGGGAACGAGGCATTTATGAAGAAATCTGATGACGATCTAAGGCCAGAGTACAAACGAGTAGTGCTCGGGAAGGGCGTTCGAGGTAAGTACGCTGCTCGATACTCAAAGGGCACGAATCTTGTGCTGCTCGAGGACGAGATGGCCGAAGTGTTTCCGACCTCGGAGGCGGTAAACGAAGCATTGTCCGGGTTAGTCCGTCGCGCGAGAAAGAAGACGGTAACGAGCTGAGCGTCCAAACCTCTGACCAAATCCTGGCCTTGATCAGTAGACGCTGCGAGGCAACGCCGAGCTCGGTTGAGGTCTCGCGTGGACGAAGCAACTTTCTGGTCGCGAGCTTTTCGTCTAGCTGGATCGCGGTTGGGAAGCCGCTCCCACAGAAAAGGCAGAGAGTGATCGCTGCCGCACCACTTCATAAAGCAAAACACCGGTAGCTACGGAAACGTTCAGGCTCGAGACCTCCCCCGCCATCGGAATCGACACGAGCCAATCACAGGCTTCTCTCGTGAGACGACGCATGCCTTCGCCTTCACTACCCATGACGATGGCGACATCACCTTTGAAGTCAACTTCGAACCACGGCTGTTCGGCTTGATCATCCGTGCCGATCAACCAAATCCCTCTTTCTTTAAGCCGATCAAGACAACGCGCGAGATTAGTCACTGCAACAAGGGTCAACCCTTCAGCACCACCCGCGGCAGTCTTCAACACCACATCATTCACGGGCGAAGAGTTACGCTCGGGAAACAACACCGCCTGAACTCCAGCACCATTGGCCGAACGAAGGCACGCGCCGAAGTTACGTGGATCGGTGATGCCATCGAGAACCAGTAGCAGCCGCGGTTTTGGAAGCGTCTCGAAGCTGAAGAAAAACGTTTCTTCATCAATCGGCGTTAGCGCCTGGCAATAAACAGCGACACCCTGATGACTGCCTTCAATGCGTGTATCGAGCCACGACTTGTCGACCGCTTCGAAACGAATGCCTGATTCTTTCGCGAGCGCGATGAGTTCCTGCACACGTGTATCACGACGACCCTGCACATAGTGCAACGAACGTATGCGACCCGGATGTTGAGTGAGCACCTCACGAACAGCGTGAAAACCGTAAACGTAGCTCATCGTCTGCCGCGACGGCCTCGCACTTCTCGACGATCCGATCTTTCTTTGTCGTCCTTTTTCTTTTCTTTGCGTTTGCCACCGGACTGGACGAGCTCAAGATCAATTCGTCCCAGCGCAGGTCGCACCTCACGAATGCGCACACGCACGGCATCGCCCAGGCGAAACGCTTGACCACTGCGATCACCGACCAACGCCATCGCGTGTGGCTGGTAGCGGTAGTAGTCCTGCCCGAGTTCAGAGATATGAACAAGACCCTGCACGTAAAACCCTTCAAGCTCGATGAACAAGCCAAACTCGGTCACGCCACCGACTCGACCACTCATCTCTTCGCCAACATGTTCCCCGACAAGATCACACTTCAGCCAACTGTCGACGGCGCGCTCTGCAGATTCGGCGCGACGTTCGGTGAACGAGATGTGCACACCGATGTCAGCGAGTGTGTGTTCATCGAGTGGCACTTTCTTGCCGTGCAACACGGCCTTGATGGCGCGATGCACGATGAGGTCCGCATATCGGCGAATCGGCGAGGTGAAGTGCATGTAGTGCGAGAGCGCGAGACCGAAGTGGCCGATGTTGCTCGGCTGATAGACGGCCTGCTGCATGGAGCGCAGTGTCATCATCTGGAAGATCCACGCGTCGGGTCGATCAGCGATCTGCGCGAGCGCGGCCTGCACCGTACTCGGTGTGATCTCCTTGTCGAGATGCACGCCGGCCATTGCGAAGGAGTTGCGCAACACCTGCACCTTGAGTACATCCGGCACGCCGTGAACACGGTAAAGACCTAGCGCATCGCTTTTCTCAATGAACTCCGCTGCACACACGTTCGCAGAAATCATGGCTTCTTCGATCAACCGATGTGCATCGTTGCGTTTCACGGGGTGTACCGCCACCGCACGCCCGTCTTTCAATTCGAGTTGGCTTTCATGGCTGTCGAAGTCAAGCGCCCCGCGACCTTCTCGTGCGCGCATCAGTGCGTGGTAACAACGATGCAGCGCGTCGAGTGAGGCAAGCACCTCATCCTCAACATCCAGTGGCGTACCGTCGAAGAGCGCGCCCACCTTGGTGTACGTGAGTCGTTGCCAAGAACGGATGATCGCTTCGTAAAACTCAAACTCCTTCACGCGGCCCGTTGATGCCACATGCATGTCACACACTATCGCCATGCGCGGAACTTGCGGCTTCAGCGAACAGAGTTCATTGGAGAGTGCTTCGGGCAACATGGGTACAACGGTGCCGGGCAGATATACGGAGTTGCCACGATCGGCGGCTTCCATATCCAGCGCGCCACCCTGTTTTACATAGTGGCCGACATCGGCGATGGCGACGACGAGGCGCCAACCACGCCCATCTTTCTCGCAAGACACCGCGTCATCGAAGTCTTTTGCCGTTTCCCCATCGATGGTAATCAGTGGCATGTCCCTTAGATCCTTCCGCCCCTTCGGAACACGGTTAGCGACGGACTTCGGCAGAGCCGCGACCGCATCGTCCATGCCGGGAGGCCAGGTCTCGGGAATATGGAGAGTGTCGATCTGGGTGCGGATGGCGCGCTCGAGGAGGGTCTCACCTTGCACAACACCAATCACACGACCGGTGTAGCCCGCCCGATCCTCACCCGTGATCTCTACGCGAACGAGGTCACCATTGCGTCCGGCATCGGGTTTCGTGATGAGCTGAACCTTGCCGCGATAGTCTGCTGCGAGAGATTCAACGTAGGGGTAAGCGCCATGCCAGACAAGTTCGCCCACCAGGATGCGGTCAGAGCGACTAAGTACGTCTGTCACCTGAGCCTTGTCATCAACGACTCTGGCCTTGATCGAGTCACCCACACGCAGGTGCAAGTTGCGGTCACGTTCGATCTCAATGCCATTGAGCCGCAGGGACTTCCCTTCCTGCGTGACAATGCCCTCGATCACTTCAGCAGTCTCAACGAGGTACCAACGTCCCGCTTCGTCCTGTTCAAGGTCACCGTTACGGAGCATGCCACGCAGAACCTGCTTGAGTTCTCGCGCCTGGCGACCGGCCTTGTCGACGAATTCGGCCTTCAGCTCGACGAAGGTCATCGAGTTGCCAGACGCACGCATTAAGGCAGATACAGATGCTGCGGTGATCTTCCGGTGAGTGAGGTCCAAATCCATGGTTTGACACTCTAGCGGCGCATTCAGTAAATTGCGCGGCCTCTTCGGTGGACACGCGTCCACCTGCCCCACCTGCCGAGGTGGCGAAATTGGTAGACGCGCCAGCTTCAGGTGCTGGTGGGGGTAACCCCGTGAAGGTTCAAGTCCTTTCCTCGGCACCAAATCTTGTGACCGCGACGACGCAGTCCACCGAGCTCATGCGCTCGGCGGGTTCACATCTACGGGCTGCTGCCGCTCATACCATGCTTCGGGTGTCCGGTAGCTCTCCCACGCCGCGCGCACCCAACGGATCAGCGCAAAGGCCAGCCACAGCGACCAACCCAACATCGCAGCCCGATAGACCCACATCGGTAACGAGATGACCCACGGGCTCGGTGGCAGCTCGGCAGCTTGATCGGTGAACCACTGGTAGAAGAAGGAGCTCGAATCGTTACCTTCGATATGCATCTCCGGTGATGAGAGCAGCGCTGCAGGAACACTTGCGATCAGCACCAGTACGGTCACAACGGTGATGAACCCGGTGAGGATCTGCACGAGGTTTTTGCTTGCCGCGGTGTTCACCGACTCAAGCCACCGCGGACGCACGGCGAGCAACAAGAGCCATACGGCCACCAACAACGTGGCTTCGAGGTTACACAGCGCGAGACCGGCGGCGAGTAACAAGGCATCCGTGCGTGTGAGCGCAATTCCGGGAATGCGCGCAATGCCGACCGCAAGGATCAACACGACGATCATCACGCCCCAGAACAACATGGCCGGGCCCATGGTCGGACCACCGACTGTTCGCAGAGCGCGTCGAGCCGATCTTGCGGTCACTTCTGCAGGAGTCCCTGCTAAACACTAGGCCTCGTCCTCATGCTGCAGATACACCGTGATCTCATCCTCCGATGCATAGACGGTGATCGTGATCGGACGACAACACACTGAGCAGTCCTCTACATAAGTCTGTTCCGGCTCGCTCGGATCAATCAGCAGCTCGATCGACTCACCGCAATACGGGCAACCGGCATGATGTGGAATGGTGTCGTAGTACATTCGTCGAACTCGCTGTTCAATCTGCCTGGTGTACCGCAACCCGGCGACCGAGCCACGGCATCCCTGCGAGCAGAATGACATAGATGATGGCAGCAGTGGTGTACGGCAACGTCGGTGAAAACTGATAGAGCAACCCCCCGAGCAGCGGACCAATGGTGAATCCCAGCGGGCCACATGAACCTGCCACACCGGCAACGGCGCCTTGTTCCTGCTTCGACACCGCCAGTGACGCACCGGCCATAAAGCCCGGTCCTGCGAGTCCCATCCCAAAACCCTGAACCATTAAGGCTCCCGTCAGCGCCCAACGATTCTCGGCGAGCGCCATGATGACAAAGGCCACGATCAGGATGGGTAACGCGAGCTTCAGCAGGGTGAACGGGGCGACTTCGACGCGCTGTACGACAAAACCCTGAGCAAACAGCGAACACACCGCCGAAGCCATCATGGCCACACCCATGGTCTGCGCCGTCTCAGCACCGGTGAGATTCAACGCGTCCTGAAAACGAAATCCCATGGTTTGTTGGACGAGCGCATTGCCCATAAACATCGTCACTCCGACGATGACAAACGGGAGGATGCGAGGATCGGTGTACTTCATCCGCGGCGGGACAAACCCTGGCGAATGTTTCGGCAGTTCAGGTAGGTAGCGCCACACAAAGAGCCCGTTTAGCAAGGCCGCTGCCGCCATGATCCACAACGGCGTTGTGAGACTTAACACTGCGAACACCGCAACCGCGGGGCCGAGAATTGCACCGACGTTGTTGGCTGCACCCGCCGCACCCATACCGCGCGTTCGATTGGCCACACTCGTCACATCGGCCATGTAGGCATTCGCGGCCGGCATCGTCGCTGACATCACCGAAGCGTGCATGACCCGCGTCACCAGCAGCGCGAAGAAAAGCGTCGTGCCTGTGATCCAGCCGGCAAGCCCCATATGCAACGTTGAATTGAAGAGGACTGTGCCGGCTGTAAATCCGAAGATGCCGGTGAGGATGATGCGTTTACGACCTAGTGAATCGGAGAGACGCCCCCAACGTGGGCTCGAAAGAAACACGGTCAGCGATGATGCACCAATAATCGCGGTGATCTGGAGTTCCGACAGCCCCATCTCGCGGCCAAGCGGAGCGAGCACAGGAAAGAGTACTGTGAAGCCCATGCCGACGACGACGAGCGAGAGCACCAGCATGCGTTGTGCATGAGCAGTGTCTGTTTCCGTCATGAATTAGCGTTTACGAAGGACCAGCGAACCGATGGAATAACCGGCACCAAACGAACAAATGACGCCGTGGTCGCCGGGCTTCAGATCCTCATGATTTTCCGCGAAGGCGATGATCGATCCCGCCGACGCTGTGTTGGCATATTCATCCAGCACGATGGGTGCGACATCCTTCGTCGGTTCGGTGCCGAGCAATCGACGTACGATGAGCTGGTTCATATTGATATTCGCTTGATGCAACCACCACCTGCGGATGTCCGGCACGTTTAGTCCAAGTGTCTCAATCTGTGCAAGCAGGTGATCAGCCGCCATGGGGCAAACTTCTTTGAACACCTTGCGACCGTTCTGGTGAAACAACTTATCTGTGCCAAAAGGATCAGAGTCGTCAGCAAACGAGAGATAACCGAAGTTTGAGCGAATGTTGTTCGAATAGACCGTACGCGCGCGCGTGCCGAGTACGCCGTAACTGTGCTGTGCTGTGCAGGTGTTGGCGCGTTCGAGCACCATCGCCGTGGCCACGTCACCGAAGATGAAGTGACCATCACGATCCTTGTAGTTCACCTGTGGCGAGGTGAGCTCCGGATTGATCACGAGGACTGCACGAGCGGATCCGGCTGCGACGGCATCGCAGGCACGCTGCAGAGCGAAAGTCGCCGCAGAACAAGCGACCAGCATGTCAAAACCGAAGCCTTCGATACCGAGCGCCGCTTGTACTTCAATGGCGATGGCGGGATAGGCACGTTGGGTATAGGCGCAGGAAACCACGACCATGTCGATATCGGTTGGGGTCTTGTTGGCTGCGGCAAGTGCAGGTCTTGCTGCATTAAGCGCCATTTCGGCCTGATGGCTGAGTTCATCTTCGCCGCGTTCTGGAATGTTGGGACGCATACGCTCGATGTCGAGCACGCCGTCTTTCACATAGGCATAACGTTGGCGAATGCCGGAAGCCTTCTCAATAAACTCAACGCTGGAAGGCGCGAGCGCTTCCATCGTGCTCGCCGTGATCGCTGCGGCGTTGCGTCGGTTCTCAGCTTTTGCCCAGCCGTTGTAGCTCGCCACTAGCTCAGCGTTGGTGATGATGTGCTCCGGGTGCCAGAGGCCAACGCCACTGATAACGACTTCGTTCATCGTCTTAAGTGTGTTCAAGGCTGCGAAGTTCGTCGTCCGTGAGCTGACGCGCTTCTTCTTCGACCATGTGCGGAATGTCGTCGATCACGGGGTAGGCGAGCTCACTCTGCCGACACCACAGCTCGTTCTTCTCACGCCGCCAGAACAGCGGCGCCTTGCTCACCGGACACACCAGCACTTCAAGCAGGCGAGAATCGATCATGCAAACGGATCCTTGAGCACGATGGTCTCATTGCGATCCGGACCGGTAGAGATGATGTCGATGCTTGCACCGACGGTTTCTTCGACGCGACGAATGTAACGCCGCGCATTCTCAGGCAAGTCTTCGAGCCGTTTGATGCCGAGCGTCGATTCGGTCCAACCCGGTATCGTTTCGTAGATCGGTTTAACTTCGTCGTAATACTCACTGCCAAACTTCGGCAGATTCGCCGCATGCGCCGGTCGTTCGTACCCGGTGCAGATACGGATCTGTTCAAGCCCATCGAGCACATCGAGTTTGGTCAGACAAAGACCGGAGATGCTGTTGATCTGCACGACCTGACGCAAAGCTACCGCATCAAACCAACCACAACGACGTGGTCGGCCGGTGGTTGAACCAAACTCCTTGCCGCGTGTGGCGAGGCGTTTGCCCACATCATCAAACAATTCTGTGGGGAGCGGACCTGAGCCCACGCGGGTCGCATAAGCCTTGGTGATACCGAGAATGTAGTCGAGGTACTTCGGTCCGAAGCCGCTACCGACCGCCGTGCCACCCGCCGTCGTGTTTGACGACGTCACAAACGGATAGGTGCCGAGGTCGATATCGAGCAACGCACCTTGCGCGCCTTCAAAGAGGATGTTCTTGCCGGATTCGCGGATACCGTGGAGCAGCGCTACCACGTCGGTGATCATCGGCTTGATCTGCTCACATATCGCCGCGCAGTCATCAAGGGTTTTCTGAAAGTCGACAGGCTCGGCCTTGTAATAATTCACGAGCATGAAGTTGTGGTACGCCATCACCTCAGACAACTTGCTGGCAAACCCCTGCCAGTGAAATAGGTCGCCGAGTCGCACACCACGCCGCGCCACTTTGTCTTCGTACGCAGGGCCAATACCAAGTCCGGTGGTGCCGATCTTCTGATTACCTGCAGCTGCCTCACGCGCTCGATCCGTTGCGGCGTGATACGGCAGGATCAACGGACACGCCGGTGAGATCTTGAGGCGCTCTCGCACCGGCACACCGGAAGCTTCGAGATTTTGCACTTCGGTGAGCAGTGCATGAGGTTCAAGCACCACACCGTTGCCGACGATGCACTCGACACCTTCACGCAGAATTCCACTCGGAATCACGTGCAGAACGGTCTTTTTGCCATCGATGACGAGGGTATGCCCGGCGTTGTGCCCACCCTGAAAGCGCACCACGACGGCGACACGATCTGTCAACAGATCGACGATCTTGCCTTTGCCTTCGTCACCCCATTGGGTACCGATGACGACAACGTTACTGCCCATGCCGACCCCTCAACACCCACCCCGCTTCATTTTTCACAAGTTCACGCACACAACGTTCCGGCGCTTGATCTGCAGCATCAAGCGCTTGAATAACCACTTCACCCGTTTGCCTGAGCGCGCGAATTTTTTTATTGCGCGCAGCATTCTCTCCCGCGCTGAACGGCACCCAGATTGCGGGAGATTCTGAAGCCCCGGCCAACAATCGCAGCAGGTTCATGTCGAACCCGGTCGCCGGTCGCCCCTCTCCGAACTCGCTGAAGTGTGCGCCAATGCCGTCGTAGCGGCCACCCTGTGCAATCGGCGCGCCTTGATCGGCCTGATACGCCGCGAACACCGGGCCATTGTGATAGCCATAACCGGAGAGTTCGGAGAGGTCGTAACGGATGGTCACGTCAGGCGCCTCGGCCAAGACACGTATCGCCACCGATTTCAACTCATCGAGCGTAGCGTGCACACCTACGGGCGCGTTTCTCCAAGCTTTGCGGGCGGTCTCAAGCACCGATGCGTCACCCATCATAGTCGGTAGTTCCACCAGCATCGACGGCGCACCGGTTTGGGCAATCAGTTCGGCGATGTCGGTTTCCGATTTGCGTTGTACCGCTTCAAAAAGCTGTCGCGATTGGGCCGCAGTAAGGGGTAGCTCCTCGGTCAACGCCCGGAAAACACCCATGTGGCCAAGCAACAAGACTGGCGCAGTCACACCGGCAACGTTGAGGGCTTCGAGCATGAGGCCAATCACTTCAGCATCCGCCGCAGGCGATGCTGAACCAAAGAGTTCAGCACCCGCTTTGAATTGAATCCGCGACTCCAGCGCGCCTCGAGGATTGGCATGCACCACCGAGCCCGCATAACAGAGCCGTTGGGGCCCTTTAACCGGACGACTGTGGGCATCGATGCGTACAGCCTGCGAGGTAATATCGGCACGCACACCGAGCATTCGACCGGATTGTTGATCAATCGCCTTGAGAGTTTGCAGATCGAGGTCGCGACCTGAGCCAACGAGGAGCGAATCGAGATATTCCACCAGCGGTGGTTCGACGTAGTCATAACCCCAGGATTGAAAGAGGTCGAGCACTCGGCGTCGTAAGGACTCGAGCGCCTGCGCCTCGGGCGGGAGTAAGTCGTCCACGCCATGTGGCAACCGCCACCGGTTGTCGCTCATGGCGGGCCTAGCTTAGCCTTCGGTTTTTTTGAGGTACTTGAAGAAGTCGCTGGAAGGATCGATGACGATAACGTCGTCTTTGCCAGCGAAAACTTTGCGATAGGCGTTGAGGCTGCGGTAAAACGCGTAAAACTCTGGGTCTTTGCCAAATGCTGTGGCATAGACGTTGGCTGCCTTGGCATCCCCATCACCACGGATGCGTTCCGAATCACGGTAAGCGTTGGCTTCAATGACCAGCGCCTGACGTTCCGCATCTGCTCGAATACCCGCAGCAAGCTCTGCACCCTGCGCACGATAACGCTTGGCTTCAATTTCCCGCTCGGAGGCCATCCGTCGATACACGTCCTCGGAAACTTCCTGCGGCAGATCGATACGTTTCACACGAACATCAATGACGTGAACACCGGCCGCTTCGCGCATTACCCGATCAAGTGATGCGGTCAACTCTTCCATCAACTCATCGCGCTTGCCAGAAATGACCTCGTGCATGTCACGACGGCTGATCTGGTTGCGCAAACCTTCGTTCACCCGCTCCTGGAGGATACGCATGGCAGTGGTCTCATCACCACTCGTGGCTTTGTAGAACGCGGCCACATCCGCAATTCGCCACTTCGCAAAAGAGTCGACGATGACGGGCTTCTTCTCGAGAGTGAAATAACGCTGAGGCTCTGTATCCAACGTGAGAATACGGCCATCGAACTTCTTTACTTCTTCAGCAATGATCCAGCGAAAGTGCAGTCCGGCTGGAATATCCGCCTTGTTCACCGCACCGAAACGCAAAAGCACAGCGCGCTCGGTCTGGTTCACCACATAAACGGAGTTGAACACCGAGAGGATGGCGACGAAGACCACCGCAATCATCAATATGGATCGATTGTTCATGTCAGCCTCTTGCCTCAGCGAATCGCGCGGTCGCGTTCAGCGTCCGCCCGGTCATTGACGTCACGAATTTCATCCGCCAAGTCCTGGACGATATCGTCATTGCGCGGAGCAACCGCCGCCGCCGCACCGGCTTTCTGCAACTGTTCGAGTGGCAGCATCATCATATTGTTGCCATCGACGTCCACCATGATCTTGGACGTATTGCCTAAAACCGATTCCATCGTGTCGATGTAGAGTCGATCCCGGGTCACCCCTTTGGCACCCTGGTACTCTTTTAGCAGCTTGGTAAAACGTTCCGCCTCACCATCGGCGCGCGCGGTCACCTGGTCGCGGTACGCATTGGCGCGTTCGATCTGCTTTTGTGCTTCGCCGCGTGCCTGCGGTACCACGCTTTCCGCCACCGCATTGGCTTCGTTAATCACACGTTGTTCGTCTTCTTTGGCTTTTTGCACATCATCGAACGCTTCACGCACCTGGTTCGGTGGTGACGTACGATCGATGTTCACTTTGGAAACGAGAATGCCGGTGCGATAACGATCCAGGTAATTCTGCAAGCGCTCCTGCACTTCCAGACCAATGGCTTCACGACCTTCGGTCATGGCCTGGTCCATTTCGCTTCCACCGACGACATGGCGCAGCGCGCTCTCCGTGGCATGCACAAGGCTCGTCACCGGATTACGCACTTCGACGACGAATGCTTTCGGATCGTTGATGACCCACTGCACGGTCAGGCTTACCTCAACGATGTTCTCGTCTTCAGTCAACATCTGCGCGGAATGCTCGTGGGATTGCACGCGGGTAACGTTCACTTTCTCCACACGATCGATGATTGGTGGGTTCCAGTGCAGCCCTGGCATAACCGGGTCTTCCTGCACGGCACCGAAGCGGAACACGACGCCCCGCTCTTGTTCGTCGACCTGATAGACACCGAGACCAAAGTACAAAAGGACGATGAGCCCAAGCCCGAGGCCTAGCAGGCCACCGGCGGCTTTGACATCACCACCACCTGGCCCACCACCCCGGCCTTTGCCGAAGATGCCAGAGAGTTGTGCCTGTAGTTTACGGAAGGCTTCGTCGAGATCAGGAGGTCCCTGATCGCCACCTCGGCCACCCCACGGGTCACGATTGCCGCCGCCCGGCTCATTCCACGCCATATCGATTCTGGGTAATGTCGTTAGGGGGCCTGATTCTAGCCTCAATCGCTCGCTAGCGGGGAGCTATGAGACAGCGGCTACCCGTTCGATTTCTTCGATGAGTCCCCGATGGGTTTGGCGCAGGCGCCCCAAGAGCTGTTCATCCGCAAGCACAGTAATGGAAACCGATCCATCTTCACGAATGTCCTCGGATTGAACCGCACCTTGGGAGTAGAGCCAGGCGCGCGTTTGGCCATCTTCCGGACCGAGCAAGACACGAACGGCCGGTCGATGGACGCCAAAGGTATTGCCCATGGCCTCGATGAGCTCTGCGATGCCCTGGCGGGTGACCGCACTCACCGCCACACCGGGTATCGCGGTATCACCAAACGGATGTTCCTCGATGGGCCCTTCGATCCGGTCGATCTTGTTCCAGACAAGCAGTGTGGGAATGGCGTCAGCACCGATTTCCGCGAGCACACCATTCACCGCGGCGATCTTTTCTGAAGCGCGTGGGTCACTGGCATCAACCACATGTAACAAGAGGTCTGCGGCAGCCACTTCTTCGAGGGTGGCCTTGAACGCTTCGACAAGACCATGAGGGAGGTTGCTGATGAAGCCTACGGTGTCGGTGAGGATGCACTCTCCTGCGCCCGGCACCAGGAGCCTGCGCATCGTGGGATCGAGCGTCGCGAACACCTGGTCCTGCACAAAAGTGGCGGCGGAAGTGAGCGAGTTAAAAAGGGTCGACTTACCCGCATTGGTGTATCCCACCAAAGAAACCACCGGCGCCTGGTTACGTTGCCGACGCTTACGCGACAACAGCCGCCGTTGCTCCACTTCATCGAGGCGGATCTTCGTCGCCTTGATGCGCGTCGCCAACATGCGTTGATCCAGCTCGATCTGGGTCTCGCCGACGCCCGCGCGTCCACCGATACCCCCGCTCTGTCGATCGAGGTGAGTCCAGCCCCGCACCAGCCTCGACTGCGCGTGTTCAAGCTGCGCAAGCTCGACTTGCAGTTTGCCTTCATGGGTCTGGGCGCGTGCCGCAAAGATATGCAGGATGACTTCAGTGCGCGTAAGCACCGCCATCGACAGCGACTTTTCGAGATTGCGTTGTTGACCGGGTGAGAGGTCGTGGTTAACCACCAAAACATCCGCACTCAGTGTGGTCGCTTCGGTCTTGATCTCTTCGACCTTGCCTTCACCAATGAACCAGCGTGGGTCCGGGGCATCGCGCCGCGTGGTCAGACGGCCGACAACGGCAAGATTGAGCGCTCGGCAAAGTTCCGCCAATTCACCCAGATCTGAAACTACGGTTTTTTTGCCGCGGCGTTCGCGCCGAAACTCGGCTCCGAGAATCAGCGCTTTTTTTCCGGCGGCGGGACGATCCACAAACATGCAACAACCTCCTGCAGTTCAGCGGAAACCCGGATCGATGAGCGTACTGCTGTGTTGTTGTCTACAGACGCCTGATGGTTTTGTTGATCAACAAAGCCATCAGCGTTGATCAGTCAGCATCACTCTTGAGGTCATCGGCACCGGGTAGGACCAGCTTGACGTTGCGTGAGGGCATAACCGTAGAGATGGCGTGTTTATAAACCATCTGACTCGCGGTGTTCCGCAGCAGAATGACAAACTGATCGAAGGATTCGATCTGGCCTTGCAACTTAATGCCGCTAATGAGATAGATCGACACAGGCACGCGTTCCTTGCGCAAGGCGTTCAGATAAGGGTCTTGTAGCGATTGCCCCTTTGACATGTTGCTCTCCAGGCGACGTGGGCAGCGGGAAGTCTGTCGCTTCCATTACCCTTCCGGAATTCCGTCGGCACTATGGCCAGCACCTTCACGGAATGCAAGCCGGAGAACCTGTTCGACGTTTCCAGCCATAGAGATTTCAGTCACCCGTTCGAGTGGAGAATGCGCGTCATCACTGGCGCGATGCCAACTGCGAAGCCATGTGAATTGGCGACGGGCGAGCCCCCGTGTCGCGACCACTGCCGCTTCTTTCATTTCTGCGGTGAGGCTGCCTGCTTCCAGACCCGCCCAAACTTGCCGATACCCCACAGCGCGAATGGACGCCAGGTTTGGGTGTAGGTCATCTCTTGCGCGAAGCGCTTCAACTTCGGCGACGAAGCCTTGATCGAACATCTGATCGAGTCGTAAGGCAATCCGCCGATGGACCTCGGCGCGATCCCACGGATCCACCCAGATCTGCACGAGTCGGGCATCGTGGCGCTCTCTGGCAGTGCGAGCGTTGCCCCAGAACGATGAGATCGGCTGACTCGTGAGCGCGTGAACCTCTAGTGCACGCGACAATCGTTGTGGGTTGTTCGGATGAATCTGTTCCGCAGCACGTGGGTCCACGCGCGTAAGTTCCTGGTGAAGTTTGTCCCAACCTTCATGGATCGCACGCACCGCGATTTCCCTCCGGATTTCAGCGGTAGATTCCGGCACAGCATCAAAACCGTCGCGAAAACGTCGCAGGTACATCATCGTGCCACCCACCAGGATGGGGATGCGTTGGTTCGCAAACGCGATCGCGACCGCTGCATCGGCGTCGTTGACAAAGTCACTCACGGAGTACGCTTCTGCAGCATCTCGAATGTCGATCAGCGCATGAGGGTAACGGATGAGTTCTGCGGCGGTCGGTTTGGCCGTCCCGATGTCAAGACCACGGTAGATCATCGCTGAATCGACCGAGATGAGGTTTGCCGGGATCCGATCTGCAAGCGCCATGGCGAGATCGGTTTTGCCACTCGCCGTGGCGCCGGTAATGGCGATGATGAGCCGATTCATGGATCAACGGCCCCTGAGGAAGAGGCGATCCAGTTCCTCCATCGAAAGCTCCCGATAGGTAGGCCGGCCATGGTTGCATTGGCCGGCGTTTTCCGTGACCTCCATATCACGCAGCAGTGCATTCATTTCAACGATGCTCATGGGTCGATTGGCGCGGACGGAGCCATGGCACGCGAGGGTCGCAAGCAGATCCAGTTGGTGATGCTCCATACGATGGCTTTGCCCCGACTCGGCGAGATCGCCGAGCACATCCACCAACATGGCCGCCGCATCACCGCCGGTCAGCGACAAAGGTATTTCTTTGACTTTGAGCGTTGCACTGCCCATTCGATCGACCACCAAGCCACTCGCGGCCAGCAATTCATGATGTTCTTCGGCAAGATCGGCTTCGGCCTCCGTAACACTTACCACCTGCGGCACCAACAAACGCTGGGTACGCGGCCCTTCCTGCAATCGTTGCGCCTTCATACGCTCATACACCACCCGCTCGTGAGCGGCGTGGATGTCAACCAGAATCAGACCACGGGCGTTCTGTGCAAGCAGGTAAACACCATGGAGTTGTGCAAGTGCAAAGCCGAGGGGTGGTAACGTCGAAGACGCCGTTGCAGCCTCTAATCGTGTGTCGTTACGAAACCCATCGTCTCGCTGTGTCGCCAACGTTTCAGGCAAAGGTGCAGCCGACCAATCTGATGCGACATCCCTCGCCACCAGCGGGATGGATAACCCGAGACCACCTTGCATTGGAACGGTCTGTGCGGACGACAACGGAGGATGGCCCGTCGCCGCCACTTCCGGATTCGATGTCGGGCGCACATCCCGTAAGGCACGGCTCAACATCCCAAAGATGAAATCATGGACATCACGTGCTTCGCGAAAGCGCACTTCGTGTTTTGTCGGGTGCACATTTACGTCAACCGCTTCCGGTGGTAAATCGAGTTGGATCACAAACACCGGGTGGCGCATACCGAAAAGCACATCTCGATAGGCCTGGCGAACTGCATGGGCTACGAGTTTGTCGCGCACGACACGGCGATTGACGAAGAAGTACTGGTGATCGGCGTGTGCGCGGGAAAAGGTCGGCAGGGCCACCCAGCCATGCAAGTGATACGGTCCGCGGCGTTCATCGATCAAGATCGAACGCGCTGGAAACTCCTCACCGAGCAATCGCGCCATGCGTTGTTCAAAGGCACCGGCGGGAAGAATCAGTTTCGATCCGCCTTGCAGCAGTTCAAACGCCACGTCGGGCTCCGCGAGCATCAGTCGACGCAGGGTGGTGTCGATCGCTTGTGCTTCACTGCGTTCGGTCTTCAGGAACTTACGACGCGCCGGTGTGTTATAGAAAAGATCACGCACTTCGACGCTGGTGCCTACTGGATGTGGCGCCGGTCGATCATGCAGCACTTCGCCTGCCACCATCGCGAGTGCATGACCGTGTGTGTCGTCGGCTGTTCGAGATTGGATTTCGACGCGCGCGACCGAGGAAATACTGGCCAGCGCCTCACCACGAAAACCAAGGCTGCCGATGATGAAGAGATCATCAACACTACGTATCTTGCTGGTGGCGTGGCGCGCAAACGCACGGGGCAATTCATCCGCCGGCATCCCGTGGCCGTTATCGCGTACCAGGATGCGGGTCATCCCACCTTGTTCGGTGTGCACCACGATTTGGGTAGCGCCTGCATCGAGGCTGTTTTCAACGAGCTCTTTAACGATGGAGGCCGGACGCTCAACCACTTCGCCGGCAGCGATCTGGTTGGCGACCACCTGAGGCAGTACTTGTATGCGAGGAACCATCACATCAGCTCGCCGGAATGACGAGCACCTGCCCGATGCGCACCGTGTCGGATTTCAACTTGTTGGCTTCTCGAATCTTTCGCTGACTCACACCAAAGCGACTGGCGACTTGGGACAACGTGTCACCACGTACCACCACATAACGCGTGCCTTGTGCACGCGAAGGGTCTTGCGCGAGTTGTTTTGCTAACAACGTTCCGGGGGGCGGCGCATTTTCGAGCCAAGTCTGAATGCCACGAACAATGGCGGTCGCGATCTTCTCTTGATGCGCGGCCTGTGAGAGACGACGCGCTTCCGCAGGGTTCGACAGAAAGCCGGTCTCCACCAGAATCGAGGGGATGTCCGGGGCTTTAAGCACCATGAATCCAGCTTGTTCAACAAAGCGTTTGTGTAGGTGCGTAGTGCGACCAAGACTCGACAGCACGGACTTACCGGCATCATTGCTGGCAGAGCGGTTACCGTCCATGGCGAGATCCAGCAGTACCGAACGCAGCACAGGATCTTTGTCAGAGAGAGAAACTTCACCCACCCCTCCGATGAGGTCCGAGCTGTTCTCTTTCTGCACAAGCCAACGCCCCATTTCCGACGTCGCACCGCGCTCAGACAACGTGAACACCGAGGCACCACTGACATGCGCCCGCGTGAATGCGTCAGCGTGAATCGATACAAAAAGATCAGCGCGCGCCTCCCGCGCGATATGCACACGATCACGCAGCGCGATGTAGTAGTCGCCATCACGCACGAGCTTGGATTTAAAGCCGCGTAGCCCATCAATCTTGTCCGCCACGCGCTTCGAAATCTGCATGACGATGTTTTTCTCATATTGCCGATTGGCGGCAATGGCGCCGGGATCTTCACCGCCGTGACCGGCATCAATCGCAATCAGGACATCGCGATCACCTTGTTCGCGCGGAACTTCAATCGGCTTACGTCGTTCCGCTCCACCCGCGAGGAGGTCAACCACAAGACGAGGTCCGTAGGGGGCGATCGGTGCGAGTGTGAACGCCTTGGGTTCGAGTTGACCTTTAAGTCCAATGATCAGTCGGTAGTCTTGGCCCACCACTTCGCCCTGAATATTACTGATGCGTTGACGTGAGGCAGCGACCATTTCCGTATCGAGCTTGGCGCCGGGCTTCGTTGCCGCGAAGTGAATGATCGTCTTACCGGTCTCTTTGACGAGCTCGTACTTCACCACTTCCGTGGTATCAAACACGATACGAGTGTGATCGGGCGCATCGTGAACGCGAATGTCCTCGAGGACGTTGGCCGCAAACGAGGGTGAGGTGACCAGCCACAGGACGATCGCGGCAAGGCAGCGACGGGCGCACGCCAATGCCATCGTGATGTCATCCTTTGCTCTCATGCGGTATGCGCTCCAGTGCGTACGTCCAGGTGCACCTGACGGTGATCACCTGTGACCACCAGCGTGACCGAGATGTCAGCAGGAGGCAACACGTCGGCACCTCGTTCGGGCCACTCAACGAGTCGGATCCCTGGTTCAGCGAGCAAGTCATCAAGACCCACAAAGGTCAGTTCATCCGCTCTCGCCACACGATAAAGATCGAGATGCGAAATTCGATAGCCGTTGACTTCATAGGGTTCTAACAACGTGTACGTCGGGCTCTTTACCGCGCCTTCATAACCGAACGCCCGCAAAATACCGCGACACAACGTAGTCTTGCCGGCACCGAGATCGCCTTGCAGCCAAACACAGGCATTGCCCTGAAATCGTTCTCGCAGGAGATCCGCGATCTCGGCACCAAGCTCGAGCGTGTCGGATTCAGTATGCAATCTCCGCATCATGGCAAGTGACAGAGTTCATCGATGATGTCGGTGGCGATGATAGCGTACACATTTCGCCGCTTGGCTGCAGCGTCACCACACAGGGCGTGTGCAAGCACCCCGAGCTGCGCGGCACGATAGGGAGGCTCACCACCCGCAACACGTGCGGCGATGATGCCGCAGAGTACGTCACCCATGCCCGCCGTCGCCATGCCAGGATTGCCTGCATCACACACAGAGAGATGTGAGTCATCGGCGATCAGCGAGCCTGCACCTTTTAACACCGCTACAGCACCCATGAGCTCAACAAGCGCGCGCACGCTCGAGGTTCGATTCGCCTGAATCTCTGCTGCGGGCGCACCCAGCAACCGTGCAGCTTCGGCGATGTGGGGGGTTATCACTGCGGGTCGTAGGCGCTTTGGCGCAGCGACCCAATGAATGAAGCCATCGGCATCGAGCACCACCGGCGCATCGCAATGCCGGGATACCGCGTCGAAACACGCTGCACCCCAAGGTTCGCGACCCAGCCCAGGGCCGAGTACGACACAGTCAGCTCGTGGCAACAACGACTGCATCGCCTGTTCATCAGCGGCATCAATCACCATCAGTTCCGGACGACGCGCGATAATTGCAGCCCGATGTTCAGGCCGCGTCGCCACCGTCACCATGCCCGCGCCGGCACGTAGCGCAGCTTCTCCAGCGAGAATGACTGCACCACCCATGTTGAGATCACCGCCGCAAACAACCACATGTCCACGCTGGTGTTTGTAGCTATTGATTGGCAGCTTTGGTCTGGGCGGAAGTGCTGTCAGCAACTCGACGCCTTCACCACACAAATCTGCGGGCACACCGAGATCGTCATAACAAAGCCGTCCACACACCTCGCGACCAAGTCCAGTGAATTGGCCGATCTTGCGAGTGATGAAGGTGGTGGTGATCGTGGCATCGATCACGACACCGCTTGGATCACCTGTAGGACCACCGGTATCCGCATCAAGCCCTGTGGGGATATCGATGGCCAATACCGGGCGACCCAGTGCGTTGATACGCCCGACGATTTCAGCGAAGGGTTGACGTAGCGCTCCGGTTTGGCCCGTCCCCAGCATCGCGTCAACGAGGACATCACCCGGCTTCCAATTCCCGTTTGCGGCTTCGACCTGGCTCACGCCGTGATCTCGCGCAAACTCAACGGCCAAAGCCGCGTCTCCTGCACTCGGCGGCGGGCCAATTTGGACCAGAGTGGTCTCAAGACCAAAGGTCTTCGCCAAACCAGCCACGATATAGCCATCCCCCGCGTTGTTACCCTTGCCACAAAAAACGGTGATGGACCGAGCATCCGGCCAGTTTTGCAACAAGCAAGCAAACGCAAACCGCCCTGCGCGCTGCATAAGTTCGAACCCGGAGACTCCGAGTGCGGCGATAGCCCGTGCATCGGCAGCACGGCTCTGGGCGGCGGTGTAAACGCTGGTATAAAGAGATGAACTGTTCAGGGCGGCATCCAATCTGACCGCACCAGTATACTCGCGGCCATGCAGCCACTGACCGAATCCACACTGTTGTCCCTTCGTCAGGAACTGGAGATCTGGGCCAAGTCGTTCGGTTTCGATGCGCTCGGGATCGCTGATCTTGACCTCACGGAGCACGGATCACGCCTGCGCCAATGGCTGGAAGCAGGCAATCACGGCGAGATGGGTTATCTCGCACGCAATGTCGAAAAACGCTCCGACCCCACCAAGCTCAAGCCCGGCGTGATTCGCGCCATCGTCGTGCGCATGAACTATCTACCAGAAGGCACAAATCTCCCACTCACCCTTGAAGACCACGAACGCGGCTACATCGCACGTTATGCACTCGGCCGTGACTATCACAAAGTGATCAGGCGTCGCCTTGCGAAACTCGCGGCGAGACTTGCCGACCGAATTGCACCACTGTCACTCGGCTATCGTGTTTTCACCGACACCGGTCCCGTACTTGAACGCGCGCTCGCGGTTAAAGCAGGGTTCGGCTGGGTCGGTCGCAACAGCATGGTGATCGACGAGAAGGCAGGATCGTGGTTTTTTCTCGGTGAAATCCTCACCGATCTACCGCTCCCTGTAGATCCTTCCCACGATGACGATCAGTGTGGCGCCTGCCGGGCCTGTATCCGCGTGTGTCCCACCGATGCGATTCGCGCTGATCGAACCATCGATGCCAGGCGCTGCATCAGCTACCTCACCATTGAGAACAAAGGGAATATTCCTGAAGAACTGCGCACCGCGATCGGCAATCGCATCTTTGGTTGTGATGATTGCCAGATTTGGTGCCCGTGGAACCGGGAAGCTGAAGCGACGCGTGAACCTGACTATGCCCCCCGGGAAGCCCTCACCGATCGGCCACTCGATGAGCTCTTCGCGATGACCGAGGAAGAATTTCTCTTGGCCACCGAAGGATCAGCAATGCGTCGCATCGGTTATGAACAGTGGCAACGTAACCTGGCCGTTGCGTTGGGTAACGCGGCGCCTACGTTCGAACGCATCTCAGTGCTCAAGGAGCGCTTACGTGACAGCACTCCACTGGCCGCTGAACACATTCAGTGGGCCATTGATCAGCTCAGCCGCAAAAACGTCTCGCGGTAGTACTTAAGCTCACCAAGAGATTCACGAATATCGGCCAGGGCGGTGTGACTACCCTGTTTCTTGAATCCGGATGCAACTTCGGGACGCCAACGACGCGCCAGTTCCTTGAGCGTGCTGACGTCGATGATACGATAGTGCAACCACGCCTCGAGGACCGGCATGTAGCGATACAGGAAGCGCCGGTCTTGCCAAACGGTGTTGCCACAAAGGGGTGCAGTTTTTTCCGCACAATGTTCTTTGATGAACGCGAGGGTGCGTTGTTCTGCATCAGCGAGAGAGACGCCTACGCTGCGAACACGATCCAGAAGACCTGACTCGCCGTGTGTGCGTTGATTCCAGTCGTCCATTCCAGCAAGCACAGACTCGGGTTGGGAAATCGCAAACACTGGACCTTCGGCGATGACATTCAATGCGTCGTCGGTAACGAGCGTGGCGACTTCGAGGACGGTATCCCGATCCGGATCGAGCCCCGTCATTTCCATGTCCATCCAAACCAGTGTCGCAGCCATCGCATTGCTCCTTGAAAATCCTGACGTTCCATTTCATCGTGATCGGACTGACGATGCCACCGTCTTATCGACCCGAGCGTTCTGGAGAACCATCATCGCCGTCCCTGTCCTTTATGAACCTGAAGCGCTTCGCACCCTCGACACCCACAATTGGCTGATTGTGCATGTCGCTGACCCCAATGCCTTTGTGCAGGCACATTTGCCTCATGCGCAGCTGGTGACCCCGCGAGAATTGGTCATAGGAACACCGCCTGCACCGGGCAAACTCCCGTCGAAAGAACAGATCGAGGCCACGCTCCAGCGGATCGGTTATCGACCTGATCTACACATCGCCCTCTATGACGATGAAGGTGGTGGCTGGGCTGGACGCCTGGGTTGGACCCTTGATGTCATCGGTCACTCCAATTGGAGTTACGTCAACGGCGGCATTCACGCGTTACATGCCGCCGGGGTCCCGCTGGTGAGCGGGCCTCCAGAAACGGTGGCCGCAACCCAAGCCAGTATCAGAATCGAAACCACGCCCATCGCCGAGATTGCTGACATCCTGCCGATCCTCGGCTCAAAGGATCACGTGATCCTCGATGCCCGCTCTCGTGAAGAATTTGAAGGGACTCGCGCTGCCGCTGCGCGTGTGGGCCACATTCCCGGTGCCGTCAACATCGATTGGCTGCGTCTGCAGGATCGAAACCGCCACACTAAATTGGTGGAAAATCTCGCGGCGCTGCTTGAAGACAACGGCGTGACCCGCGAAAAGACGGTGATCACGCACTGCCAATCCCATCATCGTTCCGGATTGACCTACATGGCCATGCGGCTCCTGGGTTATCCGAAGGTGAAGGCGTATCACGGCTCCTGGTCTGAATGGGGTAATCGGAACGATACACCGATCGAAGTGCTCTTTTAGGTGTAGGGGGAATTCTCGTGAGTGTTTTTGTTACGGTGCAGAAGCTTCTGCCACAGCACCTGATCTCGCGTTTTGTCGGTTTTCTCGGGGCTTCGAGCCTACCTTTCATTCGCGCGCCATTTATCAACCTGTTCGCGAAAGCCTATGGCGTGAACATGATGGAAGCGGAGCGCGCAGATCTCGCCACCTATTCATCCTTCAACGACTTCTTCACACGCACGCTCAGACCCGGCGTTAGACCCTACCCCGGCGATGCTGACCTCCTGCTTTGCCCGGCAGATGGTGTGGTGAGCCAATCGGGGAAAATCGAAAAGGGTTCACTCTTGCAGGCCAAGGGCATTCGTTACTCCTTCGAATCTCTTGCTGATGCCGCGGCAACCGAAGGGTTTGAAGGGGGTCAGTTTCTAACGATTTATTTGGCGCCCAAGGACTACCACCGCGTCCATCTGCCGATTGCCGGTGAGTTGACCCGAAGTGTCGCGATTCCTGGCGCTCTCTTTTCGGTGAACGCGACCACGGAGCTCGAAATCGAAGGGCTCTTCAGTCGCAACGAACGCCTTGTCATGGCTTTCGATACCACCGTCGGCAAGATGCTGGTGATCATGGTCGGCGCCATGATTGTTGCCAGCATCGAAACAGCCTGGCCGGGGCCTCGTTCACCCTACCGGCGTAAACAAGTTGGCGCACACGCTTCCGGTTTCGCACGGGGTGATGAAGTGGGCCGATTCCTGCTTGGATCTACCGTGATTCTCTGCTTCGAAAAAGATGCGGTGGAGCTGGACTCTCGTTTGATTGCAGGTCGCCCGGTGCGGATGGGTGAGGCGATCGCGAGGCCAAAGATCTACCGCTTGAAGCGATAACACACTCTTCTCACTCCTTCGAGGGTTGCGAGCGTCACATGTTTCAGGGTTTCGGTAACTGGATGATCGTCGCTGGCGTGGTGCTCATCCTCGCCGGTCTCGCCACGCACTTTGGCCTGCTCGGTTGGTTTGGCAACCTGCCAGGTGATATTCGATTTCGAAGAGGCGGGTTTCAACTGTTTATACCCATCACGTCGATGATCATCGCTTCACTGCTCTTCTCAGTGGTGATGATGGTATGGCGACGTGGCTAAAGTGGTCAGACCCGGAATGTCAACGCCTGGTCCATGTGCGTGATCCCGTGTTTCAACATGAAGAGTCGATCAACACCGAGGGCGACGCCTGAAACCACCGGTAGCCCTGCATGCATTGCAGCGAGAAACGCATCGTCCAACGCGGACTCCTTTTTGCCGAGCGCACGACGGCGTTGATTGTCAGCCTCGAACCTGTTCTTGAGTTCACTGACATCACCATTTTCAAAATAGCCGTTGGCAATTTCGACGCCATCAACGATCAACTCAAAACGCGCAGCGCCTTGCCCATCCGGATGTAATTGCGCTAATGACGCCTGGGCTTTAGGAAAGTGGGTGACAAACACACGCCCTGACAAGGCGGCGCACGCTTCTGCGTAGGCAAGATCAGCGTCGTCACCTTCGAGGCGCGATGGAACGAGCGTGTGGTACCGACGGTAGTCGTAGGTTGAGTAACCAAGCACATCGTTCACCAATGCGGCCACCTCGTTCATCAACGCGACATCATCAAACCCTGGGCGATACCACTCGAGCAGCGTGAACTCCGGGTTATGCCATCGACCCCGTTCACCATCACGAAACACAGGGCCGAGTTGATAGATAGCGCCAGCTCCCGCTGCGAGTAGTCGTTTCATCGGATACTCCGGAGAAACCTGCAGCCAGCCGTAACCCGGAACCTCGATGGAGTCGATCATCGGTTCGGTGACGGTGAAAGGCATCAGCACGGGTGTCTGAACTTCGATAACACCTCGCTGCTCGAAGAAGCGGCGGATCGTCGCGAGAAGGTGAGACCGCGCCACCAACGCCTCCGGGTCAATCCCGGGGCGCCAGTTCGTATCGCTCAACTGGTCTACTTCACCCGGCTCATGTACTCGCGAGTGCGGGTATCGATACGGATCACATCACCCTGGTTGACGAAGAGCGGTACGCGCACGGTTGCACCCGTCGCGAGTGTTGCCGGCTTGGTTGCACCGGTGGCGGTATCACCTTTGATGCCGGGCTCGCAGTCGGTAATTTCAAGTTCGACGAAGTTGGGCGCAGTCACTGAGATGGGCTGGTCATTCCAGAGCGTGACCTGGAATTTATCCTGCTCCTTCAACCAGTCCTTGGCATCTCTGACCAGGTCTTCAGACGCTGCCACCTGCTCGAAACTGCCGTCGGTCTTCATGAAGTTGTAGAACTCACCATCGTGGTAGAGATATTCCATCTCTGCTTCGACGACGTCGGCACCTGGCAGTTGGTCACCCGATTTGATCGTGCGCTCCCAAACTCGTCCAGTTTTCAGATTACGAAACTTCACCCGGTTGAACGCCTGACCCTTGCCAGGTTTGACGAATTCGTTCTCGAGGATGGAGCAGGGGTCACCCTCAAGCATCACCTTGAGACCACTTTTGAATTCGTTGGTAGAGTAGACAGCCATCAGCCGATACCGCCGCTTGCGAAAAAGGCGCGCATGATACCCGCGAATCCCGAACCATGGGAGCCCAATGCCTGGCGGCTTCTGCTCAAGACTGCCATCCGTGACAGCACGACGTTGTGCCAACACTTAGGGTTAGACGTCGTCGACATCGATCGGGCGCCCGACTTTCCCGTTCGTGTCCCGTTTCCCTTTCTCCGGCGGATGGCCAAAGGCGACCCTAATGATCCGCTCCTGAAGCAGGTATTGGCGACCTCATCGGAGCGCGAAAAAGTAGACGGATTCGTGGCCGATGCAGTGGGAGAAACCGGCCGTTTCATCGCACCAGCATTGATGCAGAAATACGCTCATCGGGCGCTGCTGATCGCGAGCCCCGCCTGCGCGGTCCACTGTCGTTACTGTTTCCGGCGGCAATTTCCTTATGAGGCCCACGGTCCGTCGGTACTCGACCATGCAATGCAAGCCTTGGTGGCTGATCCTGAAATCACCGAGATCATTCTTTCCGGTGGAGATCCGCTGACACTTCCGGACGAGGCATTCAGCGTATTGCTGATCCAGCTCTACGGCATTTCGCATCTTCGTCGCATTCGCATCCACACACGCTGGCCGATCGTCATACCGGAACGCATCACTCAAGCATTATTGGATGTGTTTCAGGCATCTCCCAAGCCCATCACGGTGGTCGTGCACTGCAATCATGCCAACGAGCTCGATGCAGACACCGCGCGCGCATTCAAGTTGCTGCGAATCGCCGGTGTCACGCTGCTCAACCAAGCGGTGTTGTTAGGTGGCGTCAACGACGACACCGAACGGTTAAGTGAACTTTCGGAACAACTGTTCAATCAAGGTGTTCTCCCCTACTACCTTCACTTGCTCGATCCCGTTGACGGCGCACATCACTTTGACGTCAGCGCAGCGACCGGAATCGAACTGATTCGTGCGCTTCGTGATCGCCTTCCCGGTTACCTGGTTCCGCGTCTGGTGCGGGAAACGGCCGGAGAACCAGCCAAAACGTTGGTCATCTGAAAACGTGCCGTCATCCCTAAACATGCGAATCAAAAGGGCTCCGCGCCTTTGACCCACGGAACTTTGAATCTGAATCGACAGGACACTGGCGCTTAGGTCCTGCCTGGTCCCTATAATGCGCGCCGCTATGGAAGAACCCCGACTGTTTACTCACCGCCTGCACGCCATCGCCACCGACCTTGATCAGTTGTCGGCCTGCGTGGCTGAGGCGGAATCGATGAACACTTGGATAGGCAGTTTGCCAATGGCCAATCTGCCCGCGACCACAGCGCATCTTCTTGGGCTGGTATCCGAGTTGCCGCGCCTCAGAACCGACTACCTCCGGCGCCTTGAACTGCTTGAAGCGATTCGCCCCACCGTCTACTACGTGTGTGCGCGGATTGACCGACAGAACGCTGCTTCGGGTATTCGCTGGAACGAATCCCTCGAAGACGCTCAGGCTCTGCAGCGAGCGCTCGCCCACGGATTTAAGTCCGTCGTCCTGGGAGCGCTACCTGTCGCTCAGGAAGATCGGGCGGCCAAAGATGCACTCGTCCAAGCGCTACATCGCGCACTCGCAGACTTGTCCCAGGTGTACTTGCGGTTTTCGCGTCACTATCTGGCGCCTGAAGCCGGTCACTGGCTGCACCTTAATCAACTGCTCCATATTGCGCGGGACGCTGGTTTTGCTGGCCATAAAGTGCGCGATCCTGAGCATCACAATCCTTCAACCACCTCCATCACGGACGCATGGCTACGACCCGCACTGCTCGCCATCGCCCGCCCCAACCAGTTGCGCAACAACGAGCTCAATCAACTTTTTAACGCGCTCGAACAGTGGAGCAATCAGGCATCCATTGTTTCTGAGCTGGGTGGTGGTTCTTGGCAAGTGGACCTCTTCAGCGACAGACCACCCCTGAAGATCGGTGCACCTCCTGGAAGTGAGCGCATGCTCACAATCAGTACCGACGTGCTCGCCTACGAGCTTGAAGCCTTCCTTCAAGAAATTCCGAGCACTGTCCCTGTGCCCGAATATATCGGTGAGAAACTGCTTAGGCATTTGGTGGCCGTGTGGAGCCGCCCAAAATCACGGGACCACTCGCGGCTACTGATCGCTGACGAAGTAGAGGTCGGCATTGGTCTCCGCGTTGCCAGCGCGTGTTTTGCCCGCGAGGCCGATGAACGTCGAGAGGATCGCCGCAATCTAGCACCCGAGCCGGAGGCGAATACGCCGCAGCCGCCTTTGGCGACTCATCGCACCCAGGCTACCGATACAAGCCCACTTGGATTCCGACTGCTTTGGCCGGAAGGGTTACCGCCCTCTGCGCAGATCGGCGAAATCGTCTCCGTGCGGGAAAAAGGACAGCCAGCAATGGCGGGTAGGAGTTTTGAGGTGGATCGGTGGTCAGCGTAGCGGTACCGCCGTGACTGGGATTGAACTGTTGGCACCGACCGCCGTACCCATTTCCGCCCGGGTCGTGCGCACTCGGGGTGGTATCTCCGGATTCGCCAAGGCACTGCTGCTGCCTGCGATCCCCAGCCAGAACCGGCCCGCGTCGATGATCACGCCGAGAGTGCCCTTCCAGCCCATGCAGAAAATCCAGATCCAGCGCGGGCGTATGCAGTCCAACGTCCACCTTGGCCACTGCATCGGACAAACCGAAAACTACAACCAGTTCTCATTCCGACTGCTGGGTAGTTACTTGGAAAACCGCCAAGGGGGTCTGACTATGGGAGCCCTGTCAGAACCAACTGGAGCACCTCGACCCACGAACGCAGATTAAGGACGATCGTGGTTCGCTACGGATATGTCGGCTTCGCATTCCCCCAGGGCGCCCATACGGGTCCTGCTCGCGGAAGACTCGGAAGAGAACGCAAACCGGATTGATTCGGTGCTGCGGGATGCCGGCTTTCCGACACGCATCCAGCGCTCTGATGACGCCGACGACATTGAACTCCTCATTGGCGACAACGAATGTGACGTCGCCTATTTTCCCGTCGCCTTTCCCGGTCTCGAACACCTTTTGCCGCGGCTGAAAGGTAAGAGTCGTAACGTTCCGTTAGTCGTTTTTAGCGTTGAGGGTTCACCCTGGACTCCCGGCAAAGCGATGGCGCTGGGCGCCTCAGACCTGGTGTGTCTGCGTGATGATCAACATCTAACCCATGTCTCCGCCCGCGAAATCGAACATGTTTGCCAGCGTGTACGCGCAGCTCAGCTGGTGCACTCACTCAAAGAAGTAGAGCAACGTTGCCACCTGCTGCTGCAGGGATCACGTGCGCCCATCGCCTATATCCATGAAGGTATGTATGTCTACGCGAATCCCGCGTATCTGCAGTTTTTCAGTGCAGAGGATGCTGATGATGTGCTCGGTGTTTCTGTGGTCGACTTCTTGTCGCCTGAAAGCGTCGGCGACTTCAAAGAACAGCTCAAAGTGCTGCGTTCGGGAAGTGACGAAGTTCGTTTCCCGTTTACGGGCTCGAGTATCAGCGGCGAAACACTTAACGGTGTGCTGGTCCTCGCCAACTCCTCATACGAAGGCGAAAGTTGTCTGCAGTTAACGCTATTGCCGACTCAGGTTGCGACCGTGATTGCGCCGCCTGTACAGGCTGAAACCAATCTTGATCTTGACTCCTTCCTCAAGGTGGCAGGAGACATGCTGGGAGCCGCTGGCGATCAGCATTCATGGATGTTCCTCGCGATGCTCGAAGGGCTCGAGAAGGTGCGAGCGGAGTACGGCTTGTTGCGTACCGAAAAAATTACCGATGAAGCGTTCCGCCAACTCGACGAAAGCAATACCGACTCGCCGGTACTGCGTTTCTCGCAGAACGAAATCTCCGTGGCGCTGATCGGAGCGGATCGAAACGCTGCCTTCACCTGGGCGACCTCTGTCCAACGTGCCATCGCTAAAATCCGACTTCGCTATGGACGCGGCGCGGTTCCCGATCACGCTCTCTTTGTGTGGCGTGAAGATCAGCAACGACGTCGAACACGCGCTCGACGCAGGTTATCAGCAGCTACAGGCGACCGTGGCATCAAATCGGACGGGCGCGCTGCAACATGAAGCGGACGTCGCCCCCGTCGAAGCACCACTACTCGACAAAGCCGGCAAAGCCCTCGCGCGCATCACTGAAGTGATCGAGAACCAGTCCTTCCGACTTTTGTACCAGCCGATCATTTCGCTCCGCGGTGATGACGATGAACACTACGAGGTGTTCCTGCGCATGATCGACAGCGAAGGCAACGAACACGTTCCGGATCAGTTCCTGCGCACCGCCATCGAACATGGTGTCGCCGCGAAAATCGATCGTTGGGTAATTCTGCAGTCCATCAAGGCGCTCTGCTTGCACCGCGGCAAGGGTCACAACACGCGATTGACGATAAACGTGACCAGCAACAGTGTTGCGGATGGCGAGTTCATCAAGTGGCTCACCGTCGCCATCAAAGCCGCATGGTTGCCGAGCGATGCGGTTATCTTCCAGATCACGGAAAAAGACGCGACCACCTTCCAGAATCAGACTGCGGAATTTGTGGCTGGACTCAAGAAGATGCATTGCCAAGCGTCCATTGGCCGATTCGGTCTAGTCGCCGAACCCTTTGCGTTGTTGGAGATCGTGCACGCCGATCTCGTGAAAATCGACGGCTTCCACATCAAAACCTTGCAGAAACCCGGTGACACCATAGCGCCGCTTCTCAAGGAGCTACAGTCCATGGGCAAACTCACCATCGTGCCAATGGTCGAGAGTGCCGCGCAGCTCACTGCCCTTTGGCGGGCGGGCGCCAACTACATCCAGGGTCACTACTTACAAGAGCCACGCCCAGATATGGACTACGATTTCAGCGTCGAAGAGTCGGACTAAAGGCCTGCTCGCTCATCCAATTCGTTTCGACCATGCCTTCACAAGCTCACGCACACCACGGTCTGAACTGTCTCTGACGGTGCCGTCATCCAGCTCGATCTTAAAAGATGCCGTTGGGCATACCCAGGCCGCATTCAGTACGGCCATCATCTGGTCATCATCGGTCGGCCGATCAGAGGCAATCACCGGACCACCTTTCACCTTACTGTCACTGAGCAACTGTGGCGCCTCAAGCACGCAGCGCCTTTGATCAATACAGGTATCAGTATCAACCCAAAAACGGCGAATGCGAGGCAACACTGTCGAATCGCTCATGAGCATCTCCCCAACATTTCTCATCAGTAGTTCTCAACCGGCCAGGTGAGCGAGATCCTCATCAGATAATCCCAGCAGGTAGAGGATTGCATCCAGTCCAAAGTTGGAAATCGCGTGATGTGCGGATTGTCGCACCAGAGGTTTTGCGTGATAGGCCACCCCCAGCCCA
>SYFY01000097.1 GCA_005799745.1 Gammaproteobacteria bacterium
AAGAAGGTGGAACAACTCATCGCACGTATCGCGCAGAAGGCGAGGGCGGCCGGAATTCACCTGCTGTTGGCCACGCAACGACCATCCGTGGATGTGATCACGGGTCTCATCAAAGCCAACATCCCGACTCGGATCAGCTTTCAGGTCTCCTCCAAGATCGATTCGCGCACGATTCTCGATCAAGGTGGTGCGGAACAGCTGCTCGGTCATGGCGACATGTTGTACCTGCCACCGGGTACGGCATTGCCGCTTCGTGTGCACGGCGCCTTTGTGTCCGACGAAGAAGTGCATCGTGTGGCCAACGATTGGAAGGAGCGTGGCGAACCCGACTACGACCCCGACGTGCTTTCTGGTGTGGACGATGATGGCTTCACGTCACTCGATGGCAGTGAAGGTGGAGGCGAAGCTGAGCAGGAAGATCCTCTGTATGATGAAGCCGTCCAGTTTGTTCTCGATTCTCGCCGTGCTTCGATCTCATCAGTGCAACGCAAACTGCGTATCGGCTACAACCGTGCTGCGCGCTTGATCGAAGCGATGGAGATGGCGGGTGTAGTGTCGTCGCAAAATTCCAACGGCAGCCGCGAGGTTATCGTTCCGAAGCGCGATTGAACGTTGGCGTCGCCGCGGCGCGTTGAGGTCGGCGTAAGGGCTGTTCTGTTGTAATGGCGACTCTGCGGTCATCCTGACCGTTGATCCGATTTGGAGTCGAAGCGTGCGTTGTGTCTTTCTCTTGATCATCCCGCTGCTCTTCATGGGAGTTTCAGCGAACGCAGCGGAAGACTCAGGCCTTGATCGTATCGAAGCCGTACTCTCGGACTTTGATCGACTTGATCTGGAGTTCGAACAGTACGTGCATGGTGCGGAAGGCGAATTGGTGGAGTACGCCACCGGTCGTTTCATCATGCAGCGCCCCAAATTTCGTTGGATGGTCGATGACCCGTATCCGCAGGTCATCGTCTCCAACGGTGAGTGGCTTAAAGTGTTTGATCCGGACCTTGAGCAGCTGATGGAAAGTTCATTGGAAGACGCGCTGGAAGGTACGCCGCTCGGTATCTTGAGTCGCAAGGACGGCCGCATTCGAGATGAATTTGATGTCCTGTCTCATGACGCCAAAGCCGGCTCGGATTACTTCATGCTGGTACCACGAAAACCTCAATCGAAAACCCAACGTGTCGAGATCTGGCTGGAGGGCGCCATGCTCAAACGTCTAGATGTCACTGACGAATCCGGTGGGCGGCTTCGCCTGCAGTTCAAAACCTCCTCCGCGGAAGCGTGGTCTGGTGATCCTTGGGTGCTTGAAGTTCCTACCGGCACGGACATCGTCAAGGGTTGAACGAGCCGCGTCCAGACTCGGCATCCACCGACTCGAGACCGTTGGCGGATCGACTCAGGCCAACCCGCGTGGATGAGTTTGTGGGTCAACCGCAGCTGCTTGGACCGGGCGGTGCTCTCGCCGGGACACTGCGCAGCGGTAACCTGACTTCCATGATTCTGTGGGGACCACCAGGCACTGGAAAAACCACCCTCGCACGATTGCTTGCAGAACACTGTGGTCTGCATCTGATTACGTTGTCGGCGGTCTTATCGGGTGTGAAGGAGGTCCGTGCAGCCGTTGAAGAGGCGCGTCAACGACTTGTAACGGGTGAACGCACGTTGCTTTTCGTCGATGAAGTGCACCGCTTCAACAAATCCCAGCAGGATGCCTTCCTGCCACATGTGGAAAGTGGCACGGTCACTTTCATTGGCGCGACCACGGAAAATCCCTCCTTTGAAGTGAACTCGGCACTTCTGTCGCGAGCACGGGTACTGGTGCTCAAGTCGCTCACGCGTGCAGACCTTGATGCGATTCTTGACCGAGGCGCAGCAACGCTGGGTTTAGATGTCACGTCTGAGGCCCGTGCACTGCTTTGTGAGCTTGCAGACGGTGATGCGCGGCGACTACTGAACTTGCTTGAGATTGCTGCACAGTTCCGTGAAGGGGACACCCTGCTGGATGAAGCTGAAGTGCTCGCTGCGTCGGGCGAGCGCTTGCGGCGCTTCGACAAAGGTGGCGACATCTTCTACGAGCAGATTTCCGCGCTTCACAAGAGCGTACGCGGCAGTGATCCCGATGGCGCGCTCTATTGGCTGTGTCGGATGCTCGATGGTGGTTGTGATCCGCTTTATATCGCGCGACGTGTCGTGCGTATGGCGAGTGAAGACATCGGTAACGCTGATCCCCGCGGTTTGCAGATCGCCATCGCAGCGTGGGACACCTACTCGCGTCTCGGGTCACCCGAGGGAGAGCTCGCCATAGCGCAAGCGGTGATTTATCTCGCTGCGGTGCCGAAGAGCAATGCCACCTATATGGCCTTTAACAAGGCGATGGAACAGGTCCGGAGTACACCGGCCTACGAGGTGACGATGCATCTGCGTAACGCACCAACGCGGCTGATGAAGGGACTTGGGTTTGGGAAGGACTACCGCTACGCCCACGATGAAGCTGAACAGTACGCCGCTGGCGAAAACTACTTTCCCGATGCACTGAAAGGCACGCGTTATTACGAGCCCGTGGATGCAGGGCTTGAAGCGAAAATTCGCGCTCGCCTAGAACGCCTGCGACGCCTCGATGCGGTCGAAAGAGGGGCCGCAAACCACAGTGGCGAGGGTGGGGAGTCCGAATGACGTCGCTGTCAGCGTGGGCTCCCCTGTTCCTGGTCGTGTGTGGTGGCGGCATCGGTGCAGGGCTGCGGTATCTTGCCGGTCTAGGAGTCTGCGCGGCAGAAGATCAACGGGCTGTGGTGGCGCCACTTCGGCCCGATTTTCCGTTCGCTCTCGTCACATAGCCCCCACTATGCTCCTCAAGCGAACGAAAAATCGTACTCGAATTGAAACTCACCTCGCTCCGCTGCCTTCTGCCGCGCAGACTCCTAGCGCTCACCGGAACGCTCGGACTTCCATGGCCCACCATGATCATCAACCTGATCGGCTCGTTTGCCATCGGTATTCTGGTGGGTGGGCAGATGGATACGGCCTGGTTCAATTCCTGGGGAAAATACCTCTTGGTCACGGGAGTACCCGGTGGATTTACCACGTATTCCGCTTTCGCCGTCGAAACCGTTCAATTGTTCACTGAAGGCCGCCTCGTACCGGCGCTCGTTTATTCAGTGGGCACTGCCGTTGGCTGTGTTGTCGCTGCCTGGTTGGGGCTCTGGTTGGGGCGGGGGCTCGCCTCCTGATCCACCGAGTCTTCGCGTGTATCATGCGCGCCACTTCGCCGCGGACCTTGGAGTCAGGGCCTAGTACCACTTGATCTCAACTCACCACCACGGACCCCGCCATGCTCGATGTACGTCTGTTGCGCCAGGATCCGCAGGCCGTTGCTGCGGCTCTCGCTCGGCGTGGATTCCACTTTGATGTCGAGGCCTTCAATGCCCTCGAAGAGCGCCGCCGTCAGGTGCAGATGGAAACGGAATCCCTGCAGAACGAACGTAATCGGGTTTCCAAGTCCATCGGCCAGGCCAAGGCCAAAGGAGAAGATGTCGCGCCGTTGATGGCGTCGGTCGCTGGGCTTGGCGAAAAACTTGAACAAGCGAAGGTTGCTTACGCGGCGATGCAGGATGAGGTTGACGCGCTGCTGATGACTTTGCCAAACACGCCAGATGCACGCGTTCCGGAAGGGCGTGACGAGACGGCCAATGTGGAGATACGTCGACACCTCGAACCGACGCCCCTCAACTTCACGGCGAAGGATCATGTGGATCTGGGTGCTGCGGGTGCAGTCGATTTTGAATCTGCGTCGAAAATATCTGGCGCTCGTTATGTCGTTTTGAAAGGCAACATCGCGCGCCTGCATCGCGCCATCGCACAGTTGATGCTCGATACGCATTCACAAGAACACGGCTACGAAGAAGTGTGGGTACCTTACATCGTTAACGCCGAGGCGCTGCGGGGCACCGGGCAGTTGCCGAAGATGAAGGAAGACCTGTTCGCCGTCGGGACTTTTCCACTTGGTGAAGGTGAAGAGCGTTATCTCATCCCTACCGCAGAGGTTCCGGTGACGAATCTGTATCGCGAACGGATTCTCTCTGCGGATGAGTTACCTATACGGCACGTCTGCCATTCGCCGTGTTTTCGCAGCGAAGCAGGTTCCTACGGGAAGGACACGCGCGGCATGATTCGT
>SYFY01000098.1 GCA_005799745.1 Gammaproteobacteria bacterium
CTCCAGTTTCTGTTCCGCAGTAAACTGCCACCGGTCTCGTTTGCTCATTCACTTTGCTCCGTCTGCAGGCCCTCTGCAGCCGTTCAAAGTCTCTCATCTTCTTAAACCACTTTTGTCCAGATTCCGGTGAAGCTACACAGTGTTCGGCACTTCCGAAGTCGAGCAGTGGTCATCCGATGGTCAGAGCCTCGGTGTCCGGTTTGTTGAAGGACAGGGCAACAACGGCTTGCCACCGGCGGCTTATCGCGCGTTGATGGATTTTGCAGTTGCCGCAGGTATGGCGGTCGCGGATGCCATTGTGGATGGTTCGGTGACAAGCGTTCGCGCTGATTTGGATCCTGCGCAGCGTCTCGCCGGTGACATTCCGGACTCATTTCTTCGCGACCGACGTATCAATGAACGCGATGCAGCTCGATTACGCGCCCGCGTCCGTACGGTGACCCAACGTGCTGTTGAAAGACTCGCATCGAACTTTGTGAAACTCGCGCGTGACGAGTTGCTCGTTAAAGCCCGCGATGCGGGTACCAATGCCGTACAGCTGATGTATTTCGAAGGGCTCGATCTCATTGAAAAAGGCGGTGTGCGTTTTGAGCATGACTATCCGCTGCAAATTTTGAGTCAGGTCGATCGGGTTCCGAAAATCGAGGATGTGCTCGAAAAGCGTCGTCGTCGCCAGACGGGTGACGCCGCCAAACTCGAGGTCATCGACACGCAGCAGTTCGAAGAGTGGTTGTCGATTACGGAGATCATTTCCAAGAGCGAACAACGGTTTGGTGAAGAGCTCCTGGATCTGCGAGCACTGCTGGGACTGCTCTCAAGACCGTGGTCGCACAAGGACGTCATACCAGTCGGACCGGCGACATTGATGTGGGCATTCGACGACTGCATTCGATCTTTCGATTTGCGGCGTCAAGTACGCGAAGACTTCTGCCGTATTTTCGAACGCGTCATGGTGCCCATTCTCACACCGCTGTATTCGGCTCTTGGCAAAGTGCTCGCCGAAAGCGGCGTTTTCCCGTCGATCGAAGAAATGCGGCGAAAGCTGCAATCGAGTGCCATCAGGCGCACAGCCAGTGGGGTCCGGATCGATCCCAAGGCTTATCAAAAAATGGCCGCCTCGGTGCGAACTGCGCCGATGGCGGCAGATGGTGTCGGTGCCGGTCGCGTCAACTTCAACCCATTTCAGCCCCAGGAGCAGCTCGGCCAGAAGATCTATAGCACCGCCAAGAACCTGCTTGGACTACGTCGCACAGCGCGCAACCGGTTGGGTGTTGCCGTGGATGAATTGTTGGCGCGTCCGGATACGCGGCGCTCTGATCTGTTTGAAACCCGCGACATCATGGAGGCGTTATCCCAGGTTGAGTCTGAGATCGGTGAGACGCCGATAACGGATCGCAAATTGCGCTCCCGCCTCATGGAGCTGCTCAAGTCACGCCACGGTGGGCGCAAGCTGCTCGCGCAAGAGGATTACGACACGCTGGAGTTGATGGAAAATCTGGTTGATTCCATCTCTCAGGATCGCTTCATCACGGAAGGTATTCGCGAGTGGGTTCAACGTTTGGAATTGACGTTGAACAAACTTGCCGCACGCGACCCGCAGTTCCTCCGGCATGAAACGGATCGCCCGCACAGCGCTGTTCAAATGTTGAACCAACTCGCACGACTCGGTAACGCACGAGATGTTCAAGATGGCATCGATCGTGAGGTGGGCCTGCGTGTCGATGAACTGCTGTAGAAAGTTGTCAAAGAATACGATCAGAACCCGGCAGTTTTCGAAGAAGTTGTGGATGAGCTGCACCCGCTGGTCGATCGCCAAACCCAGTCTTGGCGCGGCAACGTTGAACGCACGATTCGAGCGAGTGAAGGTCAACAAAAACTTGCTCGGGCACGGCGTGCGGTGCTGGATGAAATTTCCAAACGTCTGCCAGCGAAGCGGCTGCCTTCGGTACTTGTTGAGCTCTTGAACCCCGGATGGCGCAATCTCCTTGTGCACACTCACCTGCGCAAAGGTCCCGAGTCATCCGAGTGGCGTGATCAACTTTCCATCATCGACCAGGTCCACGGTCAGTTGGTCGGTACGCTGAAACCTGAACATTCTGGGTTCATCAATCCCGACGAGCTGCTCCGCCGTATCGTCGACAGCTTGAACAGCATTTCATTCGATCCCGCGAAACGAACACCGCTGGTCATGAAACTGTCGGCTGCTTTAGTCGGCGATACTGCCGGTCTCAAAGCACCGGTGAAATACGACGACATGCCGGAAGGCGGCATGCAGAAGGTGCTGAGTTTCGAGGGGTTGTTGCCTGACCTTAATCCTGCGGTCGACTCCGAAGACGAGAGTGTGCGGCGCGACTTTGCCCGTGCTCTTGCGCGTGCGCGAAAGATCCAGATAGGTGAGTGGTTGGCAGCGAGCGATGTCGACGGGCGACCCGTCATCCTGACGGTGGCCTTTGTGGGTGACGCCAACGCGTCGTTCGTTCTGGTCAATCGACGTGGCGTGAAGAACCGCGATCTTGAACTGAAACAGATGGCCCAGGCATTGTTTGAAGGCAATATCACCTTGCTCGAAGACTTTGACCTGCCTCTGATGGAGCGGGCCTCGCAGCGCATGCTCGAGAATTTGCACTCGCAGTTGGCCTACCAGGCAAGCCACGACGAACTCACTCAACTCCTGAATCGAAAAGAATTTGAACGCGCCGTAGACGGCGCCATCGCCCAGGCACGACGAACCGGCGTGCAACACGCACTGCTCTACATCGATCTCGACCAGTTCAAAATCGTCAACAACACCAGTGGTCATACTGCGGGTGACGAGCTCTTGAAGCTGATTGGCGAAACACTTGCGAAGATGCACAAGGACAAACCCGCTTCGGTGGCAAGGCTGGGTGGTGACGAGTTTGGTCTGCTGCTAAGTAACGTAAGCACGATTGATGCGAGGCGGCGATCTGAAGAAGTGTTGGCGGCGATTCGGGCGCAGAAGTTCCTCTGGCAAGGGCGAACCTACAATCTGAGTGCGAGTGTGGGTCTCGTTTTCATCGACGCTTCGACGGATTCGGTGGACAGTGTTATGCAATACGCCGATGAGGCGTGTTATGCGGCAAAAGATGCCGGACGCAATCGCGTGAAGGAATACGAGCTCGGTGACGCCCGTATGCTGCGGCGGCGCGGTGTGATGGAGTGGGTTGCTGAGCTCGATAAGGCACTCGCTGAAGAACGGCTCATCCTGAACTGTCAGCGTATCGCCTCGATTTCAAATCCCGATCGCCGTACCGAAGGGCGCTATGAAATTCTGCTCACCATGCGGGATGAACTCGGTGAGGTGATGCCACCCGCTGATTTCATTCTGGCGGCGGAAACCTATAACCGAATGACCGTCATCGATCGCTGGGTGATCTCGAGTGTGTTTACCTGGTTCGCCGATCACCGTAGCCGACTCGACTATTTCGGCGGCTTTTCCATCAACGTATCCGGGCATTCGGTGAACGACGAGACCTTCCCGGACTTCGTGCTCGAGCAATTCTCCCGCACTCAGGCACCCACTTCGAAAGTGTGTTTCGAGATTACGGAAACGGCCGCCATTGCAAATCTCGACAATGCGGTCGAGTTTATGAACCGCATGAAGATCATCGGCTGTCGCTTCTCGCTCGATGACTTTGGCACTGGCCTTTCTTCGTATTCTTACCTTCGAAATCTGCCGGTCGACTACGTCAAGATCGATGGTGTGTTCGTCAAGGAAATCACCACCATCCCGGGTGATCAGGCGGTGGTGCGATCGATCAACGAGATCGGCCACTACATGGGCAAAAAGACGATCGCCGAATACGTAAAAAGTGATGCCATCCTCGCGGCGCTGAAGGATATTGGCGTCGACTACGCGCAGGGCTATTGCATCGAAAAACCCTGCGAGCTCAGCAAACTGGTGTTGTAGCCGGTCGATACCGGGGAATCACCAAGCCCCTGAGTGTTGCTGTTGGAAGCAACTCCCCGCGCTTCAGCTCAGCAAAAATTCCAGTAGCGCTTTCTGGCTGTGCAAACGATTGTGAGATTCCGGAAAGGCCACGGAGCGTGGGTCATCGAGCAGCGTCTCGCTGATTTCTTCGCCCCGGTGCGCCGGTAGACAGTGCATGAAGAGCACATCGGCAGCTGCCTTATCGAGCAGCGCCTCGGTGACCTGGTAAGGCGCAAAGGCTTTCTTTCGAGCCGATTTTTCCGCGTCGTGTCCCATAGATGACCACACGTCAGTTATCACAAGGTCAGCGCCGGTGATTGCATCGGCGGGCGTTGCAACGACAGTTGACCGAGGGTTTGCGCGCAACAACTCCGCAGCTGGACGATAACCCTCTGGGGCGCTGATACGCAGTTCGAAATCCCACAGGCTGGAGGCTTCGATGTAGGAGTTGCACATGTTGTAACCATCACCCACGAAGGCCACACGTTTGCCAGCAATTGACTCCCGCAGCTCTTCGAAGGTTTGGATATCCGCAAGAATCTGGCAAGGGTGTTGGTAACGTGTCATCGCGTTGATGACAGGAACTGTGGCCGTTCTGGCGAAGCTCTCCACTGTTTCTTGCGACAAACTACGGATAATGACGATGTCGACAATGCCTGAGAGTACAGCTGCGGTATCGGACACCGGCTCACCTCGACCCAAGTGGCTGACCGTCGGATCTAGATAGATCATGTGGCCACCCAGCTGGAACATGCCGGCCTCGAAGGCGACACGCGTTCGCGTGCTGGCGAGCTCGAGAATCAGTGCCGCAGTTTTGCCTTGCAGCGGACGATGCTCGACACCTGCAAGCTGCAACCGCTTCAGTTCATGCGCGCGTTTGATGACTTGGTTCAGCTCTTGAGCTGAAAAACTTCGCAGCGTCAGGAAGTCCCGTTTTGATTTCATGTTTCATCACGCGCGATTGATGAGTCCAACCAGTCGACTGACCAACTCATCCGCTTCAGCGTCGAGCATCGTCAGCGGTGGCAAAAGGCGAACGACGTTGCCATGGGTCACGTTGATGAGCATACCGGCCTCAAGTGCAGCACGTGTCAGATGCGTGCAATCGTTGGTGAACTCAATCGCTAACATGAGTCCTTTGCCACGCACTTCGCGGATGTTGTTGTTCCCTTTGAGACCGACACGTAGACCATTGAGGATACGTGCTCCCAGTTCCGTTGCGCGATTGCAGAGATTGTCGTCTTCGATGGTGTCGATCACTGCAATGGCGGCCGCGCACACGAGCGGATTGCCACCAAAAGTACTGCCGTGATTGCCAGGTTGCATGAGCTCGGCAGCAGCGCCACGCGCAAGGCAAGCCCCGATCGGCACACCGTTACCGAGCCCTTTGGCGGTCGTCACCACGTCCGGCATGATCCCGCTTTGCTGATAGGCGAAGAATGTTCCAGTACGACCGTTGCCGGTCTGGACTTCATCGAGCATCAGAAGCCAGTTGTTAGCATCACAAATGGCGCGCAGGCGCGGCAGGTAGTCATCGGAAGAGATGTTGATTCCACTTTCGCCCTGAACGGGTTCCACCAGAATCGCGACGATGTCATCTTCGTTTTCGGCGATCTTTTCGATGGCGGTGATGTCGTTGAATGGCGCGCGAACGAAGCCTGGCATTAGCGGATCGAAACCGGCTTGTACCTTGCGATTACCCGTTGCCGTCAATGTTGCCAAGGTGCGGCCGTGAAAACTCTCGTCGGTGACAACCACGGTAGGTCGTTTGACGCCACGAGCATGCCCGTGAAGTCGCGCAATCTTGATGGCGGCTTCATTGGCTTCTGCGCCAGAGTTGCCGAAAAACACACGATCCATGCCGGATACTGCGCAGAGTTTGTCCGCGAGTCGTGCCTGGTTCGGCACTTCATAGAGGTTCGATGTATGCAGCACTCGCCCAGCCTGCGCCGCAATAGCTGCGATTACGCGTGGATGTGCGTGACCGAGTCCAGTTACTGCAAGTCCTGTGAGTGCGTCGAGATACCGCTTGCCGTTTGTATCGACGACCCAGGAGCCATTACCACGCTCGAAGGCGACAGGCAGGCGGGCGTAGGTTTGCATCAGGTGCGAAGCGGCGGCATCAGACATGGTCTTCTTCCTTTGCATTTTCCAGCTGCGCTAAGAGCAAGCGAGGCAGGAGCGGCGCACAAAGTGAAAGGGCAGCGAGAGGCTGCCCCGGAAAAAGTCCCGAATGGTAGCCAATGGCCTGATGCAGATCAATCTGCGCCGGACTTTTCAGTAGTGTTCGTAGTCGGCGTGGTCTGCGATCAAACGGCCGATGATCTGATCGAATTTCCAGCCTCCAGTGGTCGAGACGGTGGTCACGTCCAGTGTGCCGAGGTTGGAAAAACTGATCGCCCTGCTACCCGTGATCGGATTTGTCGGGATGGCATCTGCCTGCAGATATGGGCCGAGTCCAAAAGCCGGTCACCTTTCCCGGACAAGTCTTGCCATCTATCGATGTGAACGGAGTGAGCTGTGCATTGAGCAGGGTCTCTCCCCTGGTCGAGAAGGTTGAGGTCAGCAGCGCTCGCGCGGCAGGTTTCTGTTGAGGAGGGGCCGTTCCCGGGTAGTGGCCGTGTTGCTGGCGTTACAACTGGATGGCCCGCGCGTATCGCGGCGACTTTTGATTCGTCGGTGGTGGTGCCGAATTGGGGGGCGACGATGGCCGCGAAGATGGCAATAACGACCGCGACGACCAGCAGTTCGACCCATGTAAATCCGCGTCGTGTCCGCAGAGCCAAATTGTTGTGATGCAGTTCACGGTTCATCGACTAGAACGCAAGAGTCTACGTTTCGTGGCTTGCATCAAATCGTGGTTGAACTTGCGATGCTGACTGCGCCGATGGGTACAAGTTGAGTACTCGCGCAATAGAAAGCCGGTGCGACGGCACCGGCTTTATGGGGAACGTTTAGAAAAATGCTGGTTATTCGCCCAACATCATCTTCACCGTGAAGCCGTACTGGCGTGGTTGTGTAGGCGCAGCGAATGCAAACAGCCCGCCTACCGGGGTTCCGCCAAGACGTTCAACGTCATCGTTCAGGTTCTTACCCCACAGAGATGCGCTGTAACGGCCATCAATAGCCTCCCAGTTAATTTGCGCGTCCCAGATCCCCAGTGGCCGACGATCAAAACCCACGTCGTTCGGTGTCGTCGTTACCATCTTGCTGGTGTAGGCATAACCCACCATAGCGGAGAAGTGACCGAACGACGTTTCTGGGAAGTCGTAGCGCGCGCCGATGTTCAGATCCCATTTCGGCGCGCGGACGAGATCGAGGTGGGAGTTGTCGGTAGCTGTGCCGGTGCCGAGCAGGTCAGCGATGAAACTCTTGTACTCGATGTCGAGCCAGCCGATGTTGCCGTAGAGATTCAGGTTATCGATCGGCTTGTAGCTGAACTGCAGCTCGATACCCACGGCTTCTGCACCTGCGGCGTTGTCGGTAAACGTCTCTTGTCCCGTCGACGTAGGTGCAGCACGGATGACACCACGCTGTAGATCCTTGTATTCGGAGTAGAAGACGTTGGCGTTGATTTGCAGACGGTTGTCCATCCACTCGCTCTTGATACCGGCTTCGTAGTTATCGACTTGCTCCTGGTCATACGGCGACGAGAACACCGACAGTGTACCGGCATTGTTGACGAAGCCACCTGACTTGAACGCGCGCTGCCAGAAGGCGAAGACGAGCAGGTCGTCGTTCGGTTGGTATTCCACTGCGAGGCGTGGCGAGAACGCATTCCAGTCTTCCTTCACGGGTCCAAAGCGCACGATCGGGTCGAAGTCGTATACGTTGGAACGATCGGTACCTGAGAAGGGCACGCCGTTACACGCCGGTCGTGGCGTTTGGCGCGGGTTGCGGCCAGGAGGACAGTTGCTGTCGTTGATCGCCATACCAAGGACATCGTCTTTTTCTTCATAGGCATATCGACCACCGACGCTGAGTGTCCACTCGTCAGTCACGTGCCAGTCGACCTGTGCAAAGGTCGCCCAAGTGTCACGTTTCTGGCCGTTGGTACCCCAACTAACGAAGGGGTTGTTACGCGTAAAGCCGCCACCACCGAAGAGTTGGCTGTCGAGGAAGATCCACAGGTACTGCTCAACGGTGTATTCGTCCTTGAAAAAGAACACGCCACCTATCACGTCGATGGTGTCGTTGTTAAAGCTGTGGTTGTAACGCAGTTCGAGTTGGTCGGACTTGAAGTCTTGCAGACGGGTTGATGAGAACACATCCCAGTTGAAACCGTCGGTGTCAGTAGTGATGTCTTCTTCCTCATCGCGATGGCTGTAGATCGCGGTAAAGGTACCCATATCGGTGGTGTAGGCCGCGTCAACCACAACGCTCCAGATGTCTTGCAACGTCTGGTTGGGATGAATGTTGGAACCTACTTCATACGGATCGCTGCCATCCCCCTTGATGTTGAAACGCGCGTCGCCAAACGGGTCTTTGCAAGGGAAGCCCAGGTTGGTGTGTAGTGCGCGACGGCCACTCAGACCATTGCCAAGTGGTGGTGGCAACGAACCAGGCTGATAACACTGAGACCAGTTGGCGGTACCGTCACCCTTGTCTTCCCAGATTTCACCAATCACGTCGATGCGCAAGGCATCGTTTGGTTCGAATCGCAAGCTTGGACGCACGTAAACCGAGCGGAAGCCATTTTCACGATCGCCTTTTTTGTCTTCGTCGATTCGTGTACGCAGCGTTGCAGTCGCAGCGTTGTAGCTCTCGAGAATCACGCCGTCATTCTTGAAGAATCCGTCGAGTTCGTTGTAGCTGGCAGCGATGCGAAAGGCGAGTTTGTCCTCGATCAAAGGCACATTGCCGATGGCCCCAAAACGGCGCTTGCCGGCGTTACCCACCTCAGCATGTATTTCGCCGTCGAGCTCGTCGATTTGGGCGCGGTTGGTCCGGACTGATATCGCACCGCCAAATGCGTTGCGGCCGTACAGAATGCCCTGCGGGCCGCGGAGGGCGGTGACGGATTCCACGTCGAAGAGGTGCAGCAGTGCGACAGCATTGCGCGAGTAATACGCGTCGTCGACAAACACCGCGACGACGGGATCTGCAAAACTCTCGATTCCGGCCGACCCGACACCCCGCATGTTGAACGATGCGGCGGCGTTGAAGAGGCCGACGTGTTCAAGTTGTACGTTCGGCACCGATGAGTTGAAGTCCTCAAGCGTGCTGGCAAACATGCGTTCCAATCCGACGCCGGAGAAAGCACTCACGGCTTCGGACATGTCTTGCACGTCCTGGACGGTTCCTCGCTTGGTGGTAACCAGAATTTCTTCGATCACACCACTCGTATCTTTGGCAGCCTCTTCCCCGGCATAAACCGTGGAGATAGGAGGTGCCAACAAAGCGGCAGCAACAAGACCGCCAATCATTCGACGTTTCATAAAACCCCCGAACCGGTAACCCGGCCTCTCTCTGGTGGTGAAACGCGAACACGTCTCGGAGCTGTACTGCGGTCCCCTGAAGTGTCCGCATGTCTAGGATGCAGACCCCGCGGCACCATCCCCATGGTGCTACACGCAATCTCTCGCTGCCGGATTCTGCGAGTCACAACTTCCGTCAGCAACCTTTTTTAACGGCGCAGCGAAGCGCTGCCCGCCGCAGGGTTTTATTGAAGTGCTGCCGTCAATCGTCGAAGCCCTTCGTCGAGGGTCGTTCGCGGACAACCAAAGTTGAATCGGATATACCCTTTGCCGCCGAACTGTTCACCGATGAAAAGGCCAAGGCCGTGCCTTTCGAAGTGCGCGCTGGTGTCGTTTAGTCGAAGATCACGGACATCGATCCATGCGAGGTAGGTGCCTTCAACGGCTGTCATCCGGTTGCCGACCGTGGCGCGCACCAGCGCTTCATTGCCACGAATGTACTGCAGGAGTGACGGCAGCCAGTCGCTTTGATCCGCCCACGCCAGTTCGCAGGCGAGGTAGGCCATCGGACTAATGCCAGGGACGAGGCCCGCGCGGGCTTTCAGAAAGCGCTGTCGAATCCCAAGATCAGGGATCACGGCAACGGCACAGCCGAGACCCGGAATGTTGTAAGCCTTGGTCGGAGAAAAGAGCGTGATGCTTTTCGCTTCAATCTCCGGCGACAACGTGGCGATGGGAATGTGTTTGCGCTCAGGATCAAGAATGATCGGGCAATGGATCTCGTCCGACATGATGGAGAGGTTATGACGAAGGCAGAGGTCAGCGACCTGTTCGAGTTCCGGTCGTGTGTACACCCGGCCCGTTGGATTCTGCGGGTTGCATAACATGAAGAGACGGGCGTTCGCAGCCTTGGTGTTGAGATCGTCGAAATCCATCACCCATTGTTGGCCGGCGAGAATCAAATCACTCAATACCGCTTCCCCACCGACATTCGCCGGTACATCGAGGAACGGGTAGTACACGGGCTTAGGGATAAGAATGCCCTCGCCAGGGTTGATGGTCGTTCGGGCGGCTAGGTTAAAACCCGTCACCACGCCGGGTATCCATACCAGCCACTCGGCTTGCACTTTCCAACCATAGGATCTTTGCAACCACGCGATCGCCGTATCGATCAGGGAGGGAGGCGTCACGGTGTAACCCAAAATGCCGTGGTCGATTCTGGACTTCAGTGCGTCGAGCATGAACTCAGGCGCCCGGATGTCCATGTCTGCGACCCAGAACGGCAGGATCCCGTCCGGAAACTTGGTCCACTTGCTGCTCGACGAAGGCCGGCGGTCGATCACCTCGTCAAAGTTGAATTCGGTCATGAGCTTAAGGGGAATTTGATTGTGGGCGCTTGGGGCCGGTGGGCTAGAATGCGCAAAGTTAATGGCTAGTTCAAAGGTGTGACATGTCTGATCAGACCGTCGTTGAGACCATCAAGCAGCAGATCGATAACAATGCGGTGATTTTGTACATGAAAGGCTCACCCCAAATGCCGCAGTGTGGATTCTCTGCACGCACTGTGCAGGCGCTGATCGCGTGCGGTCAGCGGTTCGCCTATGTCGACATTCTGTCGAATCCGGAAATCCGCGCGACGCTGCCGTCAATCTCCGATTGGCCCACGTTTCCGCAGCTCTTCGTCAAGGGAGAACTCGTCGGTGGTTGTGACATCGTCACGGAGATGCATGAAGTAGGTGAGCTTGAGCCGTTGATTAAAGAGGCGGTAGGGGCTTAGAGGCGTCTCTTCGCTGATTAGAGTTGGATGCGGGGAGAGGGTCGACGCGGCTTTGTGTTCCACACAAACCCGCTTTCCGACCTTTACCCACTCACGCTACGCGTGAGTAGGTTGGGCCACGCGGCTTTGCCAGTTCCCGCTTCGCGGGAACTGGTTATTCGTAGAACGTAAACGGCGTGGCATTCACGATCGCGCAGAAGAGGTCAGCCGTTCGTTCCGCGTCGTACAACGCGCCGTGGGCCTGACTGACGTCAAAATCGATGCCCGCCCGGCTGCAGGCTTCACGCAGCACCGTATGTCCGTATGTGACGGCTGACAGTGAGGCCGTGTCGATGGTGCTGAAAGGATGAAACGGATTGCGTTTCATGTTGTTCCGATCCACCGCCCGCATCAGGAACTGATGATCAAAGGACGCGTTGTGGGCCACCAGGATGGCGCGGTGGCAGTCATCGGTTTTCATTCGCTCACGAACTTCTTTGAAGAAACCCTTAAGCGCTTCGGACTCAGGGACGGCTCTTCGACCTGGGTCCGCCGGGTTTATGCCTGTGAATTGCAGTGACGCAGGATCGATGCTCGACCCCATGAATGGCGCAACCGCCCAACGATGGCTGGATAACGGCCGTAGGCGGTTGTTTTCCCAGGTCAGCAGTACGCAGGCAAATTCGAGCATCGGATTGATGGCGGCGTTAAACCCGCCGGTTTCAATGTCCGCGACCACCGGCAGGTAGCCGCGAAAACGTCTGTTCATCGTCATGCGTGCACCTTATCAGTTCCGACGGTGGGTGTAGTGCGGGAAATCCTGCCCAAAACGACGTAACAGGCCGACGCGATAGCCCGTGCGACACAAAACTCCAATCCAACGCCTAAGACTTCAAGAGAGGCTGCCCGAAGCCGATACAACATCGACCACCCATAGAAAGTTAAAGCGATGCGAGAGGCGAATTTGCCTGCCTGGCTCCGAATACGACGAACGACGCTGTTGTGCGTCGTCGTGATGTTGTCTGTTCTTCATGTGAACAAGGTGGCAGCGGTTGGCGCGGTGCCTGTGGATGCCGGCTGGGCGTTCCGCAAGTCACAACGCTCATGTGTGCTCGAACAGGTCACACGTGCCGGTACGGCGCGGTTCTTTGGTGAACCTGGTCTGCCGCTGCGCTTTGAATATGCAACGGTGAGTGACCCCTTTGGGGAGGGTGCTGTGATGGCCTCTGCAGACGCACCCGAGTGGCATCCGGCGTGGCCATCAAGTAGTGATCGGGGTGCGCTCGACCACGTGCGAGGTGGTGTTATCTCGACGGTTGAACCCACGGCCAATCAGTTGCTCGAAGACCTGGAGCATGGACGACTGATCAGACTCCTTGGGCATGGGCTTTCGGGCCGTGAACAAGAAATACGTGTCGTCACGGTAGTTCCGACGCGATTGGAGGAGAGTCGCGACGCTTTTCTGGCGTGCCGACAGTGGCGATTGCCGGCCAACTTCAAGGATGTGGAGGTCTCCCAAATTGGATTTGCGACTGGACAGATCACCTTGACGCGACAAGACCATGCCAAGCTTGATCGGCTGGCCGAGTACATCCGTGCGGATCGATTGTTGCAAGGGATCGCCATCGACGGCCACTCCGATTCAACAGGCGACGCACGCACGAATCTCGCGCTCTCCAAACGCCGCGCTGCGATGGTTGCGGTTCAGCTGGTAAGACGCGGCATTCCCCGTGGTCTGCTGACGGTCAACTTCCACGGCGCGTCGTTTCCCATTGATGCGCGTCGCGGATTCGCTGCGGATGCATTGAACCGGCGTGTCACTGTTCAGCTCAAACGCGCTGTAAACAGCGATCCGGGAGGCTCAGAAATTGCACGGCGCTGATGGCGCATTGGGTGGGCCAGGTCCTGGAATGTGAGGTCACGCACGTTTGGCGCATCTCGCGCTTCGTATGATCGCGAACAAGTCTGACGGACGCTTCTCCGCTGTCGAAGTGTGATGTATCTCGATGCCCACACGTGACCACCAGGACGGGTCATCCGCGTTCCATTGCCTGACTCCGCATATCGCACGAGAGGTAGTAGGAAGATCTGAGAAACCCCACGTCACGACGGATTAGTGACACAAGGACGACGAGATCCAACTGCTGGAATTTCACCTCCTGGAGAATCAATAGGGCATCATCATGGTCAACTTCCATGTGCTCTTCAGTGGCGAGATTGCACCCGGCGCTTCCCGAGACCAGGTGATGCTAGGCATGCAGCGCACACTCGGTATCGATCAACGAAAAGCGAGCCAGCTGTTTTCTGGTCGGACGGTCGTACTGGAGAGTCAGCTTGGCGCGGCAGAAGCGCAGTCCTTGGTGGCGATTCTCACTGCCATTGGGGCCGTGTGCTGGTTCAAAGATTACACACCGGTCGCTTCAGGCAATCCCGCTCGATTCAAGTTGAATGGGGGCGGCATTGATCGAACTCTTCGCAATCTGACAGCGGCACACCTTGAGTGTCCATGTTGTGGACATATGCAACTGATCGCCGAGTTTTGCCAGCGCTGTGGCACGGATATCGAGGCTGCGCAAAAACGCATGCGCAAAGAAGACGCGATCATCGAGAAGAAACTCAAGGCGCTCCGAACGTCGAAGGGTGGCGATGCAGCGATGATCTCTACCGAAGAAAAAGCCGAGGAAAAGGCTGCAAAAACCGGACGGACGAATAAGATGGTCGCCTGGTTTCGCAAAGTACAATAACGCCTTGAACGCCCCTTCAACCGATTTGCCGATCGGTGTTTTTGATTCTGGTATCGGTGGATTGACCGTGCTTCGTGCACTACGTGCTGCGATGCCACGTGAATCATTTGTTTATCTCGGTGATACGGCTCGATTGCCTTACGGAACCAAGAGTGCGGATACCGTCCGTCGTTATGCACTTCGGGCCGCCTCCCATCTCGTGGAACGTGGCATCAAAGCGCTGGTGGTGGCGTGCAATACGGCAACGGCGGCAGCACTGCCTCAGCTGGTTGAAGCGTTCGCGCCGCTGCCTGTACATGGTGTGATTTCGCCCGGTGCAGACGCTGCGAGCGCCGCGTCGATCGGCGGTGTCGTGGCGGTGCTGGCAACCGAAGGTACGGTGCGTGAACGTGCTTATCACGGAGCGCTCTTGCACCGTGGCGTCCACCGCGTCTTCGCACGACCTGCGCCCCTCCTTGTAACCCTTGCAGAAGAAGGCCGCGCCCAAGGCGCGTTGGTGCAACACGTTGTGCGGGACTACCTCGAGGGGATCAGCGGAGACCAAGCGTTCGATACGTTGCTGCTCGGGTGCACGCACTTCCCGGTGTTTCGTTCGGTGTGTGCAGAGGTGCTTGGCGCTGAAGTTGCGATTGTTGATTCGGCGTCAACCACTGCATCTGCGGTTGCTGCCGTCACGCCACGCTGTCTTGGCGATCGTGCTCATACCCACTTTCTCGCGACAGATGGCGGAGACCGTTTCCGTCGTGTCGGCAGCTTCTTTCTTGGCGAGACGATTCCCGAAGTCGAAATCGTCGATCTCTGAGTAGTTCTCTCGTTGTTCCCAAAGCGATGGGGAGAGCGATTGGGAGAACGATGGCGCCTCTTGGTTGGTGAACCTGGTTGGTGAACCGTATGCTTGGCCGCTGTAATTCACCGGTGCGGAGGAGCAACAACCATGAAGATCGGCGCAATCTTTCCCCATCTCGAGATCGGTGACGATCCGGTGGTCCTTCGCGATTGGGCACAAGCCGCTGAAGGGCTGGGGTATTCGCACATCCTGGCTTATGACCATGTTCTCGGAGCGGTGCATGAAAAACGCGAACCGAAACTTTGGGGACCGTACACGGAAGAATCGTCATTTCACGAACCGTTCGTATTGTTCGGATATTTCGCCGCGTGTACCACACGTATAGGGCTTGCCACAGGCATTCTGATCCTTCCACAACGCCAGACCTCACTCGTCGCCAAACAGGCCGCAGAAATCGATGTTCTTTCAGGAGGGCGATTACGTCTCGGCATCGGCACCGGCTGGAACTATGTGGAATACGACAGCCTCGGTGAGAACTTCGCTAACCGAGGTGTACGACAGGAAGAACAGGTCGAAGTACTACGGCGTTTATGGCAAGAGCCGGTGATCGACTACACCGGGCGCTGGCACCACATCGATCGCGCCGGAATAAAACCGTTACCGTCGCGATCAATTCCGATCTGGTTTGGTGGTTTCACAGACGTCGCGTTCCAGCGCGCTGCGCGTATCGGTGATGGCTTCATGTTTGGCAGCGGCCACGCACAAAACCTGGAAGCACTTGGCAAAGTGCGTGAAGCGCTAGCGAAGGCCGGGCGTGACCCTGCGACTTTCGGGACCGAGTCGTTCATGAACTATCAGTCTGGTCCTGACAAGTGGCGTCGTGAGATCGAAGATCTGATTGCTCGTGATGTTGACTACGCTTGCATACGCGCCATGGCACTGCGCGGCCAGGGTGATGGTCTCAAATCACCACGTGATCACATCACCGCGCTGGAAACGTACTGGAAAGTAGTAGGAGATCTGGCGCATTGAGCAAATTGTCAGGGCGATCTCGCATACGTGGCATAGTTGATCTCGCAAAAGTGATATGACGGTGATCTCACCGGACGTCCGGTGGTATCCGCTTAAGTTTGTGGCGTGCGGTTGGAACTCATCTAACCGCCAACACCATCAACATCGAGGATACGAATCATGCGAGAACTCGCCTGTGAAGAGCTGAATGTGGTTGCCGGCGGAAACTCCAGTGTCGACCCTTACTTCATGTCTGCCAAGGCGACCGGAACCGCGCTGGCGATGCTGGATATCGGTCTGAAGTACGGCGTCGCAACCGCGGCTGGTGCTGCGCTCCTTCCGGTTGCCGGAGCGGTTGCCATCGGCGGCGCAATCTTCGCGGCAGGCATCGCCAGCTACTGGATCATCCGCGCGAAACAGTAAGCGAGGCTGGAACGGTGCACGGACGCACCGCTTCGAGAGATGAACTTCAGGTGGTGGATTTTTGATCGTAGGTACAGATATCGGCAATCACACACGAGCTGCATTTGGGCTTGCGGGCGATGCAGGTGTATC
>SYFY01000099.1 GCA_005799745.1 Gammaproteobacteria bacterium
GAAATAGAACTCGCCACCTTCGGCGATGAACTCCACCGTGCCCGCACCGACGTAATTCACACTCTTGGCTGCAGCAACTGCCGCTTCACCCAGTGATTTGCGAAGCATCGGATCAATCGTCGGTCCCGGCGCTTCTTCGATGACCTTCTGATGGCGACGCTGCACGGAGCAATCTCTCTCATGCAGATAGAGCGTATGACCGTAGCAGTCTGCGAGTACCTGCACCTCAACGTGTTTCGGTGCAGTGAGATAACGCTCGAGCAGAACCCGATCATCGTTAAAGGCGTTTTTTGCTTCACGCTTGGCGCCCGCGAGCGCGTCAGTAAAACCATCTGCTGAGCGCACGACACGCATACCTTTACCACCGCCGCCCGCACTCGCCTTGATGAGCAACGGATAACCCGTACGTGCCGCTTCCGCTAACAGCGTCGCGTCCGACTGATCATCGCCGTTGTAACCCGGCACAATGGGTGTCCCTGCTTTAGCGACGGTGCGTTTTGCTTCGATCTTCGAACCCATCACACGAATTGCCTGCGCATCAGGTCCCACCCAGATCGCGCCTGCGGCCACCACTGCCGCAGCAAATCCTTCGTTCTCGGAAAGAAAGCCATAACCGGGGTGCACGGCGTCGGCACCGGTGGCTTTGATGGCTTCAATCAGCGCGGGAATTTTCAGATAACTCTGCAAGGCGGGTGCAGGACCCACGCAATAAGCCGCATCTGCAGAACGCACATGCAGCGCGTTCGCGTCTGCTTCGGAATACACGGCAACGGTGCGAAGGCCAAGTTTCTTTGCGGTACGCATGATGCGACAGGCAATTTCGCCACGATTGGCAACAAGCAGCGTCTTCATCAACTACATCCTGAAAATGCCAAAGGTGGACGGATGGCTTTCGGGGCGGCGGCACGCGACTTCAAGCGCGAGCGACAACACCCGACGTGTATCCAACGGACTGATCACTCCGTCGTCCCAGAGTCGCGCGCTCGCAAAATAAGAATGACCTTCGGTGTCGTAGCGAGAACGTATGTCATCCATGAAGGTCTGTTTATCTGCGGAGTCCCAGGCTTGGCCCCGTTGACTCATGCCTTCTTCGCGAACGGTGGCGAGTACATGGGCGGCTTGCTCCCCACCCATCACCGAAATACGCGCGTTTGGCCACATCCATAGAAAACGCGCGCCGTAGGCACGGCCACACATGGCGTAATTGCCGGCACCAAACGAACCACCAATCACCACCGTAAATTTAGGAACCCGCGCGCAGGCGACAGCGGTCACCATCTTGGCACCGTCTTTGGCGATACCAGCATTTTCATACTTCTTCCCCACCATGAATCCGGTGATGTTCTGTAGGAAGAGTAGTGGTATGCCGCGTCGATCCGCCAACTGAATGAAATGCGCGCCTTTGAGTGCGGACTCCGAAAACAGAATGCCGTTGTTGGCGAGGATCGCGACTGGCTTGCCTTCGATGTGCGCGAAGCCGCAGACGAGCGTTTCACCGTAGGTCCGCTTGAACTCGTGGAACTCTGAGGCATCAACGATCCGCGCGATAATTTCGCGCACATCGACCGGTGTGCGTGTGTCTTTGGGAATCAGACCGAAAAGTTCATCGGTGGCAAACACCGGCTCCCGACTAACAAGAGATTCCACACTTGACCGATAACTGGGCCGGCTGTGCGATACGGCTTCTCGCACCAGCATCAGAGCGTGTTCATCGTTCTCAGCAAGATAGTCAGTCACGCCCGATATGCGGCTATGAACGTCACCACCACCGAGGCTCTCCGCATCCACCACTTCACCGGTGGCGGCTTTCACAAGCGGCGGGCCACCCAAGAAGATGGTTCCCTGATTACGCACGATGATGGATTGATCACACATCGCTGGCACATAGGCGCCACCCGCCGTGCACGAACCCATCACTACGGCGATTTGTGGAATGCCCACGGCTGAGAGGTTGGCCTGGTTAAAAAAGATGCGCCCAAAGTGTTCACGGTCCGGGAACACCCCCGCCTGCTCCGGCAGAAATGCCCCACCTGAATCGACGAGGTAGATACAGGGCAGATGATTTTCCGCCGCAATTTCCTGTGCGCGGAGGTGTTTTTTCACGGTGATCGGGTAATAGCTTCCGCCCTTCACCGTCGCATCATTGGCAACGATCATACATTCGACCCCGGCAACCCGACCGATACCGGTGATCAGTCCGGCGGCCGGAATCCAGTCGTCATAGAGACCATGTCCTGCGAGTTGGCCTATTTCGAGAAAGGGCGATCCGCGATCCAGCAAACGCTGTACACGCTCTCGGGGTAGAAGCTTGCCGCGCTCGACATGACGAGCACGCGAGCGTTCATCACCACCGAGCGCAATACGTGCAACGAGTTGTGAAAGATCCTGGCTTAAAGCGCGGTGATGTTCCGCGTTGGTGCGAAAAACTTCGCTGCGTACATCCGCCGCTGTTCCGATTCTGGCCATCGGTATTCCTGCGACATTGAAATGGCAGTGTCGCAGGGCTAAGGCTTACGCGTCCAGATGCGAGTGGCTATACAACTCAGATGGTTGCGGTCAGTTCATCCAGTTTCTTGGTGAGCTTCGGGTTCTCACGGTAGTCGATGGGAATGACCACCAGACTCGGTCCTTTCGTTGCGAAGGATCTACGCAAAACGTCCTGTAGATCTGCACTATTTTCGCAGCGAAAGCCATTCCAACCGAAAGTAGCAGCGAGTCCCATCCACTCTGGATTGCTAAAGGCCAGGTCAGTGTGTCGACCAAACTCATTGGTTTGTTTCCAGGCGATGAGTCCATAGGCGTTGTCTTCCCACACCAGCATGGTGAGGTTCACACCGAGGCGTTTGGCGGTCTCCATCTCCTGCACATTCATCAGGAAGCCAGCGTCGCCTGAGATACCGAGAATCTTGCGATCCGGATAAACCAGGGCGGCGGCGATCGCACCAGGCAACGCAAAACCCATTGAACAGAAGCCATTGGGAATCAGGCAGGTATTAGGCTCGTGACAATGATAGTGGCGCGCAATCCACATCTTGTGTGCACCAACATCCGACAGAACGATGTCGTTAGGACCCATCACCCGACGCGCATCCCACAGTGCTTTCTGCGGTTTGATGGAACCTTTTTGTTGATCGTCTTTATATTCCTCGAGGTCCGCCTTCATCGCTTCACGCTGCCGATGTTGGCCATCTAGCTCATATGTCAGTGGGCCGGAAGCATTGGCACGCTCGTTCAACATCCAAAGGAAATGACCGAGATCTCCTACGACCTAAACACTTGGATGGTAATACTCGTCTATTTCAGCCGGCAGGAAGTCCGTGTGGATGATCGTCTTGTTCTTACCCGGGTTCCAAAGACGCGGGTGGTATTCGACCATGTCGAATCCCAGCGCGAGCACGACATCCGCTTCATCGATGGCATAATTCATGCGGTCTTTGGTGCCGGGGCCGACGGTGTAAAGACAATACGGCGCATCAACATCCACTGCGCCTTTGGCCATGAACGTGCTGATCACGCCAATGCCGGTCTTTTCACAAAGCTGGCGCAACTGTTTGCTGGCGCGCTTTCGGATGCAGCCATTGCCCGCAATGATGATGGGTTTCTTGGCGGTACGTAGGTTGTTGACCACCTTGTCATCGGGGACAGGACGACGGAAACGAACGGGCCGGAGGACGGCCGCTTTCGTATCGTGTTTGGCTACGTCTTCAGGTAACTCGAGAAGCACGGCACTCGGCTTTTCGGTTCGTGCAATGCGAATGGCTTTACGCACCATTTCTGGGATGTTGTCCGCATGACGGATGGTGTCCGACCACATCCATGATCTGGTGCGATTCTTTGTGTAATCGACGTGTTGCCGCCTGACCGGTGAGCACCAGCATCGGCGCACGGTCCATGTTGCTATCTGCCGCACCGGTGATGAGATTAGTGGCACCCGGTCCGAGTGTACCGAGGCACGCGGCAGGGTGACCGGTGAGGCGGCCATAAATTTCCGCCATGAACGCGGCGCCCTGTTCGTGACGCGTCAAGACAAATCGAATCGTCTTCGACGATTCCAACGACATCATAAAGTGGGCGTTTTCTTCTCCGGGTACACCAAAGATGTACTCGATTCCTTCCGCTTCCAGACAACGCACGAAAGGATCAGATGCCTGCATGTTGTCCTCGCCTGAATCCTTGCAGTGTTACCCGGGTCTAGCACCGCGCACCAAACACCGTACAACTAGGAGCACCAGGGATTTCAGCTGCCAGAACGAACCCACGCCCAAGTCTCGTTGAGCGCCTTGTCAAACTTGGTGAAGAGCTCGTCCACCTCTGCTTCCGAGATGATCAGCGGAGGACAGAACGCGACCGAGTCACCCAAATTGCGCACGATAAGACCGTTGGCCTCGGCACGAGCAGCGCAGTAGGCGCCTACACCTTGTTTGCCCGCAAATCCTCTCTTCGTCGCCTTGTCCTGAACCAGTTCGACAGCACCGATCAGCCCCACACCACGCGCCTCACCCACGAGTGGATGATCACCGAAGGCCTTGAGGCGTTGTTGAAACGGAACCGAGATCCGTGCGACGTGCGCGAAAATCTCTCGCTCTTCAAAAATCTCCAACGTACGAAGCGCTACCGCCGCGCACACAGGATGACCCGAGTAGGTGAACCCATGAGCAAACGTGCCCATGGTTCCCGAAAGTTCAGCCATAGGTTCATACATGAACTCCGGAATGATGACGCCACTGATCGGCAGATAGGCCGACGATAACGCCTTGGCGACCGACATGGTCGTCGGCTTCATACCCAGCGTTTCAGCACCAAACGGCTTACCCGTTCGTCCAAATCCGCAAATCACCTCATCGTCGATAAGGAATATTCCGTGGCGGGAAAGCACTTCACCCACCGCTTCGAAGTATCCCTGCGGAGGAACTACCACACCACCGGCACCCATAACGGGTTCAGCGATCATCGCAGCAATTGTCTCGGCGCCTTCTTTGACGATCAACGCCTCCAGATTCTTGACAAGGCGGCGCACGTATTCACCCTCACTCTCCCCTGCTTCCGCGCCACGATAGTAGTGTGGTGCATCAGTGTGCAGCACGTTGGCGATGGGTAGATCAAAGTGACTATGGAAATACGGCAGACCGGTCAGCGATCCTGATGCTACGGTCACCCCGTGATAACCCCGCAAACGGCTGATGATCTTCTTCTTTTCTTTACGGCCAATGGCATTGTGGTAGTACCACATCAGCTTCATCTGGGTGTCGTTGGCGTCACTCCCGGAGAGGCCGAAGAACACCCGTCCCGCGTCAAAGGGCATCATGGCTTTCAGCTTTTCGGCGAGCAGCACACTCGGCTCGTTGGTCTTGCCGCCAAAGAGCTGTGAATAGGACAGCGTTCGCATCTGCGATGCGGCTGCTTCAACCAGTTCTTCTTCGCCATACCCAAGCGCGGTACACCAGAGGCCTGCCATCCCTTCGAGGTACTGCTTGCCGTGGTTATCCCACATGTACACGCCCTTGGCTCGGGCATGTACTTTTGGACCCGTAGCAGCAAGCTGCTTCAGGTTCGTAGTGGGATGAAATATGTATTCAAGGTCCTTCGCTTCCAGGGAATCGGCGGGATACTCGTTGTGCAGCGGGTTGTTCATGGATCACTTCGAATTCGTGAAGGTTGAACAACACTTTACGTCAACCACACCGATGCGGCACGTGAAGGTGATCAGGCTGCGGGCAGTCCCAGCGCTTCACGCACAGCCGGATGCACCACCCGTCCCGCTTGCACGTTGAGACCTTTAGCGAGACCGGGATCACGCGCCATCGCTGCTTCGGCGCCGAGATCAGCGAGTGCTTTCACATAAGGCAGTGTGACGTTGTTGAGCGCGAGGGTAGAGGTGCGTGCAACAGCGCCCGGCATGTTCGTCACACAGTAGTGAACGACACCTTCCTCCACATAGATCGGCGCATCGTGGGACGTCGGACGACTGGTTTCAAAACACCCACCCTGATCGATGGAAATGTCCACCATCGCCGAACCGTTAGGCATCCGCCGCACGAGATCCCTGCTGACCAGTTTCGGTGTACTGCCGCCCGGGATGAGCACCGCACCGACAACCAGGTCAGCACGCAACACGTTCTCTTCAATCGCATCGGCCGACGCCATGAGGACTCGTGCCCGCCCTTCAAAGTGATCCACGAGATGACGCATTCGCTCGACGTTTTTTTCGAGAATGGTGACATCCGCCTGCATACCCACGGCCATCGCAGCAGCGTTTGCTCCGGCAATTCCGCCACCTAGAATCACCACCCGACCGGGTTGCACTCCAGGGACACCACCCAGCAACGTGCCTCGCCCGCCATTGGCGCGCTGCAAACACCAAGCGCCTACTTGAATGGACATTCGTCCAGCAACTTCGCTCATCGGACTGAGCAACGGCAAACCTCCCTGCGGACCCACCACCGTTTCATAGGCAATGGCGGTGACGCCGGAGGACATGAGCGCTTCGGTCTGAGCCCGGTCGGCGGCGAGGTGCAGATAGGTGAAAAGTACCTGGTTCGCCTTCAACCACCGACATTCCGCCAGCTGTGGCTCTTTCACCTTGACGATGAGTTCAGCGCCAAAGACTTCATCCAAACCACCGATGGTTGCACCGGCGCGTTCGTAACGCTGATCGGTAAAGCCAATGCCCTCTCCAGCGGTGGCTTCAACGACCACCTGATGTCCGGCCCGAACCAACTCGGAGACCGAAGCCGGTGAGAGACCGACTCGATACTCATGCACCTTGATTTCTTTCGGAACGCCGATACGCATGCGCTTCTCCGCCTGGCACCCGCCCTGACGAACTAGATCAGCGGTGCTGCCGTGAGGTTAAATTCCTTCATCACCTGATCAGCATAGTCGATGCGTCCCGTCAGTTGTTTCGCATCACCATGCACCAATCGCAGACAAGCTTCAGCCATGTGTTCAACCGGGGTTACCCGATGTTTCGTCTGTTCATTGATGAGGTTGTGATGTACGGCACCTGGTGTTGCTACCAAACCTGGGGAAATCACGTTAACGCCAATGTTGTCTTCGTAATGTTCAACTGCGAGCCCCGTCGTAAATCGTTCCAGCGCCGCTTTGCACATGCCATAAACCGAACCACCTTTACGCCCGAGGGTTTTCTCGGGGTGAATCGCTGCATGGGAAGAGACGTTGAGAATCCAGCCACCACCCCGCGCTACCATCGAAGGCAGAACCCGGGCTGCCAGTTGGAAAGGTGCCCAGACTTGCACTTCGATCATCAGCTTGAACTTCTTTTCGACGAAATCGGTGACCGGTGCATAAAACGTCACTGCGGCGTTGTTAACAAGAATATCCACAGGGCCATAGGCCGCCTCGGCGGCATCGATGAGTGCCATACGGTCGGACTCTCGGGAGATGTCCGCTCGCACCGCAACGGCTTCACCACCCGCATCACGAATGCGTTTGACCGTTGAAGAGATGCTGCCCGCAAGAATGTGTTCACCGTCTTCGACGGTGCGCGCGGAAACCACAACCTTTGCGCCTTCCATCGCATAACGCAGCGCGACCGCTTCGCCGATCCCCCGGCTGGCACCGGTAATGACCGCGACCTTGCCGGCCAGTAACCCGTTTCGGTTGACCTTTGCATTGCTCATCTCACTCTCCCCGTAAAGTGCTTGGCGCCAGGCGACCGGCCGAAATGCAGGCTAGAATGCCGCCATGTTACGCACATTCATTCTTTCAGCGATGTTCCTCCTGGCACCCAGCGCCGTTGTTATCGCGCCCAGCGCCTGGGCAGCCGCACTCGATTTCAGCGAAGTCTGTTACCAGGCGGCGACCGAGCCCCCAGAGCTCAAGATCACGGACCGAATTCTGGGTTATTGCACCAACGCCATCGACACCACCACTGAGCCTGCCGCACGCGCGAACCTCCTGACTAATCGCGCCATCCTGCACCTCAAACGCAACAATAGTATGCAGGCGCGAGCCGACCTGACCGAAGCGCTACGCATCCATCCAGGTGCCGCGGCTGCCCACATCACAACCGCGCACCTGCATTGGCTTGAAGGTAACTTGGTCGCAGCGGAAGAATCGTTAAGCGCCGCAATTCGTTCTGGCGACTCACAAACGGCAGTCATCCACCGGAGCATCGTGCGCCGGACTCGAGGCGACGTGGCGGGTGCGATGCGTGATGCCCTGACTGTGGCAGGCTACGACACCGCCGCTATCTCCCGTCTCGCACCAGAGGTGTCGCTGTCAGCGCTCGCTACGGAGGTTGCCTCCCCAAAATCTTCCCCCACAGAAACACCAGCCCCTGCGCAAGCCGAAGATTCGGATATCAACGAAGAGACGATCGAACGGGATTGACTACCGCCGGTCTTTGTTCACCGAGCCTTACTCCCGATAAATGCGTTCAAGACGTGGACCGAGCCCCGTGAGAATTTCGTACGACACGGTGCCGGCGGTCCGTGCAACGTCATCGAGTGTCACGGTGTGACCCATCACTTCGATCCAGTCACCTTCGGCGACGTCTACGTCGGTGACGTCAATCTGCGTGAGATCCATGCTTACCCGACCCAGTATCGGGGCACGTGAACCGTTAACCGCAAATGCCCCCCGATTGGATAGCGCCCGAGAGACACCATCTGCATAACCCACACCCACCGTGGCGATACGGGTAACACGCTTCGTTTCAAAACTCGCGCCATACCCTAAGGGTGTACCTGCAGAAACCTCGCGAATCTGAACCACTCTGGCTTCAAGTACGGCCACGGTCAGCATGGGGTTTTGACCAGAATTCAGGGGGTTGCCACCGAAAAGACCGATACCCGGACGACTGACATGTTTCGAAGGAAGGTGCTGAACGTAGGAACCAAGCAACGCAGCGCTGCCACCGACGCTGACAGGTACACCGTAAAAAAGCTGCCTGATCGTGTCGAATCGCTGCATCTGCAGCGCATTGAGAGGATGTTCTGGCGTATCTGCACACGCGAAGTGCGTGAGTAACAACTCGACCTGCAACCCTCGGGCGTTCAGCGAGTCAATCTGTTCAAAGGGAACTCCGAGGCGTTGCATGCCGGTGTCGATATGCAACCCGCATTGCCCACCACCGGCTCGACGAAATGCATCGATCTGTGATGCCGAGTTGAGGACGGGTATCAACCCACTTTCTGCGATGAGTTCAGCGTTCCAGCCAGTGAAACCTTCGAAGACCCATACCCGCCCCTTCACGCGCTCGTTCTGCAACAGGAGGGCCACCTCAATGCCTTCTCGAGCGTGGGCGACAAAAAAGTCCGCACAGCCGGATCGAAGCAATCGCCTCGTGACCGGGCCAACACCCAGTCCATAGGCATCCGCTTTAACGACCGCACCAATAGAACCGACACGCTCGAAGATCCTGTAGTTGGCTTCGAGCGCAGCGAGATCAATCGTGAGACGAGCGGACGACACCGACCGGCCGATCAGCGTTTGGCTTTGATGAAGGCCACCACGTTGTTGATCGCCGCGTCATCGGTCAGCGTTGCCGCCATGGGCACCATCTGCCTGCCAAAGGTATCTTGGGGTGCATAACCCCGCAGACCTTTTTTGAAGTTCTGCAATGAGCGAACCAGATACCAATCGTCCTGAGCCGCGAGCCCGGGGCCACCCATCTGTTCGAGACCTTCGGCTTTCTGCCCATGGCAGGCTGCACACACAGCAAAAGCCTTCTGTCCCGCAGCAACGTCACCTTTAATCGAGACCACAGATGCAGCGGGTTTCAGCGTTGCAATGTAGGCAATGAGGTTATCGAGCGCTGCCGGAGCAGCAATGGTGTTCGCCATCGGTCGCATCTGCGTGCCAAAAGTGTCGCCTGGCTTAGTGCCACGATGTCCCGCTTTGAATGCGTCAAGCTGACGCCGCAGATACCAGCCTTCCTGACCCGCGAGCCGTGGTGCATTCATGGCGCGATTTCCTTCGGCATTCTGGCCATGGCAGGTGCCACAAATGGCATAAGCCTTTTTGCCTTCAACCGGATCTCCCGCAGCAAAAGCCAAAGCGGGACTAACGGTGATCGCCAGCGCGAACACCATCCCTCTCAGATTAGTCATCGATTCCTCGCAGATAGATTGATTACAGCATGCCGCAGGCTGCCGTGAATATGCGGGCAGCCGCGTAGTGGTAATTGTCATATCTGCCGATCAAGTCGTCGATTACTGACTTTCCGTACGCCGCCAAAACGCGTACCAGCGAACTTTCGCACCGGTGTCCTCTTCCCGTCGTGAAGCTTGCCTACGATCGGAGGCGAGTCCATCTCGCCTGGCACGCAACTCGAAAAGTCCTTTCGAACCACGGCGCCTGTCTTGTTCCGACCGGCGGTCTTCGCCGGAGCGTCGCGTCGTTACGGAGTAAGGCTCGACGTGAACTGTAGGTTCCGTCGCCATCACCGCCTCTTCGCTCTGCTGACCCAAAACTTCAGGTGCGAGAACTATAGTCCCGTGCGGGACAAAGAAAAAGTCCTTGAATTGCACCAAGTTATGCAGGGTTTTTGATCAAGTTCCTTTCTAGGGATCCCGTAGTGGCTCAGGCTGAACGGCCAAGCTCTCGAGCCTGCCCGACCCACCGTTGTTTGCGAATGCGTGTTCGATGGGGAAACAGTGCGGAATTGGGGTCGTCGAGCGCCAGGTCTTGTAACTCGGCAAGAGACTCAAGCGAGTGGATGCCGGCTTGCTCAAGCAGCCCAAGTGTCTTCTCGCCGATGCCGCGAATTCGGAGCAGAACTCGCGAATTGTCTGCTGGCAACTCAGGCTGGAGGATGGATCGATGCGCAGGAATGACCGCGACGGATGCGCGCAACCTGCCGATTTCGCCAACGGCGTCCTCGAGTCGAATGGTGAGGATTTCGACGGTCTGTTGGAGTAGCTGGTTGCGGTTTTCGAGGGAGACCATTTCTTTCGCCAGGCGCGATCGATCTTCAATCAAGCGCCGGTTTTCCCGACCCAACTCCGTAGTTTAATCTGTGACCTTCGAGGTTTTTTCAGCCTTCAGCTGCTGTCGAAGTGATGCCAACTCCTCGCGCAAGCGCTGATTCTGCCGCTCCATGTGTGTGAGCGAATCCGCCCGCAACCGCAACGATTCGGCCAGCTTCGGTACTCGCTGACGCCACTTGGTAATTTCAGCGCGTAGCTGTTCCACTTCGGTGTGTTGGTCGGCGAGAACTTGCCGCATGATCAGTTCCACAAAACCTGACTGCGAACTAAAGCCCCTTTGCGATAGCCTTGCTGTGGACTGATCGGCAATTCCAGGTTGCAGTCACTCAATCAACGGGCAGTTTTGTTTTCTGGTCTGCCCTTGAATTCGAAGTCGCCGCCGCGATATTGCCGAGCAGGATCATCTGATTTTCAAGGAGTAACGATTCATGCGTGTCGCCCTGTTCTTGCTGACCAACCTCGCAGTTGTTCTTGTCGCGAGCGTGACCCTGCAACTGCTGGGTTTCAATGGCATCCAAACCGCTGGCGGAACGCTCGACCTCACCGCACTGCTCATCTTCTGCGGCATCATCGGTTTTGGTGGGTCCATCATTTCGCTCTTGCTGTCGAAGTCGATGGCCAAACGCAGCACCGGCGCACAGGTGATCGAATCACCACGCACAGAGACCGAACGTTGGCTGGTCGAAACCGTTGAGCGGCAAGCGAAGGCCGCCGGTATCGGCATGCCTGAAGTCGCGATCTTTCCGTCGAACCAGCCCAACGCTTTCGCTACCGGCGCAAACCGGAATGCAGCATTGGTGGCCGTCAGCACAGGTCTACTCGAACACATGAACCGTGAAGAAGTGGAGGCGGTACTCGGTCACGAGATCGGCCACGTCGCCAACGGCGACCTGGTGACCTTGACGCTCATTCAAGGTGTGGTGAACACCTTCGTCATGTTCTTCGCCCGGATCATCGGCAACTTCGTCGATCGCGTCGTGTTCAAAAACGAAGACGGGCACGGCATTGGCTTCTTTGTCGTCACCATCGTTGCGGAAATCGTTCTCGGCATTCTGGCATCAATGATCGTGGCGTGGTTTTCGCGTCGACGTGAGTTTCGTGCGGACGTCGCCGGAGCCAATCTTGCCAGCCGCAACGCGATGATCTCCGCGTTGAACCGCCTGCGTATCGCTTCCGGCCAACCGTCCGAATTGCCCGAAACGATGACAGCCTTTGGTATCTCGGGTGGCTTGCAACAAGGGCTGCGAGCGTTGTTCTCGTCGCATCCGCCGCTTGAGGTGCGCATTCAGGCGCTGCGCGACGCGCCCTGAGTCAATCTGAATTGACGCGCGACTCCGCAGGCTGCGGTAATCCACCACAACCTGCGGAGCTCCCATTATGCGAAAACGCCCCTCTTGGCCTTCGGGCCAGGTGGTCCATGTCGAACATACGTCGCGGATTCTTGAGTCCAATCCACTCGGCGACCCGATCACCCGAACTTTTCCGGTGTGGTTGCCGCCTGGATATTCACCGGATAGTAAGAAACGTTACCCCGTCCTTTTTGATCTGACCGGATACACGGGTGCAGGTCCCGCGCATGTCGCCTGGAGAGCCTTCGACGAAAACGTTCCGGAGCAACTCGCTCGGTTAACCGCAGAAGGTCGTCTCGGACCGGTGATTGTGGTGTTCCCCGATTGTTTCACCGCATTGGGAGGCAATCAGTACATCAACTCTTCCGCGATTGGCGACTATGCGGACTACCTGACCCGCGAGCTCGTTCCGTTTGTTGATCAGACCTTCAACACCTCAGCGAGCCGGGATCAACGCGCTGTGTTCGGCAAGAGCTCAGGCGGATACGGTGCCATCATTCACGGCATGAAGTACGCAAAAACCTGGGGCGCGGTGGCTTGTCACTCGGGTGATGCTTACTTTGATTTTTGTTATCGCGCCGAGTGGCCTGTTGCTTTGACGGAGCTGACTCGTCACCGCAAACGCCAGAGAAAGTCCGGTCCGTACGAACTTTCCCGTGAACAGACGCGTCAGGAGCCCGGCATCGACGATGGCCGTATCAAGACCTTTCTCGAACACATCTACAAAAAGCCGCGTCCGTCCTCATCCGAGGTGATGACGCTGATGCTCCTTTGCATGGCGGCAACCTACGACCCTGACCCTGATGCCCCCAACGGCTTTCTTCTACCGTACGACCTCGAGAGCGGAGAGCTGATTCCAGCACGTTGGCGTCGCTGGCTCGCGCACGATCCGATTCATATGGTTCAAAAACACACGCGAAACCTTGCATCCCTTCGTGGACTCTTCATCGATTGTGGCTGGATGGATCAGTACCACATTCACTTTGGCGCGCGTCAGCTGTCCCGTGCGCTAACGGACGCGGGAATCAACCATCGATACGAAGAGTTTCCGGATACACACAGCGGCATCGACTACCGGATGGATACCAGCCTGCCCTTCCTGTACCGTTCCCTGAAGTAACTCAAGAGAATGACTCAACAGGGTGACTCGCACATTCCTCTTCATGACGTGCCTGTTTTTTTCGCAGCTGGTCATTGCGCTGGAAGTTGAAGACCGGTACGCCACCAATAACGGCGTGAAAATCCACTACGTCGTAACGGGTGCCGATGCAGGTACACGCCCATTGATCGTAATGATCCACGGCTTTCCTGACTTCTGGTATTCGTGGCGTGATCAAATGGAAGCGCTCGCGCCCGACTATCGGGTCGCCGCGGTGGATCAGCGTGGGTACAACCTGAGTGATAAACCAGCGGGCGTCGAAGCTTACGCAATGCCCAATCTGGTTGGTGATATCGCCGCGGTGATTGCAGCGGAAGGCGTCAAAAACGCCATCGTGGTGGGTCATGACTGGGGTGGCGCCGTCGCGTGGAACATCGCAATGCATCGCCCTGAGCTTGTGAGTCATCTCGTGATTCTCAATCTGCCCCATCCCAACGGCATCGGCCGTGAAATCGCTACCAATCCGGTCCAACAGAAAAACAGCGAATACGCCTTTCGTTTCCAACAGCCCGACGCACACAAAGCGCTGACCGCCGAAGGTCTGGCAGGCTGGGTGCAGGATGCTGACGCACGCGCCATATACGTCGAAGCTTTCGGACGTTCGAGCTTTGAAGGCATGCTCAATTTCTACAAAGCGAACTACCCTCGACCACCCAAAGCAGGCAGCGAACCTCCTGCACCACAACCTGCGTTGCCGAAAGTGAAGATGCCGGTGCTTCAGTTCCACGGACTTGAAGATCAAGCGCTTTTACCAGGAGCACTCAACAACACCTGGGAATGGGTGGAGAAGGACTGGACGCTCGTGACCGTTCCCGGTGCGGGACACTTCGTGCAACAGGATGCAAGTGAACTGGTATCAGCAACGCTGAAGAGCTGGCTACTTCAACGCACTGAAAACTAGGCTCTCAAAACTATTTCCTAAGGACGAGGCGAAGCGTTTCATCCAACGACGTGAGCGAAATCCCAAGCTGCCTAGCGGCGGGCGATGGATCGATGTGGTCATCATGATCCAGTACATCGAGCATCGCCCGTGTCATCGGTGGATGCGGTGAGAGCCTTTCGAGAAGTCCAACCACCACGCGGCCGAGGCCGATGGGTAACGACATCGCTTGAGGTTTTTCGCCAAGCGTCTTTCCCGCACGTTGGATCAGCGCCGATCTCGGCAAGGATTCAGGTCCTGCAAGCAACAAGCGGCCCAACGATTTGTTCAGTGCGGACTCGATGGCGTTGACTACATCACCGGCGTAAATCGGTTGTTCGAGACTCGACAGACGAAAGCCGAAACAAAGGCGAGAGAGTGCCTTCTTCCTTAAAGCGAAGGTTGCGAAATCTCCTTCACCGAGCACCATTGGCACCTGTAACACGGTGACTGGGAGTCCACTGTCGAGCAGCGTTCGTTCTGCCGTGCCTTTGGAACGTAGGCACGCATTGCCGTGTGTCGCAGACGACCCAAGGATGCTCACGTAGACGATGTGAGGTGAGACGCCTGCGGATCGAGCCGCTTCAACTAACGCTGAACAAGTCGATTCGTGGGCGTCGATGTAACGGTTATGTGGAGTCTCCCGAATGATGCCCACCAAGTGCACCACCGCATACGTACCGGCAACAAGCGGTGCCAATGCCTTCGCATCCGAGTAGTTGATGATGTGGCTCCGCACACCCTGAAGTTTGGGAAGCGTTGTCGCCGCGCTGGTGGATCGCACCACCGCATGCAACTCATGACCCGCATCACTGAGTTTTTGCAGTAACTGGCGACCCAAATGGCCGTTAGCGCCTGTGATGATGTACTTCGCCATGAATTGGTTTGCCCAACAATCAACCTACTCGTCGGAAACGATCTTGATTGTCCGCAGCGGGCTTGTCACGCTCATCGGACCAACACATCGGGAGCTCCATTGAATAGCGCGACACTGATGACCTGGGCGAACGCACTTACAGCGATTCGTCTGCTCACCATCGTCCCGCTTTGTGGCGCCATCCTCAGCACTGACTGGCTGCTGGCGGCCGGGTTATTCACGGTTGCGGCGCTGACTGACTATTTTGATGGGCCGTTAGCTCGAAGATTCGGCCAGTCATCCGCCGTCGGTAGGTTTATCGATCACGCATCAGACGCGCTGTTTGTCACAGCGGCATGTACCACGCTCGCATGCTCAGGCCACATCAACAACGTACTCCCGTTCTTGATTCCCACTGCCTTTCTGCAATACATGATCGACTCTCGCGTGTTTCAAGGTCGTGCACTTCGCCCCAATCCCCTCGGGCGGTGGAACGGCATCACCTACTACGTATTGCCCGGTATCGTCATCGGCGCGCATCTGCTGCACATCGAACATCTACTCATGCCAGTCGCTGCAGCACTCGCATGGCTCCTGGTGATCTCAACGATGGTGTCGATGGGCTTGCGCGCGCAGGCGTACTTCCGAATTTGAGGCGTCTTCTTCTCTCAACTGAACAGTTCTTTGTTGGCCTTGGGCAGGAACAGCACCCCGATGCCCGCGTTGAATAAAACGAAGAACGTATGCATGACCATGCTGAACACGCCTACCGCTGGATAGTCCGGAAACAAGACGGTCCACATGGCAAGTGCCCCGGCGTGAAAAGGGAGCGGTAACGCCGCGGCCAGAAAAATCACCGGCAGAAACGCGAGCATCTGCGGGAAGCTCACATCGACGTTAAAGAGCGCCAACGCCGCGGTGTACACCACAATGGCCCCGAGCAGGTTCGGCGCCTTACACAGAATGATCAGCAGGTAGTGCAGCGACTTCGCGCGGCGAAACGCACTTAGGATGGGCTTATCCTTGAGGGTACTCGACGGCAAGAGGTGTCCACCAAAATACGCCATGTGCAGCGGCAGATAGATCGCTGCACCCATGAACACCGCCGGCAGGATTCGATCCAGCGGCAACATCGTTGATGCATCCGTCACCACTTCAAAAAAGAGAACCACGCCAATCGCCGAAAATACCAGCAGCTGATAAATCTCCATCATGCCGAGCAGGATCATGCTCGACAGGGCCTCCCACAACGGAACACCATGGCGGCGTCCGAGGTAAAGCGTCATCGCCCCTTTACCCACTTGTTCGTTGACCAGCGACAGAATGTAGGCACTGGCTCGAATCGGCAGGATGTCCGTCAGCTTGAGCGCGGGCGCATTGAACCAACGCACCACCCGCCAAGTGACATGGGAATCCACAAGAAAGAAGAACACCGAATACGGGATCATGATCATGATCCACGTCAACCAATCCGCTTGTCCGATAAATCGGGCAAGGTAGTCGCCGATGGTCATCGATTCCCGCGCTGCCGCGCCTTGCAATCGAGAGAGAACCAGCCAAAAGCAGCCGATGGTTAAAAGCCACGTGGCGATACGCGCCGGCAGCGCATAGGGACCAGGAGCCGCTTTCTCCTGACCGGAATGTTCTGCGGCAGCAGGTTCGTTGCTCATCGAGAGTTACCCGCTAGGTTGTAGGCAAACGTCTTGAACTCATGGGAGAACGGGTGCCAGAAACCCGGCATACGCTGGGTCATGCACATGCCGGTAATACCCGCATTCGGCGCCATCCAGCTGTGGGTCCCTGCCATACCACCCCAGTGATACTCGCCGAGAGAGCGCTGTGGCTCTTGTTCAGTCACTTTTTCCTTGAGAGCAAACCCAAGGCCAAAGACGGTGCCTGGCATGGCCCACATCGGAAATGCGACTTGCACACCGGGTGCAAGCTGATTGGTGCGCATAAGCTGTAGCGTTTCCGGTTTGAGAATGCGCGCGCCATTCCACGTGCCACCGTTGACGATCATGCGAACAAAAGCGAGGTAGTCCGCAACCGTGGAAACCAGCCCGCCGCCACCACTCAACATCCGCCGTGGTCGACTGTAAGGACCGGTCGCCGGATCTTCTGCCTTGTTCATACCTGGCTTCATCGGATCAAAGAGATCCACCGGCGCATACATGGAAACAAACCGCGACATCTTTTCCGTCGGCACATGGAAGCCGGTATCGCCCATGCCGAGGGGCTTGAAGATGTGGTCATCGAGATAGCGGTCGAAGGACTTTCCGGAGAGTACTTCAACCACCCGCGCCACCACGTCGGTGGCGAAGCTGTAACGCCACTGCGTACCCGGTTCGTAAGCTAATGGCAGTTTCGCCAGCTTGTCGCAAAGTTCTTCGAGGGTGGGCTCATCGCCGCCAAGTGCGTTGATCTTCGCAGCGATATAGGAACGGTCGATCACCGATCCTGGTTCGATAAATCCGTAGGAGAGGCCGGCGCTATGACTCAGGATGTGGCGCATGAGGATCGGCTGATTCGCCGCAATCACATCGGTAGCCTCCTTCGCATCCGCCTTGAGGACGCGCAGGTCAGCAAACGCTGGAATGATGGCTGACAACGGCGTGTCGAGCGTGAACCGCCCTTGTTCAAAAAGCTGCATGGCCGCCACTGATGTGACGATCTTGGTATTCGAGTACATGCGATAAATCGCGTCATCCGCAAGCGGACGCTTCGATTCAAGGTCCATGTATCCAAAGGTGCGAAAGTCGAGGACGTCAGTCCCACGCATGACCAACGTATTGATACAGGACAGGAGGTTCTGCGAGACGTACCACTGCATTCGTTCATGCAGCGGTGAGAAGTCGATAACGTGCGAAGTGGTTTTTATGAGCTCACCGATGATAGTTTCCCTCGAGTACGATAATTCCGCATGATGTGGAACGATACCATCTCTTATTAAACAGGATCGCGGTTGCGATCCTGTTGCGCTCAGGGCTGTTAGTGAGCTCGCCCGTTACAGCGCTCCATCGATCAAGTCAGTCGAGGTTTCAGCTTTCGGATTCGCTCAATCCGGAACGACGAACAGTCACAGCAGCAGGTGTCGCCGACTGAGCATTGATACGCGCGTAGATTTCCTCGCGATGAACGGGCACCGACTTGGGTGCTTTGATACCAAGACGAATCTGGTTCCCGTTAACCGCAACGACATAAATTTCAACATCGTCCCCGATTCGAATGGCCTCTCCGGGTCGACGGGTCAGAATAAGCATGCGCTCTCCCTCGTGTTGTGTGTCTCCATGAGACCCCTTCTTGCTCCAGTTTCAGTCGCGATCAAGGTCTTCTCTCAGCATCACTCTAGATGCCTGTGTGTCCCCGATCCTCTTCGTGTAGTGATGAGGTCGAGCAGAAGTATACCGACCGACTTCGCGATCCCTATATGGCGGTTTCGGTCGTATGTGGTGGACACTTTTTCCCCTGCAGTTGACCGTATCCACTTGTAGGGAAAATTGCATGGTCGCGCAGGGAGTTGTCGGGCATTGACCCAAACCGACGAGGGCAGCCATTCTCCCAACCACCGCAACCGTCAATTATCCCGAGCTGCCATGACCCTACCGAACGCCGCAGAACCTATGATCGACTGTGATATGCACGTTCTCGAACCAGCGGATCTCTGGACGACCTATCTGGAACCTCGTTTTCGTGACAACGCTATCCGTATCCAGACTGATGCTGGAGGGTTTGAACAACTGGTGATCGGTGGACAGGTTGTTTTGCCGCGTGGACTGGCAGGGCTCGGCGGTGTTGAACTGAACCGCGCCGAACTTTTCGCCGGAACCAAGACCTACGCCGAAGGTTGCCCGGCGGCGAGTTACGATCCGGCTGCCAGGATCAGACTTCAGGACGACTGGGGTGTTCCCGTCGGTGTCACCTTCCCGACCATCAGCATCCTGCCGTTTCCGGACAACGACCAACCTTTGGCCTCTGCCTACTGCCGTGCATACAACACCTGGGTCGCAGAATTCGCGCAATCGGCCTCGGGACGGGTAGCACCCATCGCCACAGTGAATTGGCGCGATATCGATGACGCCTCAACCGAACTCGCCCGCTGCCTGAAGCTTGGCTTTCGTGGCCTTTTTGTACCGCCAGAAACCATCGATGGAAAAAGCCCGAGCCATCCGGACTTCGATCCTTTGTGGAACCAACTCACCGATACCGATCTGCCAGGGTGTCTTCACGTCATCGTCCGCTTCAGCGGTGCTGCATCTCCCTTTGCAGAATGGCGTGCCGCCACACCGATGCCCGGCCCACTTTTTGGCTTCGGTCTCGGTGCCACTGGCCAGATAATGCCGGCGCTCGCCGCCATGATCACCGACGGTTTTTTTGACAGACATCCCAAGATCAAACTAGTTAGCGTCGAGGCCGGATGTGGTTATGCGGCTTATCTGATGGACCGGCTCGACGAAAAGTGGAACGTGATGTCTGCACTGGGAGCGCCCCTAAAGCTGAAACCCAGCGAGTATGTCTCCCGCAACTGTTACTTCGTGGCCGAACCGGATGAACGCACGATCAACGCGATGCTCGACCTCGTTGGGGAAGACAATATCGTGTGGGGATCGGACTACCCCCACATCGACGCGAACATCCTTGCCCCTAAGATCATCCGTCAGACGGTAGCCACACTCACGCCAGAGCGCCGAACCAGGGTCTTGCGCACTAATGCACAACGCCTGTTTCGGCTGGCATAAACTGAAACCTGGATAACATCCGGCAGTCGATCGATGTGATACGGTTGAACAAATCCGTTTCGCAGCTTCCTTCATAGCGTCATCGATCAACGTCGCTTTTATAACGCTCGAGCTCAGCTGCTGTGCAAGCGCCTGGTCGGCTAACACCCTCTATATCGACAAGTCACTCTGGGGTGACTGTGAGCGGCGCTACAACCCGGCAACACGCAGTTGCAGCGATGGAACCGCTTCCGCCTATCAGTACCTCGCATCTACCAAGCGGCTCGCCGAACCCGGCACGACTTTCATTCTACGAGGTGGCGACTATCAGGAAGTTCTGCACCTGACCGTTTCCGGAACACCGAATGCACCAATCGTTTTTAAGGCAGCTCCGGGAGAAACCGTCACCCTTCGCGATATCGATGCAGTGGATGCCGGCGAAGAGTATGGCCCGATCTGGTTCGACAACGTCAGCTATAACACCGTGAGTGGGATCGGTGTTAGCGGCTCAACCGGATTTCTTCGCGCCATCAACGCCCATCACAATCGCATCGAAAATGCGACGTTTGATACCTCGAACCTTTTCCCGGGCATGAGCAAACGTGGTGGTGCCTATTTCGCCTGGAGCACACACAACCGCGTGGTGAACAGCGTCTTTCGTAAGGGCACCGACAGCCTCGCGCTGGTTCATTCAGACTTTAACGTCATCGAGAAGAACCGCTTCGAAACAGCGGGCCATGAGCTTCTGGTGATCAAATGTGGCAATGGAAGCGTGGTTCGTAACAATCATTTCGCCAATCCCGACCAGAAGATGGTGAGCGTATTCGACTGTGAAGCGCCAACCACCGCGTGGCCAGGCAACGGCCGCTTCGCACGCGAGGAAGCCATTCTTGATCGCACCAAGTACAACCTCTTCGAACACAACGTGTTTGCGCAAGGTGCGAGTTATTACTCCACATCCGGCGGCAACGGCATCCAATACGCGGGTCAGGACGGCATCATCCGCTACAACGTCTTTCACAGTGCCAACGTTGGACTCGGCATGACACGTTATGAGACCGAGGCCATGCACAACACCGGCAATCGTATCTATCACAACGTGTTTCACGACAACCGATGTGCGGGCATTGCTATGATGGGTGCGAAATCAAACAACGACACTGGCATCCGCGACAATCGCTATACCAACAACATCCTCTGAGATAACAAAGGTTGGGCAGAACCAGGTAACTGTGATGGCGTCAGTCCTGGCCAAGTACTGTTCCGTGATTCGCTCATCGGTCACGACTTCGTCGGAAACGTGCTCGGCAGCCCACTCGGTAACAAGGTGGTTCACAACGAGTTTGGCTTGGGTGAGGAAATCGACGGTTACGCGTCAAAGGGACGCTTTACCGCGTCATTTGTCGGTGACTCTAACTTTGTGGACGCGTCCAAACGAAACTACACGCTGAAGCCAGGCAGCTCCGTTATCGACAAAGGCGCCTTCCTCACCACCGTCACATCAGCGAATGGGCAAGGTCGCGTATTCAACGTCAACGATGCGGGTTGGTTCTTCGATGGCAATGGAATAGCGGGTGAAGAAGGCGACTGGATCATGATTCAGGGGCAACCCGCACCCATCAAAGTGGTGAAGGTCGATCGCAAAACGAAATCCATCACCGTGGCTTCCGACACTGGCTGGTCCCAGGGTGCAGGTGTCAGTATGCCTTAGAAGGGTCTCGCGCCTGATCCTGGAATTCGCGAAACCCCATAAGGCTAGCAGTGACTTAAGATGCTGCTTTTGGTTTTTCGAGTGCCTGCATGGTTTTGAGTGCAGTCGCCACTACACTCGCTATATCACCCATATGCGCCGGGATGATCATCGTGTTGCTGGACTGTGCCATACGCCCAAACTCTTTCACCCACTGCTCTGCCACCCGCAGGTTCACAGCTTCTTGACCGCCTGGCTCATTGATCGCTCGGGCAACCTCACGAAGCCCCTGCGCGGTGGCTTCCGCAATCAAACAGATCTCTTCTGCGCGCCCTTGGGCTTCGTTGATCTGCTTGAGCTTTTCGGCTTCTGACAGGTTAATCGTCTCCTGCTTCTGCCCTTCCGAGACGTTGATCTGCGCCTGACGATTACCTTCTGACTGGGCGACCACAGCACGGCGTTCCCGCTCAGCACGCATCTGCTTTTCAAGGGCATCACGCACGGTGGTAGGCGGCACAATGTCCTTGATCTCATAACGCAGGATTTTCACCCCCCAAGGCTCTGCTGCACGGTCTACCGCCGAAACCACCTGTGCGTTGATGGTTTCACGCTCTTCGAACGCCCGGTCAAGCTCAATCTTGCCGATCTCTGAGCGGAGCGTGGTTTGAGCAAGCTGTGCGGTTGCGAAGGCGTGATTCTCGATCCCGTAACTTGCCGCTCGAGAGTCGACGACTTGCATAAAGAGCACACCGTCCACCGCGACGGCGATGTTGTCCTTCGTGATGCACGTCTGTGAAGGCACATCGATGGTCTGCTCTTTGAGCGTGTGCTTGTAAGCGATGCGATCAATGAACGGGATCAGAATGTGGAACCCCGCATCTAGTGTCCTCGCATACTTGCCGAGGCGTTCAATCACGAATTGTTCACGCTGAGGAACAACGCGGGCCGTCTTGACGAGCGCTATGACCACCAAGAGCAGAAGCAGAAGGAACAACACGTTTCCGAAATCCATAACTCACCTCACGGGGGTTTGTGCTACTTCGTTTTTTTAGATTCTCTCGACTACCAGGCTGATGCCGTCACGGGAGACGATTTTAACGATCGCGCCAGGACTCAGCAGCGATTGACTACAGCGTGCTTGCCACGCCGCACCACGATAGTCAATTCGACCTCGGCCCTGATCGCTCTCACCAAATCCATCGATCACCCTGGCCTCATAGCCGATGAAATCTTCGTCGACACCGGCATCGGCCACATCGCCCTGCAACAAACGCCTGAAGTGAGAGCGCAGACCAAAGAGCAGCGCAAGCGAGACGACCACAAAAAAGAGGTACTGCAACCCGCCTGTCGTGGGCAATCCTAGCCAGATGGCAAGCCCAGTGAGCAACGCGCCCGCTCCAAAAAACACCACCACAAAACTGTTGAGGAAGAGCTCGGCGATAACCACACCGAACCCAACAACGATCCACCAGAGTGCCACACTCATCGCGCCTCTCCCTTCTGGCCTGGAGCTTGTTGAACAGCAGGTTCTGGAACAGCCGGAGTGAGGCCGACAGGTCCTGCACCATGAACGACCGCGTGTAGCAGTTGCGTTAAGACCTGCGTGCCGCGCTCAAGATTCTTAATGGAAATCCGTTCGTTGTTGCCGTGCACGCCCCTCATATCTTCCGGTTGGAAGACAAACGGCGAGTAACCATAAGCCGTAATGCCGCGGTCGCGAAAAAAGTGACTGTCTGTAAATCCACCTGCGACGGTTGTGATAACCGGAGCCTTCAACGCCGACTCGCTCACCGCACCGATGGCTCGGAAAACTTCGTTCTGCGTGTTGCTGATGGCGGGTGTAAAACTCATCAGCGTTTCAATCTGTACGTTTTCGTCGGCGATGATGGTAGTCAGCTGAGCAATAAACTCTTCTGGGTCCTGATCCGGAAGTAACCGACAGTCGAGTTCAGCGGATGAGCGGGCCGGCACCACATTAATTTTCGATGACCCTTCGAGACGCGTGATCGAACAGGTGTTGCGGAGCAGCGAGTGCGTACCCGGGTCTTCAAGTTGCAAGCGCATCATAAAGTCCGGGTCTTTAACGGACACAGCAATGTTGGCGAGCTGCGCGGCCAATCGACTGTCCGTCTGGTAGGGAGAGATGGATTCGAGCATGCTCTGCACTTCCGGAATCAGCCGCGGCGCGAAGCGTGTATCACCAATGCGTTTGGTGGCACGGACCAAACGGGTCACTGCGGTTTCGGGTTGCGGCGCAGATCCGTGTCCGGGCCGACCAAACGCTGTAAGGCGCAGCCACAACGGTACCTTCTGCGTGATCTCCACCATCATCACGGTTTTGTCACCAAACGCGCGCGCCGTACCGCCCTCGTTCAGCACATAACCCACGTTGGTGAACTTGTCTGGATGGGTTTTCAGTAACCAACCAGCACCATACTCACCACCAGCCTCTTCATCCGCGGTGGCCACAAACCAGACGTCACGGTTAAGGGGTTTACCGGCTTTCTTCAACTCGAGAAAAGCCGCCAGCTGCACGATACCAAGACCCTTCATGTCGATCGCGCCACGCCCATAGACGAAGCCATCTCGCACTTCGCCAGACAACGGAGGCGTATCCCAAAACGACAGATCCGCCGGAACCACATCGATATGGTTGAGCAGCATGATCGCCGGTGCATCACCGCCTTCGAGCTTCGCCCACAAATTGCCTCGACCTGGGGCCGACTCCCCTCGCTCATAGGGAATCTTGGCGGCATCGAGGTATTTCGCGAGGTAGTCCACACCACGACTTTCGTTGCCGGGCGGATTGATAGTGTCGACCTTGAGATAACCAGACAACATCTCCACCACCGGTGGTCCAGCCGCATGGGAAAGGCTGCCAACCCACAGCAGCACACAGGTAAGCAAGGAAACTCGCAAGATGGTCGCTCCACTCAACGCGTCGATCTGCGTTGCTGCCGATGAGAATTGCGGTGATCTTGCGCAATCACCGCGCGCGCATCCACTTCTTTATCGGACGTTTGTTGGATAAGCGCATCGTCAAGTGCGACTACGCTTTCTGCCGCTATGCGGTTACATTTTCGCCCCCGAACTAGATACAGACATCGGGTAGACGACCCAGCCACCCAACAGCTAGAGGCATTCATGCGCATTTCGTCGTTGATCAGTTACGCCGGCAGTTTCAAGGAGACCGTCAAAGAAATCCAGGTTCTGGAAAAAGCCGGTCTCGATGTGGTTTGGGTACCCGAAGCGTATTCATTCGACGCTCCCAGCGCGATGGGTTATCTCGCTGCCAACACGGAACGAGTAACGATCGCATCGGGCATCCTGCCCATTTATTCACGCACGCCTTCACTGCTGGCCATGACCGCTGCGGGTATCGACTACCTCTCAGATGGTCGTTGCATGTTGGGGCTTGGTGCCTCTGGGCCCCAGGTGATTGAAGGGTTCCACGGCGTTCCTTATCAAGCGCCGGTTGCCCGTATCCGCGAGATCATCGAAATCTGCCGCATGGTTTGGCGACGAGAGCGGGTGCAGCACCTGGGTCGCTACTACCAAATTCCGCTGCCGCAGAACCTGGGTACGGGCCTCGGCAAATCCCTCAAGATCATCAACCACCCGGTTCGCGATGAAATTCCCATTGCGGTTGCTTCACTTGGCGATACGAGCGTGGAGATGACAGCCGAACTCGCGGATGCCTGGCTGCCTGCCTTCTACACCGCCGACGCCGCAAAAGCGGTTTGGGGTGAAGCGCTCGCCAAAGGCGCAGATAAGCGCGACCCGAACCGGGCGCCTCTCGAAATTTTTGCCGGCGGCGCAGTCGCGATTGGCACGGGCCTCGAACATCTACGAAACCTCAGCCGCCCCCAAACCGCCCTCTACGTCGGTGGCATGGGTGCCCGCTCGAAGAATTTCTACAACGACATTTTCACCAAGTCCGGGTACGGCCGCGAAGCCAAGGTTATTCAGGACCTGTACCTCGCCGGTGACAAGAAGGCCGCAGAGGCGGCGATTCCGGACGAATATCTCTCCCGTAACTCCCTGATCGGTGATGAAGGTTTCGTACGTGAGCGAGTAATCGCTCTCAAGGAAAGTGGCGTCACAGCGTTGAACGTGGGCTTCATGGGTGGTTCAACTGCGGAACGCGTGGCGAATTGCGAGAAGCTTCGCAACATCGTGGACAGTATCTGATGTCAGATTCGAATCACGATCATCCCGCCTGGGAAAAGCTCGCAGCGTCGGAACTCGGCAAAGCGCCACTTTCTTCGTTGACCTGGAAAAGTCCGGAAGGCATCGAGATCAAGCCGCTCTATACGGAGGCGGATCTTGAAGGCATCGCCCATATCAATACGTTTCCAGGGCTCGCACCCTTCGTCCGTGGTCCACGCGCGACGATGTACACGAATCGGCCCTGGACGATTCGCCAGTACGCGGGCTTTTCGACAGCCGAAGAATCAAATCGGTTCTATCGAGAAAACCTCGCTGCGGGACAAAAAGGGCTCTCAGTCGCCTTCGACTTGGCCACGCATCGTGGCTTCGACTCGGATCATTCCCGTGTGACAGGCGATGTGGGCATGGCGGGGGTCGCCATCGACTCCGTGGAAGACATGAAGATCCTCTTCGATGGCATTCCGCTCGATGAGATGAGCGTTTCGATGACCATGAACGGCGCGGTCCTGCCCGTGCTCGCAGGCTATGTCGTAGCTGCCGAGGAGCAGGGGGTTAGTCAGCGCCAACTTTCAGGCACGATCCAGAA
>SYFY01000100.1 GCA_005799745.1 Gammaproteobacteria bacterium
AGTGCCTCCTATGCGCTGCTGACCCTGATGATGGCGCAGGTGTGTGATCTCGAGCCCGGTGACTTTGTGCACACGCTTGGAGACACCCATCTCTATTCGAACCACATCGAACAGGCCGATAAACAACTCGCACGCGCGCCGCATACGCTGCCTCAGATGCGCCTCAATCCAGCCGTTAGAGACCTGTTCTCTTTCCGGATCGACGACTTTTCCTTGCAGAACTACACCTGCCACGGCGCCATCAAGGCACCGATCGCCGTATGACCATCCAGTGATTGACGATATCCACGTCTCGCTCCTCTGGGCGATGGCGGAAAACCGGGTGATCGGTCGTGGCAATACGATGCCCTGGAAATTGCATACCGACATGCAGAACTTTCGCAAAGTGACCATGGGCAAACCCGTGATCATGGGTCGGCGAACGTTTGAATCGATCAAGAAAGCCCTGCCCGGACGCCTCAACATCGTGCTCACACGGGATGCGTCGTTTCAGGCCAAAGGTGTTCAAGCCGTGCAGACGCTGGACGATGCTTTCGAGATTGCGGCAGCCCAGTGTCTGATTGACGGGCAGGATGAACTCTTTGTGATCGGTGGTGCAGAGATCTATGCGTTGACGCTGCCACTCGCAGACCGACTCTATCTCACTAAGATTCACGCGGACATTGACGGGGATACGTGGTTTCCCGAGTTTGATCGCGGTGAATGGCGCGAAGCGTCGAGAATCGAAGTTGCGGCAAGTGACAAGGATTCACACGCTGTATCGATCCTGCTGCTTACGCGTATGCGATAAGCCACTGGCCATCAAGGGAGAGATCGCGCCAGGACGTTGAAGTTTGTGAACGCTCCGTTGTGATCAGTCGTAGCGCCGAGAGCGAGCCATCTGCACTCACCACAACAAAACGTGTCACGGGGTGCGCCGCTTTTACCGCATGAACTTCAGTCGCGGCACGATTTACGTCGCAGGACCCGCGAGCGAGATCGTGGATCAATCGCTTTGAGAATTCAGCATCGAGAGGTGCCAAGCGCCAAGCGCGTCGACCGCCGTGAATGTCCAATAGCTCGAGCAGGTAATCTCGCTGACAGCGCGGACATCGAACGATGGCCTCCGCGGTGCCGAGCCAATCGTCCAGCAAAAGTTCCAGCTGCAGACGACCGCCATCAAGATGTTCGCAGGGCAATTCTGAAGTCATATGGCACACTGCACAGGCAATACATAGAGCCTATCTGATTGGGAGATATGGGACGAATGGAGCTTTCTGGTAACGCACCCGTGGGCATTCTTGTGAACCCCATGTCTGGCCGCGATGTGCGACGACTCGCTGCGCGCGCGACCAACATGACCCACGAAGCCAAACGCGACATCGTGGCGCGTATCGCGGCCGGGGCGGATGCGATGGGTGCAACGGACCTCTTTATCGCGCGTGAACCCTTTCGTATCGCCTCCGCGGCCCTTGAACAGATGTCGCTTCGCGCGCGGCTGCACATCGTCGAATATCCCCTCAAGGCCGATGCGCGCGATACGGAAACCGCGCTGCGGATGTATCTCGAAGCTGGCGTACGAACCATCGTTTCACTCGGCGGTGATGGGACCAATCGCGCGATGGTGCGGGCCGCCACGAACTATCATCTCGTGCCGTTGTCGACAGGAACTAACAACGTCTTCCCGATGCTCGTGGAGCCGACCATCGCGGGCATGGTGGCTGGACTGCAAGCGCGAGGGATTTTGCCGGAATCGTTGAGCCGTGCCGCAAAAGTTCTGCATGTGAAGTCACCCCGTGGTGCCGATGTGGGGCTGATTGATGCGGTGCTCCTGGAGCGTGATCACGTCGGCAATCTCCTGCCTTTTGATGCCGGACGTCTCAAACAAATCTTCCTGACCCGAGCTGAACCAGATGCCATCGGCATGTCGCCGATTGGTGGGCTGATCGACCCGGTGTATGCCGACGAAGATGGCGGCCTCCTTCTGCATATGGACCACACTGGTACAGGTGAAGCCTTGTACGAACTCGAAGCGCCGCTGTCGCCTGGCTGGTTTCAAACCGTACGGGTGAAAAGCGTGAGCCGAGTGCCGCTTGGGGTAGCGGTCCCTTTTCGAGGCAAAGGCGTGCTGGCACTGGATGGTGATCGCGACCATCGCCTTGAGATCAACGAATCGGCAGTGGTCGAAATTCGACGGGATGGTCCGATGTTGGTCGATGTCGCGGCCGCCATGCGTCATGCAGTGGCCGCGGGTATAATTGCGCGCCGTTTATCCTGACCCGGGACATAAACATGATCGTCAAACCCCGCATCCGCGGTTTTATCTGCACGACTGCACATCCCACCGGCTGCGCAGCACACGTGCAAAACCAAATCGACTATGTGCGCAGTCAGGCATCGCTGGTCAAAGACGGTGCCAAACGCGTGTTAGTGCTGGGATGCTCCGGAGGTTATGGCCTGTCGTCACGCATCGTCTCCGCCTTTGGCTCTGGCACTGCGACGATTGGGGTTTCGTTTGAAAAATCACCCGAAGACAACCGCACCGCATCCGCCGGCTGGTACAACAATATCGCCTTCGAACAGGCTGCTACCAAAGCCGGGCTCTATGCGAAGTCGCTGAATGGTGATGCATTCTCCGATGCGATGAAAAGCAAGGTCATCGATCTGATTCGCACCGATCTTGGCCAGATTGATCTACTCATCTACAGCCTTGCGTCTCCCGTGCGCCAACATCCACGTACTGGCGTGCTGCATCGTTCAACCATCAAACCACTCGGCGAAGCACAGCACATCAAGTCGGTGCACGTTGATCGTGGTGAGGTGATCGAAGTTGATCTTGAGCCGGCAACTCCAGAAGAGACAGCGAATACCGTTGCGGTGATGGGCGGAGAAGATTGGGAGTTCTGGGTCGAAGCACTGGAGCAGGCGGGTGTACTCGCATCCGGTTTTCATACCCTCGCGTTCACCTATATTGGCACCGAACTGACCTGGCCGATCTACTGGGAAGGAACGCTCGGCAAGGCCAAAGAAGACCTCGACCGCGCGGCTAGTGCGATGACCCCGAAGCTTGCGAAGACCGGCGGGGAGGCACGTGTCGCTGTGCTTAAGGCGATCGTTAGTCAGGCGTCGTCAGCGATACCGGTCGTACCACTTTATGTGGCGCTGCTCTTCAAGGTGATGAAAGAGCGTGATGTGCATGAAGACTGCGTTCGCCATATTCATCGTATGTTTGCGACGCAACTGGCATCAGGCGCCGAACTCCGCCTCGACGACGTTGGGCGTATTCGCATGGACGATGTTGAGCTCGGACATGAGATTCAGGAAGAGGTGCGACGACGCTGGGCACTCGTCAACACAGGTAATTTGGCAGAGGTGGGTGATCTTGCGGGATTTCGTGAGGATTTCCTGAAGATCTTCGGCTTCGGATTTGCCGGTGTTGATTACGATGCGGACGTTGACCCCACTCTCGGCATGACGATCTCGAGCTGATGGCCTACATCGTTTAGCGTTAGTCGCCACTGCGACCTCACACCGGGTGACCCCACACTCGGTGAATGAACCGAAACACCGGGACCTTTCATCGTGCTGTTTGGCAGCTTAGAGCTGCGGTCTTTCTGATTTTCGGAACGCTTCTGACACTCACACCCAAAGAGGTGTTTGTGGGTGCCGACGTAACCGCACTATGTGTCTGTACCGTTTGGGCGCTTGTCACGCGAGTGATTCGTCCAGTGCCGTTGATCGAAGCCGGCGTCGTATCGATATGCGCCTTTGTTGGCGTTCCGGATGATGCAGGAGGGCTCGCGGCAGCGTTCACGTTTGTGCTTTGTCACGTCGGGCTTTGCGGCAGCCATGGTGTGCCGGGCAGCTTCATGTTTTGTGTCACGCTGGCGGTGGTCGGCGCTCAATCGAACTTGGCGAACACCATCACGGCCTATGGCGGGGGATTGTTACTCGCCGTCGCTGTCTGTGGTGTAGCGTGCCTCGCGTTTGGGCGGCAATCTTCAATGCGGCGACGACTCCGGATGGTTGATCGTCGCGTGGAGCGACTGACTCGATATGTACCCGTTCGTTATCTTGGATCACGCCTCGATGACCCGGTTGCAGCTTGTTCACTCGAACGTATCTGGTTGGCGGCAGTCTTTGTCGATCCTGAAGGATTCACCCACGTCGTCACGCGAAGCGCCCTAGGTGATGTGGAGGCACTGGTGCAGTCGTTTGTTACTCAGACGACGCGGGTGGCAAGACAACATGACGGTGTTGTTATGAAACTCCTTGGGGATGGTGCACTGATCGTATTTCCGCAGGCAGATGGACAAATCCACGAAGCGGTCGCCAAGGCGGCGATTCGTTTTGCCACACGAATTGCGGGCTGTCGTTTTGGTTCCGCGGGTTTTCATGATCATGGTCTCGCGGCCCGGGTTGGTGTTGCAGTCGGCGAATGTTCACTCGGTGATTGGGGTGAAGCGGACATGCTCGACTACACCGTGATTGGCCCACCCATCAACCTGCCTTCTCGTTTGCAGTCGGCCGCACCATCGGGTGGTGTGCTTATGTGTGAGGCGACTGCCCGGCTCATCGGAACTACACGCTCGACAAGAGACCCCGTTTCGCTCTGGTTGCCAGGCCTAGGCGCGGTGACCGCTGTGCGTGTGGCTGGCGGCGACAGCGTCTGTTAACGTCGCGCCGCGTTGGTAGAGCGGCGGTTAAGCACACTCATGACGGCCCTACCTGCGAATTTCATGGGCTAGGACTTGAAATCACTATGAGCGGCAAGGTTTTTCTCGACGCGGCGCGTGGGCTTCCAACGCCTTGGACACCGATTTGGTTGAACCGCCAGGCCGGCCGTTACATGCCGGAATACCACCAGGTCAAGGGCAAGACACCGAGCCTCGAGTTCTTCAAGGATCCGGAGCGTGCGGCGCGAGCGACACTGGATGCGCAGCGTATTCTGGGTGTGGACGCCGCGATTCTGTTTGCAGACCTGTTGCCGGTGTTGGAACCCATGGGTCTGCACCTCGATTACCTCGCTGGCGAAGGTCCCGTGTTTTCCAATGCCATTCGCACACCTTTGGATGTGCAGAACCTTAGAGTCGTCCGTGCACTTGAAGGAACGCCCTACATCGCTGAGACGGTTCGCAACGTTAACGCCGAGCTACCGAAGAACGTCGCGCTCATCGGATTCGCGGGAGCACCTTTCACACTGGCGTCTTATGCCATCGAAGGCAAAGGCTCACGCAACTATGTGCACGTGAAGAAGTTTATGTATCAGGCAGAAGATGCGTGGCACCTTCTCTGTGACAAGCTGGTCCAACAAGTCGGCGACTATCTGGCGCTACAAATCAGCGCCGGTGTTGAAGCGGTACAACTTTTCGATACGTGGGTCGGCAACCTGAGCGTGTTCGATTTCAATCGCTATGTGCGACCTTCACTGGAGAAGTTGTTCGCCCATCTGCGCGCCGTCGCACCAAATGTTCCGATCATCTATTTCGGCACTGGCAATCATCACCTGCTCGAAGGCGTAGCTGCGTTGAAGCCCGATGTCATCGCATTCGACTGGCGCACGCCGCTCGGCGAAACGTGGTCTCGGTTGGGTGTGAAAGCTGTACAAGGCAATCTCGACCCCATTGTGCTCTGCGCCACACGAGAAGTTATATCCGAACAAGCCGGAGTGGTGTTGAAGGAAGCGGGCGGGCGTCCTGGACATATCTTCAACCTCGGTCACGGCATCATTCCGGAAACGCCGGTGGATAACGTGCGTCATCTTGTTGAATACGTTCAGCGCACGACGGGCCGCTGAGTTTTCCGGGTGAGATCTAACCGCCCCATCTGGATCTGCGGATTTTGGCTCGCCTTCATCACGGTGACGTGGCTCGCGCTGACACCGGAGCCACCCAAAGAAATCCTTGCCATCAGCGATGTCTTCCTGCACGTTTCTGCATTCGCGGTTCTCACGTTTCTGCTGGCACAGGTGCACTTTCCTACACGATTGTGGTGGCCGATGTTGCTCATGGCGTTGTATGGACCACTGATCGAGGTCCTGCAGGGCGCCTTTTTCGGGCGGGCTGCAGAGATGAAGGACTTTGGTGTTGATCTGATCGGCACCGCCATTGGCATCTGCGGCTTTCGCCTTGCTGGTCCGAAAATCGATGCGGCGCTGGGAAAGGTTCTTGGCTTTTTGAGCTCCCTGGTGGGACCCGGGAGGTGAGATGGTGTGGCTAAAGCGAGTGCTGTGGTTGGTGGTGTGGCTCTTTGTCGGCGTCATGGGCTTGCAGATGATCGCTTCCGAAAGCGGAGAAGTCGTGGTGCTCTCAACCCGGGGTGATGGTGATCAAGCTGAAGAGACCCGACTCTGGGTTGTCGACCACGAAGGACACCAGTACCTGCGCTCCGGCCAGGAGCAAGCGGGCTGGTTTGTGCGCCTCAAAGCACAATCGCGCATCGGTCTTGATCGCAACGGCCAACGCAACGCTTACGATGCGGTGCTTCATGTTGAGAAGCGCGCGGTGATCAACGACCTCATGCGCACAAAGTATGGCTGGGCGGATGAGTTCATCGGCTTTCTGTTTGGCCGTGACGATGCCACACCCATTCGTCTCGATCCCATTCCGGAGGTGGACCCCTATCCACCCCCGCCTCCGCCACCGGAAGAGCAGGTTTTGCCTGAAGCCGTGGAAGAATCAACCGCGGCAGCGTGATCGTCATCAAGCCAGATGGATGTACAGCTCGGTTCTGAGCGCCTCAACGGGAACATCGATTGGGGTGTTGAGGTAACGCTCAAAGCTCACACCGCTGCCAACCCGGTGACCACTTTGTGGCAACCATTGGCCCATGAAGCGAGCCCACGCATCCCCCAACAAGGCATAACTGCCTTCATGCAGGGTTCGGGCATAACGACCTGAAGGTAGCTTCTTTTCGACCAGCGTGCTCGGTATGGCTTTTCCTGCGGCGACGCTGAGCGCTGCATCCGAACGCAGCTCATTCACCGGTGTGGATTCAGGGTCGTCGAAATAGAGCGCCAGCATTGCCGTATCAGGACCGAACAATCCTGCAGGCCCGGCGATGGCACCGAGTTTGGCGAAAGCCTCAGAGATTCGGTTGTACGGCCCCGTATGCTCGAGTGTTGCGAGGCGTTGTTCGGGAAGATCGATGATGTCGACGTACATAGTGGTTTCTCCGACGAAAGACAGTAGTGGTGCCAACAAAGCACTGAGGTGATGTGTTGGGGTATTGAAATGAATTGCCGAGCGAGCGGCCAGGTAAGGTCGAAAGGTGGCGAACACGTTCGCTTGTTCCCCTTCCCGCGATCTTCGAAATTCTGTGGGTGAACAGCCAAAGAGGGTACGAAACAGGCGCGAAAAAGATTCGTGAGTTTCGTAGCCGGCGTCAAAGGCGATGTGAATGACCGCGGTGTCGGACGTGAGCAGTTGTGATACAGCTCGTTCCATTCGTAGACGACGGTGAAGTTCGAGGGGTGTTTCGCCCACGAGGCCACGAAACATGCGGTGAAAGTGAAAGATGGATAAACCCGCCACTCCCGCGAGCTCCTCCAGATCAAGCGCATGGTCGAGACCGGCGTGGATGGTCATCACCGTGTTTTCGACGGCTTGTTGGTAGAAGGTATGTGTGGGTGATTTCATGCCGGCAAGCATGACAAGGGCGTTATGCGGAAGCTTGATCGCGATTGCTGTGCGATGAAAGCCGCGTTGAACGGAGAGACGTGAACTTCAGGGTTCGGTTCTATTCCGGACTTTTTGCTGGCCTATTCGGGAATAACGGGCTTGGTACTTCCCTCCGGATACATCACGACTTTCACGCGCGCGTCGTTGCTGCGCATGGCCACGACGCGCTCTTCAAGCAAGTTGTAGACGAGCTCATGAGCATCCATCGTGTCCGTGCCACGGAAGAGCTTGGTATGGCCACGTGCGGTGACACGATCTTCGTGCATGTCGTACAACAGGCGATCGCCGAGCAATCGCGTTTTCTGCGGTTGATCCAGGGCCTCAAGCTCGGCCTGCACCTTACTGGTGCCGTCAGCTTCAAGCCGGATCAGTTCGTTGTTCTCGTTGAAGAAAGCGAGCATGCGATCCGCCTTGATGCGGTACTCACCTTGTTCGGCGACCACGTTGCCAACATAAGTGATCTGCCGCTTGTCGAGCAGGATTTCGTAGGAGTCCGACTGTACTTCCCACGCACCTTCATTTGTAGTGACTGCGGCAGCGGTGGGTGATAGCCAGCCGAGGGTCGCCACCACCATGGCGGCAAATCCTCGAATCGGTTTCATGTACAGAGATAAAGACACCTGACGCTCCCTCGCTAAAATCGACTGCCGCAGATCATTTCCAGCGTCGATGCACCTTGTAGCCTCTTCATTCTAGCCCTCGATCCTGAATCCCGGCTGATCGCTGATCGATCTTTTGCTACCACCTATACCATCCGTTAGGGAATCTCTGATTACTGTCTATTTCCGCCAGAACTTCGTTGATCGCCGCTCCAAAAAAAACGCGGAAGTACAGCATTTCGCGATTTTTCTACACTCCTCTCGCTTCGTTCTGACGAAAATATCCGAATAATCAGAGTTTCCTTAGTCATCGAATCCGTCGGTGATTGCGCCAACACTCGCTGAACTCACGAGACGAGCGTACTTCGCGAGCAGTCCTTTGGTGGCGTAAGGCTCGGGACGCTTCCACTTCGCGCGACGGCGGGCGAGGTTGGCTTCATCCACATGCAACGTGACCACGCGGCTTTCGGCGTCAACAGTGATTTTGTCGCCATCCTCGATCAACGCGATGGGCCCACCTTCAAAAGCTTCCGGCGTGACGTGGCCGACGACGAATCCATGTGATCCCCCCGAGAAACGACCATCGGTCATCAAGGCCACATCCTTGGACATGCCTCGGCCGTTGATGGCGGAAGTGGGGCTCAACATTTCGCGCATGCCGGGGCCACCGCGCGGGCCCTCATAACGGATGACGACAACGTCACCCTTCCGCACCTTGCCGTCCATGATTGCCTTCATCCCTGCTTCTTCACCGTGGAAGCACCGTGCAGTGCCCGTAAATGACAGGCCTTCGTTGCCAGTGATCTTGGCCACAGCGCCACCCGGAGCGAGGTTGCCGTAGAGCACGACCAGATGGCTGTCCTTTTTGATCGGGTTGCTAAAGGGGCGAACGATGGCTTGATCAGTCGGGTAGTCCGCCACACCCGCGAGATTTTCCGCGAGTGTTTTACCCGTAACGGTCAAACAGTCGCCGTGGAGGAGGCCCGCATCGAGCAGTCGTTTCATGAGGGGTCGGATGCCGCCGATGGTGATGAGTTCACTCATCGCGTATTTGCCTGCGGGTCGCATGTCAGCAAGCACGGGCACACGCTTGCCGATGCGGGTGAAATCGTCGAGCGACAATGGAATACCAGCGGCTGCGGCGATAGCGAGTAAATGCAGCACCGCGTTGGTCGATCCTTCGAGTGCAATCACGACCGTGATAGCGTTTTCGAACGCCTTGATCGTCAGGATGTCACTCGGCCGTATGTTCAGTTCAATGAGATTCGCCACCGCCGCACCGGCGTTGTAGGCGTCGCTTCGTTTGGCGTCGGAGATCGCGTCTTGCGCGGAACTGTTCGGCAGTGACAGTCCCAGCGCTTCAATGGCCGAGGCCATGGTGTTGGCGGTGTACATTCCGCCGCAGGAACCTGGTCCCGGGATCGCGGTTTCTTCCACTTCCTTCAGCTGCGCCGCACTGATGCGACCCGCAGCGAAACCACCCACTGCTTCGAAGACACTGATGACGTCGCGCCGCTCTTTACCGGGCTGAATGGTGCCGCCGTAGACAAAGACCGAAGGGCGATTGAGTCGCGCCATGGCCATGGCGCAAGCGGGCATGTTCTTGTCGCAGCCACCGATGGCGACGAACCCATCGAACCCTTGAGCGCCGACGACCGCTTCGATGGAGTCAGCGATCACTTCGCGGGAAACCAGCGAATAACGCATACCGGGTGTGCCCATGGAGATGCCATCAGAGACGGTAATCGTGTTGAACAGCACTGCCTTCGCACCGGCTTCATCGGCCCCCATCACAGCCGCGTCGGCGAGTGTGTTGATGTGCATATTGCAGGGGGTAACCATGCTCCAGGTCGACGCCACCCCTACCTGGGCCTTCCGGAAATCGGCTTCGGTGAAGCCCACCGGATACAACATGGCGCGGCTCGGCGCCTGTTCGACACCATCAACGATGCGGGAAGAAAAGGGACGTTTCTTGGTCATGAAGGTTCCAGTGTCTTAAACAGCACTTTGGATTTTCGCTGCAGGTTATAGAGTTTCTGTTTTTCTGCGGGCAAGTCATCGACACTCGCCGGCACATAGCCGAGGCGCTCAAACCAGTGATGCGCCTGAGTCGTCAGCACGAACAGGCGTTTAAGGCCACGTTCTTTCGCCATGCGTTCGGCTTCGCTGACGAGGTGAGTACCCACTTTCAAGCCAGACTGCTTCTGAAAAGACTCTTTAACTGCAACGCAGGCGAGTTCGGCGACTTCGCCATGGGGATAAAGTGCGCAGGTACCGACCACGATGCCGTCCACTTCAGCGACGAAGAAATGGTCGATTTCGGCTTCAAGGCGATCCCGTGAACGACGCACCAGAGCACCGGTCTCTTCCATCGGCCGGATGACTTCAACGATGGCGGCAACATCGCGGTTCTTGGCCTTGCGCACCATGCCACGCAGCTCTTCGCTCACCTGGGTGCCCACACCCGCAGCGGTGAAGAGTTCGGCGAGCAGTGCACCGTCATCAATGAAACTCACCAGGTGTCCACGAGAAACACCACCTCGCACCGCCCGACCCAATGCGCGCAAGTGGGCGGCGGTGTTATCGCTCAAGTTGCGGTCGGCGAGGCACGCGTCGAGCCCGCCGGGATCGATACCACTCCTGCGTTGTCCGGCAGCATCAGATAGATGCGGCAGTTCATCGAAGGTGATGAGCTTGTCGGCTTCGAGCGCTATTGCGACTTCCGCAGCGAGCTCTGCGGCGGCGAGATTAAAGACCTGCCCTGACGCGGAGTATCCAAGCGGCGACAGAAGGGCAACGGCGCCATTTTCAAGAACGGCTCGAAGCTGAGAGGTGCGCACTTTGCGCACCTTTCCGGTAAACAGGTGATCAACACCGTCGATCACGCCGATGGGCTTGGCGGTGATGAAATTTCCAGCGACCACAGTGATGTCGGTGCCGTGCATCGGTGTCGCCGGCAAGCCCATGGAGAACAGGGCTTCAATGCGGCTACGCAACAGCCCGTTCACCGCGGCGATGTGATCCATGGTGGCTTCGTCGGTGACCCGTCGCCCCGAGACAAAGGTCGAACCCGCCACATCCGCGTCGAGTTGCTCGCGACAGCCGTGCACCACCACCAGGCGAACACCCAGCGTCTGCAAGAGGGCGAGGTCGTGAACGATATTGGTCAGATTCGCCCGAGCAATGGCATCGGCACCCAGCAGGACCACGAAGGTCTTGCGGCGATGTGCACTGATGTACGGGGTCGAGTCCCGAAACCAGCGGGCGTAAGCATGGGTGTCCACGATGGTCGAACCTTTCGAGTGGCTGGAGCGGTTAGCTGAAATTGGAGAAAGTCAGGAAGTTTAACCCCGGAAACAGAACCGTTCGATGCAGCGGGTCAGGATTTCCTTCCCTTCAGCGACTTGTTTGCGGGAAAGAAACTCATTGGGTTGGTGGGCCTGATCGATGCTGCCCGGTCCAAAGATGACAGTTTCCATCCCGAGGGTTTGGAAAAACGGCCCTTCAGTACCGAAGCCCACGGAGCACGGTGCACGCGCACTTAACGACGTCAGACACTGAACCAACTCGCCGTTGGGATCCGTCGCAAAGGGCGGTATTGGCGGATAGAACTGGGTGATCGTGCAGGGCGTGCCGTATTCCGCCGCGACGCGTTCAACGCGCTCGCGCAACGTGGCTTCGATGAACTCGACGTCCATACCCGGCAAAAGCCGTAGATCGATCTGCAGTTCCGCATGACCACAAATCCGATTGGGATTGTCCCCTGCACGTAAGCAGCCGAGGTTCAGCGTTGGAACTTGTACATGAAAAGCGGGATTGCGGTGGGCCTTCGCAAGCTCGGTGCGCAAGGCAATCAGTTCACCCATTACGGCATACATCGCGTCGAGTGCATTGTTGCCGAGACCCGGATCCGATGAATGCCCTGATGACCCTTGCAGATGAATGGACAACATCATGATGCCTTTGTGCGCAAAGACCGGAGTGAGCCCGGTAGGCTCACCGATGATGGTGCCGGTTGCTTTGAGCTCACTGCGTTCTGCCAACAAACGAGCACCCGCCATGGAGCTTTCTTCATCGGAGGTTGCAACGATGGTGAGTAGCGCCTTGAGGTCCTCTGCACGAAAGGCACTCGCCGCTTCAATCGCCAAAGGAAAGAACCCCTTCATGTCGCAGGCGCCGAGCCCGAACCACGCATCGTCGGTTGCCTTCAATGTGAGTGGATCGGACTGCCATAAATTGGCGTCGAAGGGGACCGTGTCCGTATGGCCCGCAAGAACAAGGCCGCCATCGCCAGAGCCCAGTCGGGCAATCAGGTTGCCCTTGCCAGGTTTGTCGGGAAGTGGGATGACCTCTGTTGTGAACCCCAGAGACCCCACCCAATTGGCGAGTGTATGGATGACATTGAGATTGCCCTGGTCGAGCTCTGCGCGCGTGGAGCTGACCGATGGCAGGTTCACAAGTCCTGCCAGCATGGATTCAAAGCCCGGGGTTTTTACCGTCACAGAGTGGCTCCACTGGATAAGGGGATTGTAGGCTCATCACAGGCGTCTTTACCTACTTGGGGGATGTGTGAAGTAGCGCATGGGCATCAGCCAACTGCCTTGCAAAAATCGAAGGTGGGCCGTTTACTGACCGTGTTTCAAGGACTTCGCGTGAGCGCACCTCGAATGAGTGCCCCCGATGAGTAGACAGAAGGACAACACGGCTACCGCGCCAGAACCCATCAAAGAGCCCGCCAAAGTGGAGGCTCGCTCTGGCAAGGCCAAATTCGCGCCGCCGCCGGATGAACGACGGATCGATCTGACCTACCTCCTCGATCTTTTGGTCAAGGAGGAGTACCTCAGTCGCCGCCAGGCCGAAGATGTGCTGATCGCGCCACGCACCAAGCGTGAACTGTCGCAGCACCCCATCGAAATCGTCGCTTCCCGTGGATACGAAAATCGTCGTCATCCGGGCAACAAGCTCGATGGCGAAACCCTGACACTGTGGCTCGCCGAAAAAACCGGCCACCCCTTTGTTCGCATTGATCCCCTCAAGATCAACGTTAATCACGTCACCGAGATCATGTCTTACGCGTTCGCGCAGCGGCATGAAATCCTCGCCATCGACGTGACTGATGACACTGTGCAGATCGCGAGTGCCCAGCCCTGGATGTACCAGTGGGAAGGCATGCTCAAGCAGACGCTGCGTGGACGTCGCATTGAACGTGTGATCGCGAACTCCGCTGACATCACGCGCTACATGCTCGAGTTCTACACCATGGCGCGCTCGGTCTCGAAGGCCACCGAAGCGGGCGTGGAAGTATCGATGGTCACCAACTTCGAGCAACTGCTCGAACTCGGTGCGCTGAAATCACCTGACGCCAATGACTCCCACGTCGTCAACATCGTCGACTGGATTCTCAACTACGCGTTTGAACAACGTGCCAGTGACATTCACATCGAACCCCGTCGCGACAAAGGCAACGTGCGTTTTCGTATCGATGGTGTCCTCCATCCCGTGTATGAGTTACCACCCGCAGTGAATGCCGCGGTCACGAGTCGATTGAAGATCCTGGGTCGTATGGACATTGCTGAAAAACGTCGGCCGCAGGATGGTCGGGTGAAGACCAAACGCCCCGATGGTAATGAAGTTGAATTGCGCCTCGCCACATTGCCCACAGCGTTCGGCGAAAAGATGGTCATGCGAATCTTTGATCCGGATGTGCTGCTGCGGAATTTCCAGGAGCTTGGGCTCCAAGGAGAAGACCTGCGCCGATGGCAGACCATGTCGCAGGCGAATAACGGCATTGTGCTTGTCACGGGGCCGACGGGCTCGGGCAAAACCACCACGCTTTATTCAACGCTAAAGCAGCTCGCTTCTCCTGAAGTGATTGTCTGCACCATCGAAGACCCGATCGAAATGGTGGAGCC
>SYFY01000101.1 GCA_005799745.1 Gammaproteobacteria bacterium
CAACTCGAAGATTCCGGCGCTGTGTGATCACTCCACACCCAAGCCGACGCGGGTGTTCGAGTCCGGTGCGATCCTGATGTACCTCGCCATGAAATTTGATGCGTTCTTGCCGAAGGATCTTTCGGAGCGCGCGGAATGTATGTCATGGCTCATGTGGCAGATGGGGAGTGCACCGTATCTCGGGGGTGGCTTTGGTCACTTTTACGCTTACGCGCCAGAGAAGATTCAGTACGCCATTGATCGTTTTGCGATGGAAACGAAACGCCAGCTCGATGTGCTGAACCGTAACCTCTCGAATCGCCAATTCCTCGGTGGTGATGAATACACTATTGCCGACATGGCGGTTTATCCGTGGTATGGCCAACTCGTGATCGGCAAGCTCTACGCGTCGCAGGAGTTTCTCGATGTGCAGAGTTACACGCACGTAGAACGTTGGGCAAAGCAGATTCAGGCGCGACCCGCGGTGCAGCGCGGTGAGCGTGTTAACCGTCCCTGGGGATCAGAAGAAACGCGGGTGACTGAGCGCCACAGCGCGGCCGACTTCAAATAGGTCATTTCCCGGGCTGACAGGCGGTTGCAAGGATGTCTGACGTTCGTCTGGTAGCGCTCGATATCGACGGTACATTGCTCCCCCCCGGCGCGCCTCACACAGCGTTGCCGGATGCGGAGATCACATCTGCGGTGCGTGCGCTTGTCGACGCCGGTGTTGAGGTGGTGCTGGCGAGCGGGCGCATGTTTCCCGGTACGGCGCGGATCGGCCGTCATCTTGGCCTCACCAGTCCTCTGATCTGCCAGCAAGGTTCTGCGGTGCATCGGCCGGATGCGACCATGATCCATCGCTTTGCTATCGATGAAACCGTTGCCCACGATCTCGTTGACTATGCCCTCGAACACGATTGGCCGTACGCGTGGTTTGACCCGGTACGATACGTCGCTTCGCGGCCCAACAAGGCGTCCCACGAGTATGGGTTGTTCTGTGGTGTTGAGCCCGAGTATCGGTTGGATGCGCGTGATTGTGGGCTGATTCCGACGGGCATCGATGTCATCAGTACGGCTGAACGGGCCACGCACGTTCATCGTGAACTCGAAGACCGATTCGGCGAACGGGTGCATCTGCTCGATTTTCCAACCGTAACTACGGCGCATTCACCCGAAGCGAGCAAGGGCAAAGCCCTCACAATCCTCGCAAAAGATCTGGGCATTGAGCAGCACGAAGTGGTGGCCATTGGCGACAGCGTGAACGACGTATCGATGTTGTTGTGGGCAGGCAGGGGCGTGACGCTCCCTCACTGTGATCGATACGCGCGGCAGGCCGCAGATGAGTTCCTGTCAGGGGAAGGTGTGACGGGTGTGGCGAAGCTGCTGCGCTCGTTGGCCTGGTAAGGAATCAAGAGGAGGCGGTGATGGGCGCTTCAAAATCGACGCAAACCGGCGAGGGCCAGTGAATCAACTGGCGCAGTGAAGACCTCGTCGATGATGGGCGTGAAACGGTGCTGTTGCTGCATAGCATCACCGAAGACCTGCATGCGTGGGATACGTTTGTACCTGAACTTGCGCGTGATGCGCCCATCGTACGCCTCGATTTTTCCGGGCATGGCGGGTCATCCCCGTTACTCCACTATTCGGTGTACTCGCTGGCGGAAGCCGTTGCACGGTTCATGGATGCGGAAGGGTTGGTCAGGCCGCGCCTCATCGGTCATTCACTCGGTGGCATCGTCGCGACGGTGGTTGCGTTGCTTCGTCCGGTGCGCAGTGTGTTTAACGTCGATCAATCGCTCCGCTTGGGATCGTTTATCGACGTGGTTCGCGGCATTGCTCCGGCTCTTGCCGATCATCGATTTTGCGAGGCGATGAATGCAGAAATGGACAAGCTGGGTGGTCCCGCTTTGCCGGAAGACGTTCGCCAGGAACTCAGTCGGTATCGGGTGATGGAGCGACAAAAAGTTGTGACCGACATGTGGCTGCCGATTGCCAACTTGACCAAAGAAGCCGTACTCGCCGGTTTTCTGCCAACGCTGGAAAAAGTCCGTGTACCCTACCTGTCACTGCATGGAGATTCGCCAGGTCCAGCGTACGCCACCTGGCTCGCATCCGTGATTCCTGGTGCACGTACTGAAGTCTGGCCTGGTTTGGGTCACTGGCTGCATCGGGTTGAGCCGACACGTTTTCTGGATCGGGTACGTATTTTTCACACCAACAACTGAATTCAGGGGAGACCCACGATGATCGACTTTCTGGTTCGCCGTGATGATCTGAAACAGATCAGCGTGGTGAATGTTGAACCTCTGACCGCTGCCAATGGTGAAGCGATCATCCGTGTGGATCGATTTGCACTCACTGCCAACAACATCACTTACGGCGTTGCGGGCGACTTGATTGGCTACTGGAATTTCTTTCCTGCCCCCGAGGGTTGGGGACGGATTCCGGTGTGGGGGATGAGCACAGTGGCTTCCAGTGGCCATCCCGACCTTGCAGTTGGCACGCGCATCTATGGTTATCTGCCCATGTCGAGTGAACTCAAGGTGAAACCTGAGCGTGTCAATGCGCGCGGATTTACGGACGCGTCGGCGCACCGTGCGGCATTGCCGACGGTCTACAACCAGTATTCCCTGGTCAGCGTCGCCAACGGATTTGATCCGGCGCGGGATAACGAGGGCATGGTCTACCGCCCCCTCTTCACCACGTCCTTTGTGCTCGACGACTACCTCGCTGACAACGCCTTCTTTGGGGCGGATACGGCGATTCTGGGAAGTGCGTCCAGCAAGACGGCCTTTGGGCTGGCGTTTATGTTGAAGCGACGGGGTGGGGTGCGGGTAGTCGGGTTGACTGCACCGACCAATCGCGGATTCGTGCAAAAGACGGGGCTCTACGATCAGACGGTAACCTACGATGCCGTGGAGTCGTTGCCGCTGAACGCTTCCGTGTTTGTCGACATGGCGGGAAATCGAGCCGTGCTTTCCAAGGTGCATCACCGCCTGGTGGATCACCTCAAGGCGAGCGTCGGTGTTGGCATTACGCATTGGGAGTCCCGGGATGGCGCGGCGCCTGCTTCCTTGCCGGGTCCGAAACCTTCGATGTTTTTTGCCCCCAACCAGATTATGAAGCGAAACCAGGAACTTGGCCCGGCGGAATATCAACGCCGAATCGGTGAAGCGACTGAAGCGTTTTTTAAAGCAGCGGATGAATGGGTGACTATTGAAGAACATCCGCTGTCGACACTGGAGAGTGTCTATCGCACGGTGCTGGCAGGAGCGAACCCTGACCGCGGCTACGTAGTGACGGGCTGATCGTGAGTCGCTTCGGGTTCAGCGGGGGTGGTGAACACGCTACATGGCTCGGACGTGTGGTTGAGCCGGTGATCGATCTTGAGCGACCGATCGTGGACGCCCATCATCACCTGTGGATGCGTGATGGTGCCCCGTATCTCTTTCCCGAACTGCTCGAAGATCTGGATACGGGACATAACGTCGTGGCTACGGTGTTTGCGGAATGCCACTCGATGTATCGCGCCCATGGACCGGAGGCGATGAAGCCTGTGGGCGAAACGGAGTTTGTTGCTGGTGTCGCAGCGATGAGTGATTCCGGGCAGTTCGGGTCGACGCGCGCTTGTCGCGCGATGTTTGGTGCGGTGGATCTCTCGCTTGGGGGTGCCGCTGAACCCGTACTTGAAGCGCACATCATGGCCTCAGGTGGACGATTTCGTGGCATTCGTGCTTCCACCTGTTGGCATCCAGACCCGAAGATGCATCGAGTGGTTCCCGACGAAGGTGTTCTGCTGCGACTCGCAACACTTGAAGTCTGTGCGCTGCTCGAGCGGATGGGGCTCGTGCTGGATAGTTGGGTTTATCATACTCAGCTTAAAGAGGTGATGGTGGTAGCAGACCGTTTCCCGAACCTCTCCATCGTACTCGATCATTTCGGCACACCGATTCTGGGTGGACCCTTTCGCGGAAGACGAGAAGACGTGTTGGCCGAATGGCGTCGAGACTTGCGTGAGCTGGCCCGTCGCCCCAACGTCACTATCAAACTGGGTGCGCTTCCGATCCGTACCGGCGAGAGTCAGGTTGATCGGTCGTTGCCACCCACCTCACAAGAGGTTGAGTCAGCGTGGCGCCTTTGGTTCGAGGAAGCTGTGACGGCGTTTGGCGCGCATCGTGCAATGTTCGAAAGTAATTTTCCGGTTCACAAAAACTGGTGTGCCTACACGGTGCACTGGAACGCGTGCAAGCGCTTGTCTTCCGGAATGTCAGAAACGGAGAAGGACAACTTGTTTCGAAACACGGCTGCCGGTGTCTATCGAATCGACCTGGCTTAGATCGCTGCACCTTACCCTTGATTGTCGCAGGTGATTTTTCTGAGCGCGTAGCTACCGTTGTCTTGTTTGATCCGCAGCGGCAATCTCGCCATCGTTTCCGGGTTTTTTCCACAGGCCCAGGACAATGGTTCCGTTGTGCCCCTGATGCGCATGTCCCATACACCGTCCACTTCCTCCTTCTCCGTGGACTTGAGTTCGATCAATCCGACGAACGTGATCGCACCGGCGACGACTTCGAATTTTCCGAACTTCCGTTGGTCCATGTAGATGGAGTTATCGGCAGTGGACTCAGTCTTTGCGAAACTGATGTGGCTGATGAAATAGGTTCCGGGTGCGAGTGGAACGAGGGTTTGGCCAGCGGTGAGATGGTGCTCCTCGACCTCGCCCCCTGCCTGCCGAGAGGTGGAGGCGACGGCGATCAAGGTGGGTTGTTTCGATCGTTCTGGAATCACCCTGGCGTCAAGGATGACCCAAGCGTCATCTTTGTTTGTGTCCGCAACGGATAAGCCTGACCAGAACAATCCGCCAATGAACAGAATCGTTCGCATTGCTGCAGTACCCTTGTGGTGCCCGTCGAGGGTGAACTTCCTTTGTCCCTTATTAGTGGGCACTCGATTACTCCCACCGATAGTTAAACCGCACCCCAAACGTCCTCGGACGTTTCGGCCCAAAGAAGTGAGACGGCAAGATCCCGCCGTTCACGTTCTGGCCATCCCATGAATCTTCGTTGGTGACGTTTTCGCAGTAAACCTCGGTGCCCCAGCCATCACCAGAATCGAAGCCGACCCGCAGTGACACGTCGACAAACGGATCAATCTTGGTTTCTTCATGATCTTCCCAGCCACCACCCCGTTCAGATTCGTAGAAGAGTTCCATTCGTGTGGTGAGCGCACTGCCACTCTCGAACGGAAAGCGCCCGTTCAGTACAAAGGCGCCCGTCATTTTCGGCGCCCAGAAGAGGTTGCTGCCTTCGCAGGCATTGGGATTGCCGAGACCACACACGTCTTGCAGTTCCTTTGCTTCGGAATCGAGATACGACCAGGCTGCGTAGATGTCCCAGTTGTCTCCGAGTAAGGCGTTCACAGACGCTTCAACACCTGAACTTTTCACACGGCCCACGTTTTTGACGGCAGCGGCGCCGCCGTCGGCAACAACAACCTGCAGGTCTTCATACTCGTAGTAAAACACGGTGAAGTTGGCACGGATCGCTCCGTCTGCGAATTCTCCCTTGTAGCCGGCTTCATAACTGTCGGCGACTTCAGGGTTGAAGGTGCGTGGCCGGAAACCGTCGGCTTGTGAAACACCCGTCAAACCACCCCCCACAGAGTTTCCGATAGCGTCCCTCAAGACGAAACTACCGAAGCCACCTGACTTGAAGCCTTCGGTGTAGTTTGCGTAGAGCAAGTGATCTTCGATAATTACCCAACGTGCGACTACACGCATCTGCAGGTCATTCCAGTCTTCGGTATCCCGCACCGTGCCATCGGTGGCGAAACCGAACGCCCAGAAGGGTCCGAGGCCACTCTCGGGCTCCGGGACGTTGATGCCAAATTTTTTCTTGTCCTTTGAGTAGCGTGCACCCACGCTCACATCGAACGAGTCTGTCGGCGCGATGTTCACGTCAGCGTAAGTCGCCCAGCCCGTGTACTTTCCTGTGATTCGACCGGCTTCGGTGAGCAGTCCATCGGCATCACATACGCCAACTGCGAGTTCATAGGCTAGATGGCGCAGTTCCGGACTGGAAAGCTCAGCCGCTGCAGACACCAGCGTTGCGCGTTTTAACAAGACGTTTTGAACCAACGCCGGCAAATTCAGGTCTGGCGCATCCAGAGATTCGATCACCCGGCGTACTTCTGTGCGCTCGGCTTCACCCTCGCTGCCGTCGGCGAAGGCAGCGAGCAGGGCAACGGTGAGTAGGGCAGTTTGCTCAGATGTGTTCATGGTCGTATCCGGTGGACTTCAAGTGCAGTCGAAGCATACCCGGTGGTGGTGACTTGTGCCGGACGTCGCCCGATGCTCGGGTTCTCCTCCGCGCGCTAACCCGCTAGCATGCGGACCGACCAGAATTAAACGGAGGCGACCATGACGAGAGCGTTTGGGGCATTCCCTGAGCTTCGACATCCGTTCGAAGTCATGCCGATCCATGCTGCAGGGCAGGCGACGGTGTTGTATCAGGGAAAGAAAGTGACATTTACGGAGACGGGCAAAGGCGAAGGTCTGCTCATCAAACCGTCGGATCTTCATAGCGTGAACGGCTTTGAGTTGAAGCCGGAAGGTGTCTGCTGTAACGACATCTGCATTCCGCTCAGAGAGGGGTTGCTGATCGAACAGGGCGGCAAGCAGTGGTTCGACCTGGTGGCTTTTGCTGATTTGCTCGGTCAGCCCTATGTGGTTGATCAGGCGTCTCGTGTTTGGAGTTTCGCAGAAGTGCCCGCGAAGCGCGCCAACATGATGGTCAACGCCATGGCACCGGACTTTGAAGTGAAAGATCGGCAAGGCAAAGTGATTCGCATGGCGGATCTCAAGGGCAAGAAGGCGCTGATCGTCACCTGGTCCTCGTGGTGAGGCTGCCTGCTTGACGTGCCCGTGTGGCAACGTGTTTACGAAGAACTGAACGACCCGAACTTTGTCCTCATCTGTGTCGCTGAAGACACTGGCGGTGAAGCCGTTGCAGGACCCATTTTTGATGCGGCCAAGCCGACCTACGTGCAGGTGGTGGATGAAGACCACCTCATCAGCAGTGTGTTTAATTTTGTGAATGTGCCGTCTTCTGCCTGGATTGATGAAGAAGGCCGCATTGTGCGTATTGATGAAGGCACCTATTCGAAGACCCACCAGTTTGGCGAAGGGGATCAGGCCTTTCTCTTCGGTAACGATGTGTATACGCCGGCGTTGAAGGACTGGGTGAAGAACGGAGCGGCCAGCTCTCACGTGCAATCGGCTCAAATCGTCGCACGCAACATCCGCGAACATGGGATCAACGAGATGAAAGCCGATGCGGCGTTTCGTCTTGGCAATTTGTTCCGCGCGCATGGTGAGAAAGCGAAGGCTGAATCGTATTGGGCAATGGCACGAACGCTGAATCCTGAAAGCATCAACTTCTTCCGCCAAAACCTGACGCTCACAGAAGAGGGTTCAGGCGGAGAGACCTTCAGGAAACTTCGTGTCGAATACATGGAGCAAGGTAAGGACTATTACCGTCCGCTGGATATCAAGGCTTCGTAAGCCTATTGAGTAAAGCGGGCCGTTGCTTTTGCAACGGCTCGTTCATCTCCAAGACAGCACATGAGCCCATCGCCAGATCCCACAACGCCCCGTGCGGCCATGTTTGTGCATCGTTCCGTGCACCCTTTCATCTATCTGATCCTGATCCTGCCGTTTGGTGTGATGGGCGGTTATCTGTCCGTAGCAGTGGCCTGGCAACTGCGCGCAGCCGGTGTGCCTGTTGCGGAAGTCGCTGCACTCATTGCGTTGAGTTACATCCCGCACATGTGGAAGTTCGTGTGGGCGCCGATTGCTGACACAACGCTGAGCCGTAAAGCCTGGTATGTGATTGGCTGCGTGTTGAGTGCACTCGGCATCTTCGCATTCGGTGTCTATCCCGCGACGAGTTCCGGGATTGGTGTGCTCTCGGTGGTTGCATTGATTGCCAACTTTGCGGCCACGTTCGTGGGCATGTCAGTCGAAAGCCTGATGGCTTACCAGACTCCCGACGCAGAAAAGGGAAGGGCTGGCGGATGGTTTCAGGCTGGCAATTTCGGCGGCCATGGCATCGGCGGTGGTCTCGGGCTCTGGCTTGCACAAACGCTAAATGAGAACTGGATGTCGAGCGCCATCATTGGTGGTGCTTGTTTGCTGTGTTGTCTGGCGTTGCTCTTCATCGCGGAGCCCGTCGTCACACACCGGTCGACATCGATCCTGCGATCACTCAAAGACGTCGGGCTCGATGTCTGGCAGACCGCGCGTGCACGTATGGGGGCGATTGCCTTGTTTTTGTGCTTCATGCCGATTGGATCAGGGGCCGCGAGTGGGTTGTGGTCGTCCGTTTCCGCGGATTGGCATGCCTCGGCGAACACAGTGGCGCTGGTCACCGGTGTGCTGAACGGTTTGGTCGCGGCCGCCGGGTGTGTTGTGGGCGGTTGGGTGTGTGATCGACTGGACCGCACGACAGTCTATGTTATGTATGGCGTGCTGCAAGGGTTGTGCGCCGTGCTGATGGCCGTCTCGTCACGCACCGAGAGCATGTATGTGGTTTTCACGTTGCTCTATGCCTATATCACCGGACTGACCTACGCAGGGTTCTCCGCCTTTGTGCTCGAAGCGATGGGCAGAGGGGCAGCAGCCACCAAGTACAACCTCTTCGCGTCGTTATCGAATATGCCCATCGCGGCCATGACGGCGATCAATGGCTGGGCTTACGGCGTTTGGGGCGCCAGCGGGATGTTGTTCACCGAAGCATCGGTCGCACTTGCGGGATTGCTGGTGTTCCTGGTTGTTATTCGGGTTTTCGGAAACGAAAGACAAACTGGTCTGTCCGCCCCCGCACGGATGGACTGACAGGTTCGAGGGTGTGGTTGTCGTCGGGGTTGTGTAACACATCACTTGCAGCTTCAAAGACAAATCCTGCCGCAGTGACTTCCTGTTTCACGATCTCGGGGTTGATGCGGTGCAAACGATCGGGGACATCGAGTCCGGAACCCGGGTCTGTAGCGGTGTTCGTGACACTCGGCTATCTCGCGGTGCAGGTGAAACATGCAAGATCACAGGCGCAGCGCACGCTCAGTCAGGCTCGTGCCGAGGCTCTCCGCGAGATATACGCTGAACAAAGGGACGAGCGCATGAATTTGCTTCTAGTGAATACAAACGCCGCGCTTGGCGGCAAACCCAGTCAATCGTGGGTAGCATTGATGGAGCAGGCAGGTGTGACGGCGGAAGAGGCGAGCCTTTTGCATTCGATGTTTATTGCGTGGTGGAACTATCGTCTGCAGATCATCCCTTACGTGGACGAACTGCCGGCGATGGAGCGGACAATGTTTGATGTCGGAATACGTACAACGCTCAACAAGCCTGGCGTCTATCGAACTTGTTACGAAACGGGTAAACGCCTCTATCATCCCGACGCCGTCCGCTACGTCGACAACCTGCTCGCGCAGCCGGGGTGATCCGGTTCCAAGGCGCCGGTCTCTCCCGACTGTCCCACCACTATTGCCTCGGACTCGACGCATTTGGCACGGCGGCTAGCGCAACAGAATCTTCACGCTGCGGGTGTACAAAAATTTTACGCCGTTGGCGGTTCATTCAATAAGCAATCGTCTTGGCGGGCACGGCATCTGATATCGCCGCGATATCACCCGCCTGGACTCTGTTTGTCAGCATCGCCATCCGGTCTATCGCCCAGGATGCGGCGGCGCGGAATGGAACACTGGTTGTGCTGGGGATTGCAAGCGGTCTAAGTTTGGCGGGTCAGATGGCGGTTCAATCCTATAATCCATAGTAACTATATGATTTATAACAATTACTGGCGGAAGAGGCAGGAGTCGAACCCACCAGGCACGGTTACGCACCTCAACGGCTTTGAAGGCCGTGCGCCCCACCGGAGACGATACTCTTCCGCCTGCGATAGTCTCAGGTTTGCGCCAGATTGTCAGGGGCACTCGTCGCGTTCAGTCCGCAAATGGCTAGGACCTCGGCACCGGGCTGTTGGGTGTATTGCGAACTTTATTCAGTGCGTGCTGCGCCTGCTTTTTCTCGGCTTCGATTTGGGCGTTTGAACGACACACCTGTTTCGGTCGGTGTGATCCGATGGGCGTTTCTGTCGTGCAGATACCGTTGGCAAGACGCGTCACTCCAGGGGAGTGAGATCGGTCCGTTGAACAGGCCCCTAGCGAAAGTAGTGCAAAAATGCAGAGCGGAGCCATTGCGCTCCACCGCAACACCAAAATGACTCGGTTCATCTTAGGCCTCCGGTAGTTGATTGGAGCGATGTCTGATCCTTGCGCTACATGTCCTTGCGCTAC
>SYFY01000102.1 GCA_005799745.1 Gammaproteobacteria bacterium
ACTACGACATACCTTACGACAACGAATCCTACATTCACCGAATCGGTCGTACCGGTCGGGCCGGTCGACAAGGCGATGCGATTCTCTTTGTGGCCAGTCGCGAGCAACGCCTCCTGGCGTCCATCGAACGCGCCACGCGTCAACGCATTACGCGCCTTGAACTCCCCACAGCGGCAGACGTCACGTCGAGCCGGGTAGCGCGATTCAAAAAGAAAATCAGCGAGGCGTTGCAGTCTTCGGAACTGCCTTTTATGCAGGGAATCATCGAACAGTTCCAACAGGAGCAGGACGTTACGCCCCTGGAGATCGCTGCGGCATTGGGGTGTCTCGTGCTTGGTAATCGGCCCCTCGCACTACCACCTGATGAACCTCGTCAGCACATGCAACCGCGACGCGATGAGCGTCCACCACGCGCAGATTTCACCGCTGAACGGTTCGAGAAAAAGGCTCGGCCAAACCGAGCTGATCGAATTACCGATGACGCGACGGATACCTACCGCATTGAGGTGGGCGCAGATCACGGCGTCGGACCAGGAAACCTCGTCGGTGCTATCGCCAACGAAGCGGGGCTCGACTCGGCCCATATCGGCCGGATCGTCATTCATGCCGAATTTTCTACAGTCGATCTCCCCAAGGGCATGCCCAAAGCGATCTTCAATGATCTGTCGAACGCCTGGGTGTGTGGTCGTCAGCTGCGGCTGTCGCGTTTGGGGGATCAGCCACCAGCACGTCCGGTTAAACGGAGCATCGCAGCTTCTGCTCCGGCTGAAGAAAGCCGCAAGCCGCGCAAGCCGCTAAAAGAGAAAAAAGAGAAAGAAAAAAAGAAGGACAAGAAGGTGCCGACAAAGCGGCACACGAATTGACCCTCACTTGAAGTATCAGCCGACTGCGAAATAAAGCGCTTTCAGGTACTCAGTCTCAGGCATTGCAGGTTGGATCGGATGGTCCGGTCCCTGCCCGCCTTGTTCAAGCAAGCGCAAGGAACGCTCCGTTCGTCGCGCTGCTCGCTGCACCAAGCGCACAAACTCATCACGATGCAAGTGGTGTGAACAGGATGCGGTGACCAGCGTGCCACCCGGTTCGATCAGCCGCAGCGCAGCTGCGTTGATGCGCTCGTAGGCCGCAGCGCCGGTCTTCTCATCCTTGCGTCGTTTGATAAACGCCGGTGGATCAACGATCACCGTCTGAAAGCGCTCGCCGGCCGCCATCAATGTATCGAGCACGTCGAAGGCATCACCTTGTTCCGTTCGCACCTGCGAAAGTCCATTACGTTGCGCGTTTTCCGTCACGCCGCCCAATGCGGATGCGGAAGCGTCCACACAAACCACGTCCTTCGCACCGGACTTTGCGGCTCGAAGTCCCCAAGCACCGAGGTAGGTGAAGACATCCAGTACCCGGCCACCCCGCAAATAACGCTGAAGTCCGCGTCGATTGTCAGCCTGATCAAAGAACCAGCCGGTTTTTTGCCCCGTTGCTACTGGAATGGAAAAGGTCAGACCACCTTCTTGAAGGTCAACCTGCTCTGTTTCCGGGCCATGAACGGTGCGCACCTCGCTGGCTAATCCTTCGAGTTCACGTCCGCCGGTATCGTTGCGAAGAACAATGGCCCGCGCTCCGGTTACCTGTACGAGAATTTCAACCAGCGTATCCACGAGCCGCTCCATACCGGCAGTACCCACCTGCATGACCAGGACATCGTTGAATCGATCTACCACCAACCCCGGTAATCCGTCGCTTTCGCCATAGATCAGGCGGTAGAACGGCGTTGTAAATAGCCCACTTCGAAGCGCTAACGCGGCCTCTACGCGGCGCGTAAAAAATATGGTGTCGATGGCTTCATCGTGATTCCTGGACATCACCCGACCGGCAATCAACGAATGAGGGTTGAGATAACCCCTCGCCAACCACTTGCCATGTTGGCTCACAAAGTCGACGGGACTTCCCGGTTCAAAGGACTTCAGGCGCGATTTCTGATTGTCGATTTCATTCGAATAGATCCAGTCATGCCCCGCAAGAATGCGGCGGTGCTGGTCTTTTTGCAGGATGACATGCGGTAGTTGCGTCATCAGCTTCCAATCCGGTAACGGATTTTTACAACGAGCTGTTCCACATCAGGTTCCTCAAGGACAGTATCAAAGAGATCTTCAAACGGTTGTTGAGCCAAGGTTTGCGCCCCGCCCAGGGTATAGACGACAAAGAGATCGGAGAGTGGCGCAAACTCCCAGCGATAACGCAGCTGGATGTTGACGTTTGAAATCGAAAATCCATCATGGGCGTTGGCGGGTCGTGTGTTTGGAGCGAGTTTTTCCACGCCATCACGAATCAGGAAAAAGTCTTCCGCTTTAGCACGAACACCGATCCACTGCGCCGAGAGACGCAGTTGCTGGCGTGCGGTGAAGTTGTACTCGAAGGCGAGCTTGGGCCGCCACTCACGGCTGTCGAACGTAGTGAAGTTACGCCCCCCCTGGTGCAACAGCCACTCACCGCGTTCCCAATATTCAGCCAGCAGGTCGAGTGACAAACGATCTAACGGACGCCAGATCAACCCTGCACGCGCCTTATAGGTGTCACCACCACTGATCTCGCCATCGATATCGATGCCGAGTCTCCACGCGAGTTTCCTGGAGGTGTTGGAGGTGTAGTCGACGCTGGTGTCATGGCGACCTTTGGTGACGAAGGTGCCGTTACCAAAACTCTCTTTGTCTTCGTCTCGCTCTGGAAAATAAGAGAGGTAGGCGTCGATTCGGGCATAGTTGTTCAGCAGGATTTCATTATTGAAGCCGAAGCCCCGCCGCGTATGGTCGCCGTCACCATTGATTTCAAACTGAGTGAAGGGCAAGAGTGTCCACTGCCGCGCGAAACCGAGGTTGACCAGCGTCCAGTTGGCACCTGCCCTCGCATTGGTGGCATCGTTACGCCGCAAGAACCCGAGGTCATTGATGTCGAGCTTGTCGTCGTAGTGATCGAACCCTGCAGTGAAGTTGAGTCCACGCCGTTTCGTGTAAACCACATCCACCCAACCGCCTGAACCTTGGCCGAGGCCGTCCTTATCGGAGTACAGCAGTTGGCTGTCGATCTTCCACTTCGCATTCGGTGACAGGAAGTGAGCATCTATACCCTGCACGAACGCATCCGCATCCGGATGAACTACTGCGGTGGAGATGGTACCGATGCCGTAATAAGCGCCGCGGTAACTGCCTTCGTAGAGAAATCGCGCTACGCCGTAATCGGAACCAGCTTGACGTAAGTTGCCGCCAGGGATATCGAACTTCACGTCGTCTTCCGTTGCGCCGAGAAGTCCGTAACGCAATCCACCAAGCTGCCCAGTGGCTTTCAAGGCCGCAGTCAATTCGACGGGCTGATTCAACTCCCGATTCGGGACACGCACTCCGGGTGGCACGTTGCGTGGTGCATTTGATCGACCGCCAATACGCCGCGTGTTCAACACCGATGTGGGTTCACGATTACGCTGGGTATCGGATCGGGGCGTTGTATCAAAAATCTCCCGCCCTTCTACGAAGAAAAGTCGTTTCTCTGGAAAGAACGTTTCAAAGGCGGTCAGGTTCACGTCCACGTCATCGGCTTCGACATTGCCGAAATCAGGATTCAGTGTCGCCGTAAGCTGGAAGTTCGTGCTTGGCCGCCAGAACACATCGGCACCCGCCTTGAACGTCAGCCCGTCTTCGACCTCATTTTGTGTAGCCGCGGCATAGGGGAAGAGGCTCCACTGCTGTTTGGGATCAACCCCTTCGAGGTGAATTGGACGGAACGCAGAAATGAATCGGGACGCAGTGGGTGGCAATGTGGGTACCGACCACCGTTGATCCTTCGCAGACAGTTTGCGCGAAACGTACAGGCCCATCCGCCGTTGGCCTTCGTGTTTTGGCATCGCCACTTGGGACCATGGCAGATAAAACTCAGCACTCCAACCTTTGCTCGTGACCGCTGATCGTCCATACCAGACACCATCCCAGTTGGGCGTGGTGCGCCGTTCCGGCAGAACCGTGCCGTCAGCGAGGCTGTCCCCCAGCGCAATCATGAACCAATAGCCATAAAGCCCTTCACCTGAGGTGTCGAGCATGATGCCGACATGGTCGCGGTTTAGCTGGACCTGATCGCGCGAGCTGATCCACTGCACGAGTTGTTCCTGGTGTTCAACCATATCGAAGCTGATGTAGATCCCCTCTTCCGTATAGAACACACGGACGTCGGTGAGGAGTTCTGCATCAGCGCCGGTATCGGGCTCGGTGACTCGGAAGTCGGAGATGACGGGGAGGGTTTGCCAGATCGGCTCTTTTAACTTGCCGTCGATGTCTACTGAGGTATTTGCGTGGGGAAGGCGGGACAGGGTAATCGGAGCACCGATGTTGAGGTCGAGTTGCATCGTCCCCGGTGCATTGCCCGTCCCTGGTGGTGGACGGGCCTGCGCATCCCGCCTGAGCTTATTGAGGTTGTAACCCGGTGGTGCGCTATCGGGAACGTCTTTCTCCACACCATCGATCAGTTCGCGTGTGTTTCCTTGTTGCTGACGATCCGTATCTGGAGCATTGAGGGGCGGCAAACGATCCAGCACGGCAGAAGTATCTTCCGGTGTAGCCACTTCCGGAAGGGTTGTTGCCGCGACCGGCGCTACCGTTTCAACCGGGTTTGCTGGCGCCTCAGCTGCAGGCGGAGCGGAAGGAGAACTAGAAGCAGAAGTTGGACCGTTATCCAACCTGACGAGCCACGCATCTGGGTAGCCTTGGCTACGGGCAGTCTTCGATACTGACTGCGCTTCGAACATGTCATCAAATGGCCCCGCCATCAGTCGTTGCATCGGTCCACGCGCGGTATCCACCGCTGCGACCGTCAGTGATTGGCCAAGACCCGTGGCCCGAGCTTTCTCAGCATCGATGCTGCTGTCCTTGCTAAAGCTGCCGAGTACCACCCAATACTCGCCGGCCGCCATCGCTGCGGAGGACACGAGCACCAAGAAGATCACCATCATCCAGGCTGATTTCAAATACATGAATTTCTCCCCCAGGCTCGCGAGTCTAGGCAATCGCGCCCCGGAATAAAACTGAAGACGTGAAGTCACTTGGACGTGAGCGACTGCGCACGCTCCGTCCGACTAGAGAGCCCGACCGAGCAATGGTCCCAAGACCATCCAATCAACGACTCCTGCCACTATGGCGAGCACCAATACGACGAGCATGATGTAACCCAGAAGCCGCCAGCCATGGAACTTTTTTTCTTCAGCGTCGACTTCCGAATCTTCTGGCCTGGAGATTTGAGGGTCGGTCATAAGAACAACGTCATGTCGGGCTATTCATGTCGGACTATTCATATCGGACTACGTGAACAAACCACATCAGCAGAAATGGCGCACCCGGCTGGGTTCGAACCAGCAATCTCCGGTTTCGTAGACCGGTGCCTTATCCAATTTGGCCACGGGTGCGGCGAAAGGGCGACTATTATGGTGACGACCCTCCAGTCGGTCAAACAAACCTGCGTAATCACGCAACCTCGATTCCTTAGGGACACGCTGATTAATAGGATATTTTCGTCAGAGCAAGGCTGGAGGAGTGAAGGATAATCGCGGAAATGCAGTAGTTCCGCGATTTTCCGGAACGACGACTAACGAAGCTATGGCGGAAATAGACATTAATCAGAGCTTCCTGAGGTTAAGCATGACCGGTCGATCGGATCACTCGCTGCAGTAGACTCGGTCCAATCCACGCGCCCTCGAGGGAAGAAACAACATGGCAGCACCCCGACTCGAACACATACCCGCCTCTGCTTCTATCGACACGGTGAGTGATCTGGTCAAACGAGATGGCGCCTGCATTATCGACGGCGTGTTGTGATGACGAAGTCCTTGCGCAGGTCCATGGCGAAATCATGCCGTATGTAGAAGCCACTGACCGAGGGCGTGATGATTTCACCGGCCGTGAAACCACACGCACGGGCGCATTGGTCGCCCGTTCGCCGGCTTGTCGTGACCTCGTCATGCATCCTTTGATCGTTGGCGGCGCACGTTCATTCCTCGCGCCTTTCACGGACCGCATCCAGCTCCACCTCACCCAAGTCATTCGTATTCTTCCGGGCCAAGGAGAACAGCCTTTGCATCGAGATCGACTCGCTTGGGGTGGATTCATTCCCCGCAACATCGAGCCGCAGTTCAATACGATCTGGGCGATCACTGATTTCAATTTCGAAAACGGTGCAACGCGCGTAGAGCCGGGCTCCAATCAATGGGGTGATGACCGGCGTGCTGACTCCACCGAAATTGGTTACGCGGAAATGAAAGCGGGTTCCGTCTTGATCTACTCCGGTTCGGTGATTCACAGCGGCGGACGGAATCAAAGTAACGCTGAACGCATCGGTATAAACATCACCTACACCCTCGGCTGGTTACGCCAGGAAGAAAACCAGTACCTTTCATGTCCACCTCATATCGCACGAACGCTGGCACCAGAGCTGCGTGAACTGATGGGTTACACCATGGGTTCCTACGCGCTCGGTTACTTCTCACCACCCACTGCTCCAGGTGAGGGTCCAGAAGTTGTACCGCCTGAGTTTCTGTTCAATGGCAAAGCGGGCGCTTGGGGCGAAGAACTCTATAAGCAGGTCTCACAGCGTGTGGCGTCGCAGCTTAAGGACTGATGTACCGTCCAGGCTCAGGGGCCTCGGACTCAGGGGCTTCATGCAACAAGACCTGCGTGTATGCTCCAACCTAACTACCCAGGAACGATTCAGGAGCCTGCATGCGATTCGGTGTCTTTTATGAACTGCAGTTACCCAAGCCCTGGACTGAAGATTCCGAACATCGCCTGATTCACGAAGCCATCGAACAGGTGTGCCTTGCGGACCGAATCGGCATCGACCACGCGTGGGCGGTCGAGCACCACTTTCTTGAAGAGTATTCCCACTGCTCAGCCTCAGACGTATTTCTGACCGCGCTCGCAGCACGAACCCAGAACATACGGGTGGGTTTCGGCATCCGCCAGGTCATTCCCAACTACAACCACCCTTCCCGTACCGCAGAATCGGTCGCCATGCTGGATCTCATTTCCAATGGCCGTGTAGATTTTGGGATTGGCGAAGGTGCCACACGTCTGGAACTGCACGGCTATGGCATCCCTGCGAGAGAGAAGCGTGCGTTGTCATTGGAGGCCGCCGAACAGATCGCCAACATGATGGTGATGACACCTTACCCAGGCTACGAAGGCCAAGGCTTTTCAATGCCTTGCCGCAATGTCCTTCCGAAACCTTTCCAAAAACCGCACCCACCCATGTGGATGGCTTGCACTAACCGCAAGACCATTGAGGTCGCCGCACGTAACGGTCTTGGCGCCCTCGCCTTCACCTTCGTGGATCCGGAGGAGGCCAAGTCCTGGGCCGACACCTACTACAGCATCATCAAATCGGAAGAATGTGTGCCTGTCAGCCATGTGGTGAACGCCAATCTCGCTGTCGTCGCCGGTTTCTCACTGCATGAAGACCCTGCGGAAGGACGACGTCGTGGCGTCGATGGTTTTGCATTCTTCCGGTACGCTATCAACGCGCTCGTCGCCAACGACATCAAACCAGGACACACCTCGTTGTGGGCCGAGTACGAAGCCCTACGCGACAGGGACTTACCTTCGCTGACAGCGCCAGGAATCGGAACCCCGGATCAATTTGCGCAGCACATTCGCGAGTTCGAGGCGGCAGGAATCGATCAGATCATTTTTCTGCAACAAGGCGGCAAGAACCGTCATGAATGGATCTGCGAAGGGCTTGAACTTTTTGGGGACAAAGTCCTGCCTCAGTTCAAACCTCACCAAGCGCAACGGGAAGCACGTAAACAGGCGGAACTCGCGCCTTTTGTTGCTGCTGCGCTCGCTCGCAAGAAACACATGCAACCGCTGAGGTTTGAGGACATCCCCATCGTGCATGCATCACGCGAACGCGAAGCCTCTTATCGCAAAGACTGATGCTTCGTCGGCCAATCGATTGTTTTCAGCAGGAGAATCCAACTATGTTCATCGCCATGAATCGTTTCCGCATCGCCAAGGGCTTTGAAGCCGGCTTTGAAAAAATCTGGCAGGAGCGCGAGTCGTTCCTCGACGAGGTACCTGGATTCAAGTCATTTCATCTTTTGAAAGGACCCGTGCGCGAAGACCACGTGCTCTACGCATCACACAGCACCTGGGAATCACGCGCCGCGTTCATTGCCTGGACAGAGTCCGACAACTTTCGCCGCGCGCATGCTCAGGCGTCGGCGCCGAGAGGAACGTACCTCGGTCATCCCGATCTGGAGACCTTTGAATCGGTGCTGTGATTTGCCCAATCCGCCTGGATTCGAAAACCGTCAGGATTGTCTTCTCCGCTTCCAAGTTGCAACAATTTGATTTATATAGAAGTCCGGTTCGTACGCTGTAGATATGAGGAGAGAACATCAGGCGTGTTTTAGCTGTCGCGCACAATTCGCTTCCTTGTCCTCCATGTCCCAGCGGCGTTTCGTCAACGATAAGTGGAAGAGATTAAAATGGTGCAACCTTTGGGGATTTCACCCGGGTCACCGACTCGTCTGTCGATTCGGCGCAAGTTGGGAGCCTTAGGGCTGACGACGACGGCGCTGACGGCAGTCATGGTCGGGCTCGGTTTCGGCAGCGTCACAGCGCAGGCCGAAGAAGCAGCTAATTCATTGGCGATTGAAGAGATCGTCGTTACGGCGCGAAAGCGTGAAGAACGTCTTGTGGACGCGCCTGTTGCCGTGGCGGCTATGGGCCAGGAAGACGTCGAACGTTACCTGACACGCGACCTGGACCAGCTGACAACGCGGATACCGGGTGTGCAAATCGGTCACGGTGCAGGCGGTGGAGCCGGTGGCTCGATCTTCATCCGTGGTGTTGGCAACCTCGCCGTCGACTACGGTGCTGACCAACCGGTTTCCCTCGTGATCGACGGCATGTCATTCAGCCGCGGCCACATGCTGGATACCGGCTTCTTCGATCTCGAAGCCATTGAAGTGCTCAAAGGTCCACAGGCCCTGTACTTTGGCAAAAACAGTCCGGCCGGTGTGATCGCAGTGACGTCCGTGACACCTGAAGTGGGTGCAGAGATGAACGGCTTCGTGCGCGCGGCGTACGAGTTCGTCGCGGAAGACCCGGTGCTTGAAGCCGGCCTCAGCTTCCCGGTAGGTGACACCCTTGCACTGCGTGTTGCAGGTCGTTACCAGAACATGCAGGGCGGGTATCTGAAGAACAATGCCGGCGTTCTCAACACCACTGGCCTGAACGGTGGCCCGACACGTGGCAAAGCATACGATGACTATCCGAAGCAGGATCAGAACATCGTTCGTGTGACCGCCGTCTGGGAACCGGTAGACAACTTCGATGCCACACTGAAACTGTTCAAGTCCTATTCCCGGCAGAACGACGCCGGTCGTACGGTGCTCTACTCCTGTGCCGATGGCCCTGGAGGCAACCCGTATTATCTCATGTTCCCGGATCCCACCCAGACTTGCCTCGACCGTCATCCACGGCTTGAGCGCAATGGTGCGTTGGCGCCAGCGAACATCGCCAACAACATGCCGAACTGGACCGAGGACTCGAAACCGCACAACAAGCTGCAGAATGAAATGCACACCCTCGAGATGAATCTTGAGCTGGGCAACTTCACGCTGACTTCGATGACGGGTTACTGGGACTACCGTCACCGCGAGCTCACCAACTATGACTACACGAGCTATGCCATCGTCGTATCGAAGCAAGGTGAAAGCGGTGACAGCTGGACCCAGGAATTCCGTTTGCAGTCCGACTTCGATGGCCCTATCAACTTCATGATCGGCGGCTTCTACGAGGACGCGTTCCGCGACCTCGATGCGCCCGTACAAATTCTGCCAACGGCGTTTGTCGGTGGTCCGGATCAGCGACCAGGAAGTCTCTACCCCGGCACCAGCATCAACTACCACCAGCATTGGGATAACAACATCGAGAGTCTGTCGTTCTTCGGCAGCATCGACTGGGACATCAATGACCAGTGGGCCGTCACCGGCGGGGTTCGTTATACCGATGAGCAGCGTGACTCGTTCGGCGGCAACCTCTACGAGCGTGGTCTCAACTTCTCGCCCGCAGGTGCGTTCTACGCGCCGGAAGGCAAGTCCGACAACCTCTCGCCCGAAGTGACGGTGAGCTGGAAGCCCCTCGACGACATCATGATCTATGCGGCGTACAAGACCGGCTTCCAGTCCTTCGGTATCTCCAACCCGGGTACGGTGCCGAACCTCGTACGGTTCAACAGCCAAGCGGTGATCGACGACTACTTCATCTTTGATGAAACGGAAGTGGAAGGATTCGAGGCTGGCATCAAGGGTTATTACCTCGATGGCCGTCTTTCCGCGGACCTGATCGTCTACACCTACGAGTACAAGGACCTGCAGGTCGCGGTGTTTGATTCGACAACCACAACTTTCTCAACCCAGAACGCTGCGGTTGCAACCAGTGAAGGTATCGAAGGATCGGTCATCTTCCAGGCGACCGAAGCCCTGCAGCTCCGCGCTGCCGCCCAGTACTCCCGTCTGAAGTTTGACAAGTTCGCAGACGCACAGTGCCATACCGCGCAGGCCGTCCGCGCGACCGGCCCAGGCTGCCATCGGGACCCCGTCCTCGGCGCCAACGTGCAAGACCTTTCAGGCGAACGTTATGGTGGCCCACCGTTGCAGGTGAACATTGGTGCTTCGTTCGACACGATGGTCACGAGCAACTGGGGCATCGAACTCACCGCCGATGTGATTCATCACAACGAAGGCTTCAAGACCCGCCGTCAACCGAATACTGACGTTCGGGCACGCACGGTGAGCAACCTGTCGGCCCGGCTGTATCAACAGGATGGCCCATGGGAGCTCGGCTTGATCTGTTCCAACTGTGCGAACGAGATCTACGTCACGGGTATTGGCGACAAGCCGTTGCAGAAGACGATCGCCGGGACTGGCATCTCTGACCTCACAGGTTCAATCGGCTACCCGCGTTTGATCACGGCGTCCTTGACCTACCATCTGAAGTAAACACCTGCACTAAGGGGAAACCCTGAAGCAGATGAAGCGGCCCTTAGGGGCCGCTTTTTTTTCGCTTCGTTAACCTCGGGGTCGACGACCACTACCATCACGTGGTGCATCCGCAGGACGGGTGCCACTCGGACGACCGGTCGCACCACCGGGACGACCCGTTGCACCACCCGGTCGCCCGGAAGGACGCTGCGATACTTCAAGCCGGGCAACCTCGTCCATCACCGTACCGATGGAAAGGCTGCCGGCTCGCAGTCCCGTATCGAGCACCTCTTCGGCTGTTGGCGTGAGCACATGCGCAGCCTCGTGTGCGGGTGATGCCTGCACCGAAGCAACCGTTGCTGAAGCGGCCAATGCCACGAGAACCATACGTCGAATCATCATCGTAGAACTCCTTACGAATTGGCGATGGGTTCGTCCCTCCCTCCCAGGACAGGCTTTACCGTCGAGAGCTTCTACGCGCCAACGTTTAATTTCCGTCGCGCCTTCAAGAATTTCGTGCGAAAAAAACAGCTCCAAAGGGCCGTTTCATCAAGCGGGTCGTGACCAAAGGACGCAAACTGCCAGAGACCTATCGCGTAGTTGAGGGAAGCACTCACCAGGTCCTGTGAGTCGTTCGTCAGCTCAGGCTTGTTGGCAAAATCGACTTCAAACAAACCGACGTTGCCAGGCAACGTGAGGTTATCCGTGGGCAACGAGGTGATATCGGGCGCGAGGCCATACATCTGTGCCGTCGAGGCGTTCGTTACGAGCGCAACTTGGCCGGTGCCGCTGGTACGCGAGGGCAATTGATGCTCTTCCTGTTTGTCTTGGTAGTCCATGAAGAAGAGTGCGCCGTTAAGTCGCAGTTCATGGGTCTGCTGTTCGTAGTTCGTTGTCCGCAAGGCGGGTTGTATGGAACCCGTCGCCTTGATCATCGTAGGTGCCGGTCAGTATCACACCTACGGCCGGATCGAAGTTCATCTCAACTTCGGACGCACCGATGCCACGAGTGTTGGCGGAAGCAACGCCACCGGGATGTTGTGCGGTGTTGTCGAGGACAAGGTTCGGAGACACGATCAGCTTCGGCAGTGAGCGGCGTCGGTCTGACCTGAATATCGCGCGCGGTGTTGTGTGCAATGCCGGCGACATTGCCGAAAGTCCAGGCCGAAACCCATCCGCAAATCAGGGATCAGTATCGGCCACATGACAGCCACTGCACTCTCGGACCGGACCATGTTTCTCGCCTTCGCCTTGCTGCTCGTGGTGACAGTCTCTACATAGGCCATGGAACTGCTCTTCCCGTAACGCGCGCACCTCGTTATGGTCGCGATGACATTCAAGGCATAGCCCACTTCCAGTTTTGTCGGCGAAGTTGTGATGACAAACAAGGCAGTTAACGGTGCCATGGTTTTTATGCGCGAAGCTCACGGGCAACAAGGGCGCCCGAGCTCGCTGTGTCTGTTGTCCATCAGATGTCCCTTGAGTTCATCGACGCTGTACTCACGCAGATGCAACCCCCGCGCAGCCTCGTCGAAGTACACAGAAACATCCCAAGGTCCTGCCGCGCGGTTGGGTGTGACGCAGACATAACATCCGCTGGCTTTGAGAACTCGCGCAATTTCGCGAAGCTGGGCAACCGCATCATCCAGATTCAGATGCTCCATGAGCTGATTGGAGTAGACGACATCCACACTCGCCGACTCCACCGGAAGCCGAGTGCCATCTGTTTGGCGAAACTCACAGTTGTTGGGCCATTGCGCCGACGCCGAGATGCACTCGGACACATCAACGGCGATGACGTGTTTGTACAAACGAGCCATCTGCCGCGAGAGCGAACAATCACCAGCGCCAATTTCCAGCAACCTATCGTCCGGTTTGACGTGACGATCCAGGAAGGACCGCTGTCGCTCGAGCTCGACGCGAAGCTCATCCTCGGTTGCCTTACGCGTGAGCTGCGGGTGGTGAGGTACACGGTTAAAAAGCTCGTTGTAGACCTTACGGTAGAGGGTCACACGATCAGATAGTTCGGAGTTTCGCAGCCGTTCTGCCAATGAACGCTCAGCGGCGTAGTGTTCCCAGACCTGTTCGTAGGTCCGCCCTTCGCCTGCCTCAAGGGCGCGACGAAAACGGGATCGAATCGGTACCGGAGCCGGTGACCCATCGGACGAACCACGTGTGAACGAGTGGGCGCTCGGGCTCCGAGCGAGCTCGCGCATCATGCTGTGTGTCGATAGTTCTCCAGACATCTCAAGATCCCTCGTACTGCTAAAAGACTGGTGGCTTATCCTCCCCTGCATACCCCCATCGAAAAAGTCGCCATTTTCATAGCCTTGATCAGAAATTAAGGAACAGTGAGGCTCGCCGTGACCGGCAATTGCGGATATCTCCCGGGCTCCGTACGCTTCGGTTCATCAACCTGTCGGGATGCCTGTTCATGACCACTGAGACCTCATCAACCACTTCCGGAGCCTGCCCCTTCAACCACGCGGCGGAAATCGACTTTATGGACCCGCGGGTTCAGGAAAACTGGTTCGCCGCGTACAACGTATTACGTGATGAAGCACCTATTTATTTCATGCCTCAAGTCGGCATGTATGTGCTGACGCGTTATGACGACATCGAATACGTACTGCGACGCCCGACGCTCTTCACCGCAGGACCTGATGTCCAGGGCAAAGAACCGTTGATCAAACATGCAGAGGCGCGTGACCTTTATGAGAAAAAGGGCTGGCGTCGCTACACCTCCCTCGGTGAGAACCTGCCCAAGCACAAACACTATCGCGCCCTGGTTGATCCCAAGCTGACACTCACCGCCATCAAGGAAAAAGAGCCTTTCATCAAAACGGTGATCAACGAGCTGATCGACACCTGGATCGATCGAGGCGAAGTGGAGTTCATGAAGGACTTCGCTGAACCTCTACCGATGATCGTCATCGGCGAGCTGCTCGGTTTCCCGCGAATGGACTTACCGAAACTCAAAGAGTGGTCTTACGCGTGGGTGCTGCCCTTCTCCCGTGGTCTTTCCCTGGAACAGGAAATCTGGGCCGTAGAAAAACACATCGAACTGCAGCACTACATCTTTGATGCGATGCGCGAGAAGCGCCGCAGGCCGAAGGACGACATCATCACCCACCTGACCCGGATCGAGCTCTTTGACGTCGAAATTGATCGTCATCGACCACTGACCGATACAGAGATCATCGGCATCGTCGATCACCTGCTCATCGGTGGTAATGAAACCACTGCGTTCGCCATTGCCAATGGCCTGTGGCTCCTTTTTCGAAATCCCGATGCTTATTCAGCACTCCAGGCAGACCCCACCAAGATTCGGAATTGGGTTGAGGAAGTCCTGCGCATCGAATCACCAACGCAAGGACTCTTCCGTCACGTCACGGAAGAAACCGACATCAACGGCTTCAACGTACCGAAAGGCGCGACGCTATCGATACGTTATGGTGCTGGCAATCACGACCCCGCACGATTCCCGGACCCCGTCACACCCCGCCTCGAGCGCAAAAACGCCGGCCGACACCTCGCTTTTGGTTTAGGCGAGCACGTTTGTCCGGGTGCAACTCTGAGTCGATACGAACAATGGCTCGCATGGGAAATCCTGTTCAGTCGCGTCAAAAACATGCGGCCCGTTCCTGAAAAAGACGATTACACCCATATCCCGGGTTTTTGGCTGCGAGCGCTGAAGCAGATTCATATGCGTTTTGATCGCGCCTGACGTTCGCGCGCCAGTAAGGAATCGGTTATCAAGATCACGACACCTGGTTGCCTTGGACGAACCCTCGTGAGCCTTTTCACTCCTCGAGTGTTCCGCGATTTTCTGACAATTTTTATCAGTGGTGCGCTCCTCCTTACATCACTGCCGTTCGTGATGGCGGCACCAGCGAAACCCATTCCCACCCAACAACCCAAGTGCATCGGCCTCGTCCTCGGCGGGGGTGGCGCTCGTGGAGCGGCCCACATCGGCGTTCTTAAAGTCCTCGAGCGGGAGCGTATTCCCATATGTGCCATCGCTGGTACCAGCGTGGGCTCCATTGTGGGCAGCCTTTATGCCGTGGGTTATACCCCGGACCAAATCGAAGCCATTGTTGCGGGCATCGACTGGAAGGATATGTTCGACGATGAACCGATCCGTGCGAAGCTACCGATGCGACGCAAGGACGAAGACTATCGATACCTCCTGGATTTCAAACTCGGCTATCGCGACGGCAAAGTGCTGATTCCACGAGGCGCAATTCAAGGTCAGAAGTTGCTGTTGCTCCTCAGAAGATTGCTTCTACCCGCGTGGAATGTAGCGGAGTTTAAGGACCTACCTATTCCGTTCGCCTGCGTCGGTACCGACATCGGCAACGGTACTGGCGTGATCTATGGCAAAGGTGATCTCGCTGCAGCGGTGCGTGCCAGCATGTCAGTTCCCGGAGCATTCGCACCGATTCGTCTTGACGACAAGCTCATGGTCGATGGTGGCGTCTTCAACAACGTGCCCATCGATGTCGTACGCGCCATGGGGGCTGATCGCATCATCGCCGTGGATGTCAGCTCTCCGCTTGCGACCGACGCTGAGCTCGGCTCATCCATCGCCATAGCGCGCCAGATGCTCGACATGCTCATGCGGCAGCGAACCCTGCAAATGTTGTCGACCATGAAAGGTGGCGACGTTCTGATTCGACCCAAACTCGACACCGTTGGCGCTACAGGTTTTGACAAGGTCGTCGACGCGATTGCTGACGGGGAAGCGGCCACCAATGACCAAGTTGATGCGTTGGATGCGCTCGCGGTGAGTGATGAAGTCTACGCCGCACATGTGGCGTCACGCCGCACCTTAAGCTTTGACTTGCCGCTGATTGAGTTCGTTGAAGTCGCGACCCATCGCAGTCGCAGCGCTCGACTTGTTGCCGAACAAATCACACAAGGCCGCGATACCCCCCTCGACCTCAATTCCCTCGAAGAAGACATCAGCCTGGCTTTCGGTCGAGGCAGTTATGAACGAATTTCATGGAGTGCGCGCGAAGCGGATGGGCAACGAGGTATCCAAATCCTGCCCGTCGACAAGGGTTGGGGACCTAACTTCTTGGCCTTCGGACTGCAACTCTACGACGACTTTCGTGGCAGTACCAACTATTCCGTTGCCATCGAATCGACTGCCACGGGCATTAACCCGCGCGGCGGTGAATGGCGCAACCGTCTCGAAACCGGAAAACGTACCGGCATTCGCAGCGAGTTATACCAACCCTGGGGCCGTCTCGCGCGTTGGTATGTTCTGCCCTACGTGGACTATGTCGCGTTCAATCAGACGCTTCGGCCAACTTCCGATGTATTCGCCTCCTATCGACTCACGCGTGGAGAACACGGCGTCAGTGTGGGCTTCAACCCGGTGCCGACGCTTCGCATCGAAATTGGCAGCGCCTTGGGGAGGGATCGAGCTGACCTGCGATCGTCACGCGGTGCGGAGTTTGAACACATCGAGAGTGATTTTACGTCGAGCTATTTCGGCGTGACCTGGGACTCCATCGACAGCGTAGATTTCCCATCGATCGGCTCCCGCTTCGCGCTGGATGCCAGCATCTACGATGATTCGCTTGGAGGTGACGCGTCGGGCGAGAAAGTCAGCCTGGTTTTCGATACCGCCGTGCGCCTCAGGGATCGTCACCACTTGCTCTTTGGTCTGCAAGGCAGCTTTTCCGGCGGCGATGACGACCTGTTTCAGCGGCTCGGACTATTGGGTGGTTTCCTGAATCTTTCTGGATTTCCGGATCAGGAACTTGCTGGAACTCAAATGGCCCACGCTCGCGTTGTGTACTATCGAAGGTTTGGTGATCTCGCCCGGCTCTTCAGTTTGCCGGCCTACATCGGCGGCAGCGTCGAAGCGGGCAACGTCTGGTTTGACCGCGACGACATGTCTTTTGACTCATTGATTGTCTCTGGCAGCGCGTTTCTTGGGCTGGATACGCCGCTGGGTCCGTTGTTTCTCGGCTATGGACGTGCGGAAAATGGCGAAGATTCTTTCTACCTGAGTTTTGAAAAGCTGTTACGGCCATTTGGGCGACGGCGTTAACAGGGCAAACGACAACTCGCGCCATTGCGCAGAACCTACGGAGGACTTGTCTATGTCTGAAATCAACCGGATGGACACTCCTGTATGTCCGCATTCGGTGGCAGAAGCCACACTGGCTGATCCTGAAGTGTTGGAGTGCCCGTTTCCAACGTATGAACTACTCCGCGAAGAAGCCCCCGTCTTCCAGGATCCACGCACCGGTCTTTATGTCGTCACCCGTTACGAAGACTTGCGCATGATCTGCGCAGACACTGAACGGTTTTCTAATCTGCGCTACAGCAACGACCCGGCGTATCACAACGCTAATCAGAAAATCGCCCATCGCCTGTTTCTTGAAAAAGGCTGGGTGCCGGGTGCGTCATTGGCGGCTCGAGACGATCCCGACCACAAGCAGATGCGATCCATTTTCGACAAAGCATTTCGCCCCAAACGTATCGATCAGCTTGATCCGGAAGTGGAGTCGCTGGCCTACGAACTCATCGGTCGATTCATCGATGACGGCCATTGCAATTTCGTCCGTCAATTCGCTGTCCCCTTGCCACTCATCATCATTTGTCGACAGATGGGTGCGAAAGATGAAGACATCTGGCAGATCAAGGCGTGGACCGATGCCTGGTTTCGTGGTACGGGTTTTGGTCTCACCGAAGAACAGGTGATCTGGTGCACGCAAATGGAAATCCAGGCCCAACACTTCTTTCAGCCGATCTTTGAAAGGCTTCGTCGAGCGCCTGACGACACGCTGTTGTCAGATCTTGTCAATACGGAAGTACCGGGTTGGGGACGACCACTCAATGACAACGAGCTCCATGCAGAAATGATGCAGGACACGTTTGTTGGCGGCTCAGAAACCACCACTAACGGATTGTCCGCCGGCATCATGTTGTTGGCACGGCATCAAAGCGTCTGGGAGAAACTGAAATCAGACCCTGAGAAGTACCTGCGAACCTTCTGTGAGGAAGTGGTGCGTCTCGAAAGCCCGGTACAAGGCCTCTCACGGATCGCCAAGGTCGACGTCGAACTGCATGGCGTGAAAATTTCAAAAGGTGCCGCTATCGATGCACGATTCGCCGCGGGCAATCGTGACCCGAGGCACTTTCAACGCCCCGATGAGATTGATCTTGAGCGTAAGGCTGCGGCCAATCACCTGGGCTTCAGTTCAGGTACGCACTATTGTCTGGGTGCACCGCTCGCACGCCGCGAGCTGTATTGGGGCTTCAAGGCGTTCATCGATCATGTCGACGACTTCTGGATGGCCGAAGGCAAGAACAACCTTCGGCACTATCCGAATTACGCGCTCCGTGCGCTGAACGAGCTGCACATCGAGTTTAAGCGGCGCTGATCTGGATGTGCCGTGGCAGGAGCGGCTTCGAAGCCACTCCTACACGAGGTTCCTAGCGCGCAGACCCCGCCAAACCGACCACACTCTCATAGTGGAATTGTACAAACCGATACAGTTCTGCTTCGAGAATACGCTCCTGATCGCTGTGGGCGCCGTACCCTTTAGGACCATCTTCGGCATCCACCGCCGGTCCAATGCCATAACAAGCCACGCCACGGGCGCGAAGGTAGGCCATGTCGGTGCCACCCGTGAGCATCATCGGCAAAACTGGCGCCTGATAGATTCGGCCTGCTGTTGCTTCCAGAACACGAAACGCCTCGGTGCCGAGTGGAGAACCTCCCTGTGGACGCACATCGCGGGGTGCCCAGCTCACATCTACCGCGGGGTCGTTGATGACCCGACGCGCGGCTTCAATGAAAGCTTCTGCGTCTTCCCCAGGTGCGATCCGGGTATCAATGGTAGCCGTACCTTCCGAGGGAATGACGTTCACGCGATAGCCACCCTGCACGATTGTGGGCGATATCGAACTGCGCACCATCGACGCATGAGCCGGCTCGTTTTTTCGAAACCAGTCATCTGCTGCGTTTCGAAGCGTCGGATCCGGATGCAGGATATCCGCGTAGTACTTGGCCTTTTCCGGTGGTGCAATGGCCGCCAGGCGCTGAAAGTAAGCTGTAGTCGTTTCATTCAGCCGTATGGGAATACGCCAGTCAGCCAGTGCCGCGATGGCCTTTGACAAGTGCACCAACGCATTCTGCTCGAGGGGTACAGAGCCGTGACCTGCTGGGCCCTTGGCCGTCAACGTAATCGCTCGAGGTTGTTTTTCCAACGTGGCAATACCCGCCTGAACCACTTTGCCGTCGCGGCGGCTGATTCCGCCGCCTTCTGCGAAACAGAACTCCGCGTCGATTTTGTCAAAGTGTTCATTGACCATGTATTGGATGCCGACACGCGTGGAGCCTTCTTCACCCGACTCGGCGAGAAAGATCACATCGCGATCGAGCGCGATGGCAGACCGCTTTATCAGCAGCATCGTCATGAGCGCGGCGACGACGTTGTCTTTGTCATCCACTGTCCCACGACCATAGACCCAGCCGTTTTCGCGGACCCCACCAAACGGAGGGTGCTGCCACTTGTCGGGCTGCACACTAACGGTATCGGTATGTCCCAGTATCAACAGTGGCCGCTTGTTGCCATTGCCTTTGATTCGCGCCAGAACGTTAGGGCGGTGAGGTTCGAGGGCCAGAAGTTCAACACTGATCCCTTCTGCGGCGAGCACATCACGCAGGTACTCCGCTGCTTCGATCTCTTTACCAGGCGGATCGCTGGTGTCGAATTGCACGAGCTTCTGGAAATGCTGCAGGGTTTCCGCCTGGAGTGCTTTCCAGTCGGGTTCGGCCGCGTTAACAAAGGGTTGCCAACCAAAAATCAGCAGCGCAAAAACGCTGAGGTGACGTGTGGACATGCTGAAAAATTGCCCCGGGAGTACTGCTGTCAACCGTAGGCGTTTGCGGGAGCCGGTGCAATCACCCGGCCTGAATTCTCCACGTCGTCGAAGTTCACGTCGTCAATGCTCACGTCGTCAACGTTCACATCGTTAATGGACGACGCGTTCTCCGCCGCGGCGCGAATCAGTGACCAATGTCCGCAGGTCCGCCTGCACTCGCTGAAACACAGAGTCCCAATCACCCGCGGTCGGTTGCCTGTAAAAGCGCATGCTCGCATACCAGGCGGTGTCTTCACGATCCATGAGATACAACCAATACGCCGCGAAGTTCAGCAAATTCCACACGGGCTTACCAAGACTGCCACACAGATGGGCGACCGATGAATCCGTCATGATGACGAGGTCAAGTGCTTCGATGCAGGCGGCAGTTTCCGCAAAATCCTCAACTTTCGATCCAAGATCGATCAGCAACGAGGAAGCCCCGTCCTGGTGAATGTCTCCTTCTCGTGGTCCCTTCTGCAGGGAGTAGAGTTGCACGCCGGGTACGTGTGACAGGGGAATGAACCGCTCCACACCCACAGACCGTTTGTGGTTGCGTTTAAACGTCACACTACCCGACCACACCACACCCACTCGGAAGCGTCCATTACGCGGCCCCATCAGACGTAGCGCCCGCTCTCGCGCAGCTTCGGGGATGTCCAGCACCGGAGGTGGTGGCAGGTTCTCGAGATTGGCTCCGAACAAACCTGGCAATGCCATCAAGGGAGCGACCATGTCGGTGTCTTGGGGCGGCCCTTCTGCAGGATCACAAAGCGCGTCAACACCAATCAGCTTGGCAAACAGCCGCCGGAGGGGTGGCTTGCACTCGACGTAAACCTTGGCGCCTTTCGCTTTCACCCATGGCAGAAACCGAACCGCGAGTAACGTGTCGCCGAAACCTTGTTCGAGGTAAAAATAGATCGCCTTGCCTGCACACGCTTCACCCCGCCACTCTGGCAGACGGCTTGGCCGTTTTTCCACCTCACCAATCTTCCAGCGCCATTCGTACTCCGCCCAGCCTTTCTCAAAGTCTCCCTTGTACAGATGACTAACCGCGCTGTCCCAACGCGGATTGGCGTTGTTCGGATTAATGCGTGAGGCCTCAGCGAACTCACGTAACGATTCATCGAACCGCCCCGCGTCGCGCAACGCAATGCCGTAGTTATGTCTCGTGTTGTAGTCTTCAGGCGACAGCGCCGCAGCGCGCGCGTGTGCTGCGAGGGACTTATCCATGCGGTCGAGGTCTTTGAGGGCATTACCGAGATTCGACAAGAAGCCCGCATCGTCCGGTTTGATTTCGAGCGCCCGCTGATAACAGCCGACCGCTGCGTCGTATTCATGAAGGATTCGGTGCGCGACACCGAGATTTGACCAGATCGATGCGTCCGTAGGCACAAAAAAGAGGAACTGCCGGTAGAGGGAGATCGCGTCCTGCAGCTTGCCGGACTTATGCGTATCCACGGCCTGTTCGCGCAGGCTCTTGAGGTCGAGCGGTGATGTGGCAGGGCTCTGCCCGATCACTTCCTGAATCTGCATCGTGCTCATTCCTTGAGTGGGTATCCCGCGATTACCGGCGGGCGCTGTAGCTCCCCTAAGAATAGCCAGTGGTCAGAAATCAGCGGAAAGTCCGCCGCAAATTCGAGAACCGCGTCAAAAAAATGGCGCGAAAAAAGCAGGTTAGGCTCCGCGCAGTACGGAACAGGTCTGATTCAACAAAAGCAGGACGTTAAAAAACTATAGGACGTTTTGTTGAACACAGGTCCAAAGCCCCAACGAGTAGCCGCTGAAAATGTCGATGCCCAATGCTGACTTGATCAGATACAGCATGACAAATCCGCACGTTGCACAGAACGTCAAGAAACCGAGAAACAACAGAATCGCGAAAACGTTGTCGAGCGCCTTTTCCTGAGCTGACATATCGCGTCGGTTGCGGCCCGCGAGCATCGCGAAGAAGTAGCGGTGCTTACCCCACGGAATACTGTCACGCACGTCGATCGGGTGGCGTCCCCATTGTCGGGTTGCAACAGCGGTCTGCAGCGCTTCGCGTTGTGCTTGAGTAAACGTCCGGGCAACTGCTGCGGGCATGCGCTGCAACAGATCGCGAATCTGGCCTTCACCGTCCGCGGACAAAGGAGTCGACGAACTCTGAGCTGTTTGTTCCATAGCCGTATTGTCAGGCTGGAACGGAATCCTGGCTGACGTACCGGCCCACCTCCCTTGTGAACCGGCTCACAGAACGTCATCAACCGGCGCTCCTCGCGCCGGTCTCGGGTGGATTACGGCCTCGAAATCCAATCATCGAGCAACATATGCAGATGACGGGGTTTTGTCTCGTTGTAGTCAGAGAACTGTACATAGTCACGCGGCATCGTGTGCAAACCCAGCTGAACATAGGGCAGATTGCGGATGTCCTGATTGAAGACCTTGGCCAGCATTCCGAGTTCCGGCGCATCCGTCCAATCGTCATCCGGCCCTAACCAGTGAATTTCGCGGCACGGCTCATAGGCATCGCCGTTCTCCGGGATGGGCGCAAGATAGATCGCTTCCATAATGCACTCATCGACGTTACGACCGTTCGGACGGAAACGATAGACGAGGCGGTTGAATGAACCCCAGGGATGGAAGTTCGGGAACAACGTGAAGAACACCGAGGCGAATTCGATATCCGCGATCTGCTCCGCCACGGATGGGATCACCTGCTTGAGTGCTTCTCGCTGCGTTTGCGCAAAAGCGACACGTGGATGAGTCGGCTTTTTGTTATCCGTCATCCCGCCACCGCTCTTAGCGGTGCGATCACTCATGGCGCGCTCGAAAGCAGAAACATCCAGCTGACGACCACCCACCCAATCACACAGATGTGGATTCACATCTCCCAGTGAGCCTTCAAGGCAATCACCGTTCATCGTGTAAAGACCCGTCTCTCCTTTCGGGGTGCTGACGCGAACATGCCCGTCGTCGGTGCGTTCATACACCCAACCATTCAGCGGATGCCGAACTCGCAGCTTGCCATCATTGGGCAACGCGTCCCATTCGGGAACACCCTGGCTTTCCAGCGCGCCACACCGGATGGCCCGCGAGTAATTGCCAAAGACATCGTATTTTGTGTCTACGTCATGCACCCCACCGAGCAAGATCTGCGGATGGGTGGCGATCACGTGGTAGGACTCCATGAACGCCTCAGAAGCCACCTTCCAGTTGCAACGGATCACCCGCGCCACGTGCGCTTGTTTGTAACGCTTCTCATAGGGCAGCAGTTCAAAGTGGCTCGGCAGATCGCCAAGGAAGGACTCCAGAGATTCACAGTTGAGGTCCGGATTGATGAAGACGAAACGCCCCCACACGCCCACCTTCACTTCTTTTAGACCTTCATTCTCAGCCTTGAGTCCTGGGTAGTCCCACTGGCATGGAATCTGTCGCAAAGACCCATCGATGTTCCACGTCCATGCATGGAAGGGACAGCGCAGTTCTTTCGCGGATTTTCCCGGTGTCTCCCGAAGCTTGCGCCCACGATGCAGGCACGCGTTCCAGAATGCCTTGATCTCATTGGGTGCGGAGCGAATGACGAGGAATGACAAGCCCGCGATGTCGTAAGGCACATAGTCACCGACATTCGGAATGTCATCTTCGTGGCAGGCGACCTGCCACACCCGTTTCCAGATCTTCTCGACTTCAAGGTCGAAGAATGCCGGCGATATGTAGCGCTCCACCGGAACTCTGGTGGGGCCAGGTTGAATGGGACTGTTACGCAGATACGACGACGGTATTGCACGCGTCTCTTCCTTCAAGAGCTGGTGATAGGCGGCATCGAGTGTACGAACACCGGTTTTTGCTTCGGCCATGTTTGCGCTCCCCTCATGAGTCAGCAGAAATACGTTCGAATATATAAGCCGCGAGGGAGGAAACGGAAGCGGGAGTTTTCACTATCCGTCCAACGTTTGAGGTTCGTAAAACGGATAGCAGCGTCGTGGATACGAAATAGGAGGGTATCGAGCGACTAGCCCGGAAAATTCAGAAATTGATAAAACAAAGCGCCTCGAACTCGTGCTCGTTGTTTATCGGACGTGCGCGAGGAGGGCAAAGCCCAACACGGTGTACTCGACAGGTTCTGGCAACGTATCTACGGATTGGCCTGTGAATACGGGGACATGAACGACGCGGTGCAACAAAAGTCCGACGTTGGTGGACTTTTTCGACAGTCGCTTGGAAGTCGCTCTCACCTACCCCTCAGCAACTCCAAGATTACCGAGAAGATGCCTCAGCAATCTGCCGCCCCAGCGCGACGAAGGTCGGGATGTCCTGGTCCGCAAGCACCGGCATCCGCTTCTTGCGTTGTAATGCCGCTGCGATGTAAGGCGCCAGCTCCGCTTGCTTTCGAGACTCCTGTTCCGCATCGCGTTCTTTGAACTCTGGCATCACTTCAGCAGCGAAAAGTTCCAGCGCCTCACAGATGTGCGCGTGCTGGTTCATCCCGGCCTGTTGAATAAACGTCACTTGATCCACGCCACAGGACTCGAACTTGCGTAAGTGTTCACGCAAATCCTGTGGCGTGCCTATGCCCCCGCGTGCTCCCGTTAGGCTCGCAACACGCGTCTTCTCGATCTCCTTCTGCCGCACCTTCCAATAGCCTTCAAACGCCTCCCAGATATTGGTTCGCCCGGGTTTGTGTTCACCAAAGGCATAAAGGGAGCCGAGTGCGTAACCAAAGAACTCGAATCCCTTGAGGCTCCGTTCGATGGCGACATCACGCTCAGTGTGGCAACCAAAACTCGACACCATGGCGATGTTGGCATTCACCGTGTGGCCGATTGGCACACAGGCATCACTCTTGATGATGTCGTAGTACTCCTGTACCCAGGTTGCGGCTTCTTCCGGATCCACAAACGCGAAGGTCAAGGCGCCGATCCCCAACTGTGCAGCGAGCCGAATGGTCTCGCGCCTGGAGCACGCCACCCACACCGGTGGATGTGGACGCTGCACGGGCTTGGGCACGACGTTGCGACAAGGCATGGCGAAGTACTTGCCTTGAAAACCTGGATAAGGGTCCAAGGCGAGCATGTTGCAAATTTGTTCCACCGCTTCGAGGTAAATCTCCCGCTTCTCGGCAATCGGCACATCAAAACCGCCAAGCTCAAGAATGGCGGAGGATTCACCGGTCCCAAACTCAACTCGTCCGTTGGACACCAGGTCCAGTGTCGCGATGACTTCCGCTGTACGTGCCGGGTGGTTGTACTGCGGAATGACCTGGCGAATGCCGTGTCCCAAACGGATTCTCTTCGTTCTTTGAGAACACGCCGCAAGAAACACTTCAGGCGCGGAGGAATGGGAGTACTCCTCGAGAAAGTGGTGTTCAACCTCCCACGCGAAGTCGATGCCCAGCCGATCCGCCAACTCCACCTGATCGAGGGCTTCCTGGTAAAGGCGTAGTTCCGCGCCGTTGTCCCAGGGCCTTGGGAGTTGGTGTTCGTAGAAAATACCGAATTTCATGGGAAGCTCCGTGCGCTGAAGATAGGAAGCGAATACCTCGACTGAACCACAACGAAGTCAACCCTGCCATCCTGCCGCGGAGAAAGCGTAAGCTCTCGGCTATGTGTGAATCGGAAAAGGAACGATGAGCTCCGCCATTGCCGCTCGCCGTATGTTGTTTCCCTGGGCTGAGCCCGTTGCCGCATGGTGGAACCCCGCACGGCCTGAATTCAGCCAGATCGTCAACGCGGTATCGCTCGCCATGCCCTACCTCGAGCCCTACCTGATCGCGACGATGAAGAAAGCCCGGCAGCAGATCACCGATCCCGATCTCCTCGCCGATGTGAACGGTTACATCGCCCAGGAATCCTCGCACTTCCGCCAACACCAGCAGTTCAACCAACGACTTGCCGCGCTGGGGTACGCCTCAATTCCCCGTCACGAAGCGATCCTCAAAACAGACTACGAACGGTTCGCGAACACACGCAGTTTCCATTTCAACGTCGCGTATGCCGAGGGCTTCGAAGCCATGGCGCTGACCATCGGCCACATGCTGGTGACCGAACGCGAAGCACTTTTTGGTGGTGCCGACCCGGCAGTCTCGTCATTGGTTCTGTGGCACTTCGTTGAGGAGATTGAACACAAGACGGTCACCTACGATGTGCTTGAGACACTCAACGGCAACTACTTCTGGCGAATCTATGGACTGCTCTTCGCGACCGTTCACATCATGGCGCGTACCCGGCAGGGTTATAAGGCGCTCCTGGTTGAAGATGGCCTCTGGTACAAGGTGCGCTCTCGTTTGGCGGTCTACCAGGCGCTGACAAAGATCTTTCGCCGTTTGATTCCCCGAATGTTACGAATCCTGTGGCCTGGCTACGATCCACGGGAGGTGGCTGACCCCGCATGGGCGTTGGCCTGGCGAGATCAGCACCAGAACGGCGCAGCCGGACTCGGTGACCTCGATACCCTGCGATTGGATTCCCACATACCCGTGCAGAGAACCTCGTGAAACCCGAAGCCCTAGCCGAGCTCCAGCCCGAACGGTTGCGCGCACTGCTCTTTCTCAACGGCCTCTTCTTGTTTGTTTTCGCCGTCTTTATCGGCTGGCAGTGGTTTTTCGCACTCCTCGGCCGCATCGAGCTGTGGCCACTCATTCCTGCGATCGATGTGCAGTTGCTGGCAGATCATCGCGCCTGGCGCATGGTTCACATGGAGGCGATCACCCAAGGTCTACTGCTCATGGCGCTCGGACTCGGTGGCCGCTTTATGCTGCTCACCAGGAAACAACATCGTTGGTTATTTTGGTCTGCCCTCATCACCGCATGGTTGTTCACTATTCCCACCTGGTTTCACGCGCTCTTTGGTACGCGAGGTCTCGCCTTCGGAGGTGAGCCCTTCAAACCTGGACTCGCCAATGACGTGTTGTACCTCGTCGGTTGGCCGCCGGTCATCGCTGTCCATATCCTGCTCTCACTGAGTGTGCTTGGCGTCTGGCGCCATGTTCGTG
>SYFY01000103.1 GCA_005799745.1 Gammaproteobacteria bacterium
ACTTGTCGATCTTGGCGAGAATCGGCGCAACGTTGGCACCTTTGGCGCGCGCACCGTCGAGGTCTGCAAAGAGGTGGCGCAGCTCACGTGCGTCGGCTTGTTTGAGGAAGGTGTAGATCTCGCCGATCAGTGAAGCAACTGCAGTTTTTTCATGCATGCTCTGGTCGGGCAGGGGACCAAACTCGGAACGCAGCGCTGCAACCATCCAGCCCGACAGGTAGATGTAACGCTTGTCGAGGGATTTGAAGTTCTTCTTCACGCTCATCATGGTTTGTTGAGCGACAAAGCCGTGCCATGCGCCGAGCGACTGGGTGTACTTGCCCGTGTCCTTGTCGTAATCCGCCATGTCCTTGCGCATGATGTCGGCGGTGTACTTGGCGATTTCGAGACCCGTGCGGAAACGGTTCTGCAGGCGCATACGGACCACAAAGTCCGGGTTGATGGCGCGCCATTCGTGTCCTTGTTGCAGGAGTACCCGGCGTACTTCTTCGACTTGTTGCATGTAGGGCGTCATGGTGTGGTCCTCATCTGGAATGGGAAATGGAAGGGTAACGGGCTTTGAGCTGTGTCGCCGGGAAGGAAGTGGTGGGCACTTTACCCGACGTTTGTTGGAATGGGTGGACATCAATACATTCTTCACCGGAATGATTGCTAATCCACTTACAACCCTGGATTGACATTGCGTTGATGAGGTCCTGCGGCCACAGTGAGGGGCAGGGGAGAGTCACGGATTCGGACGGACGAGGTCCGTTTGATCGATGAACTGAGAGGGGGCCTTGCCTGGATGAGTATTCACTTTTCGACCCGCCAAATTCTATCGCTGACCGCAGTTTTGTTGCTGGCTTTTGCCGCTTCATTGGGTATGGCGTTTAACATCGACGCGATTGCATTGGCCTATGACGCGTCGAATGCGTCCGCCGGGCTCGTGGCTTCGGCGGAACTCTTCTCCATCGCGGTGGGAGTTCTGGTGTTTGCGCGTTTCGCCAGCCGCTGGCCGACACAACGCATCTACGTGATCGCGATTGCGTTGATCCTCTCGGGTAACGCCGCATCGATGTTCGTTCCGGATTTGATGTCGCTGCTGGTGCTTCGAATTCCAACGGGACTCGCTCTGGGCGTCGTCTCGGCGACCTGCATGGCGACGGCTGCACGCTCGGCAACGCCCGAGTCGACCTTCGGCATCATCAATGCAGCTGTTGGTGCGATGGGTGTTGGCATCGCCTATGTGTTACCCCGCGCCATCGGCTGGGGGGAGCCCATGAGTGCCGCCTTCGATGGCCGGCTCAACTTCGATGAACTGGATGGGCTCTATCTCGTTTATGTCGTTTGTGGGTTGGCAGCGTTTTTCTTTGTTCGGGGTGCCCCGTCGGTACATGCGGATGCCAATGCCCCCGCAGCAACAAAAGTAGCGCCGGGGATGCGCGGCTGGATTGCGCTCTTCGCCATCGGTTTCATGTTCTTTGGTCATGGAGCGCTCGGGATTTTTCTGGTGCGGGCTGCACGCGAGCTCGACATGTCGTCGGAGACCATCGGTTGGGTGTTCATGGTGGGAGCGGTGTTTGGCATCGTCGTGCCGCTGGCGGCGGGATTCATTGGTTCGAGAACGAAACCTTTCCTGCCGCTGATTGTGATCGTTGGCCTGCTTCTGGCCGCGTGTTATGTGGTGGCGACAACCCAGAGTGTGGTGGCGTTCAGCGTCGCTGTTCCACTTTTTGGTTCGTTGCCCATGGCGTTTCTGCCGATCATGCTGGGTGTACTCTCACGTTACGACCCGAGTGGCACGCTGGCAGGTGCGCATGCGGCGTTTGTGCTCACGGGCGGTGCGCTCGCTCCCTTCGCGGGCGGTTACGTTCGCGATATGGCAGAGAACTATGCGATGAACGGCTACTTCGCCTGCGTGTGCATCACCATTGCGTTTGTGATTTTGTTACCGATCATCCGGGCCGATGGTGCCGCTTCCAGGCACCAAAGTGAATCGCCCCAGCCGATACCAGGCCATTGACCAGCATGCCCAAGGCCACGATGGCAAACACCCACTCAACGGATGTGTTCAGCACATAAACACAAAGCGACGCCCCGCCTGCGGCGATCACGAATCGACTGGCTTGGGCGATGACCGGCCAGACGACGGTGCCTGCGCCTTGTGATGCAAAATACAGCGCAAGACCCAGCCCCTGGAACGCAAAAACGGGGCCAGATATGTGCAGGTACTTCGCGCCTTCCGCAGCGACTGCGGGATCGCTGGTGAAAAGCCCCATCCATACCTCCGGGAAGATCGCGAGGGTCACGCCCATGACGCCGGTGATGGCCGCCGCAGAGAGCCCGCCTAGAAACGCGATGCGCTCAGCGCGTTGTAAGTTACCGTTGCCCATGTTCATACCGATCATCGCGTTCATGGCCATGCCGAAGCCGAAGACCATCGGCGTCAGCAGAAACTCGAGTCGAGCACCAATGCCGTAACCGGCGACGGTGGCAGTGCCGAAGGTGACGATCAGCGCGTTGATGGTAGAGATGGTCGAAATGGTGAAGACCGGCGATAGCGCGGCGACGCCGCCGACGCGCGTGATGTCGCAAAAAAGCGGCCACTGCAAACGCAGATGTTGTCGAGAGAGGCGCACTAGCGCTGAGGGTCTCGACAACATCACCAGCGCAACGGTCGTTGTGAGAGCGGCCACAATGAGATTCGAAACGGCAGCGCCCATTAATCCAAGTTGCGGTAAGCCAAACCATCCGAGGATTAATCCGCCGGAGAGCGGCACTTGGATAACGGCGCTACCCATCATGACCATCGCCGGGAAACGCATGTTGCCGGTGCCGCGAATACAACTCGTCGTCAGCGCGGAGGTCCAGGTGAGCGCTGCGCCGCTGAATGCGATGACGCCGTAATGCCAGGCTTCATCGAGGATCGCGCCTTCTGCTCCGAGTAATCGAAGCAGGGGTTCACCCAACAACCAGAACAATGCGGCGAAGAAGAATCCCGCCATGACGGCAATGGCCAGTGCGTGCCAGATGAGCGCAGAAGCACGAGCGGTATCACCCGCGCCTAAAGCTCGCGCGAGGCTGCTGGTGGTGGCCCCGCCAAAGGATCCTCCTGCCAGCATCTGCAACAGCATGAAGCCAGGAAACATGAAGGCCATCGCCGCGAGCGATACGGTGCCTAGCTGGCCCACATACCACACTTCGGTCATGTTGACCCCGGCCTGCACGAGAAACGCGAGCGCATTGGGTGCCGCAAGCCGCAAGAGCGTCGGCAAGATCGGCCCCTCGAGGAAAAGGGTGCGGGTCGCGGTGGCTTGCATCAATCGGGAATAAAGATGGAAAAAACCGAGTGTACGCGACCCGTCCGAGGGGCGTTACACTCCGACCATGAAGAACGTCAAAGTCATTGGCCTACGCGATCGTATCGCGATGGTCGATTGGCGCATCGCCTTGGGCGGCTTTGTGACCGTTGCCTGGTTGGTGGGTGGCGTGATCTATCTGAGTCACCAACCCGAGTCGTTGCTCACTATGCACATCGATGAACTCGGTGGTTTTCTCGAGGGAGCCTTCGCGCCACTCGCGTTTATGTGGCTGGTGATTGGACTCTTCATTCAACAGAAGGAGCTAGCCAGTAACACCGAAGTCATGCGTCAGTCGATGCTGCAGGCACAGCAGCAGGCAGAAGCCATGTCTGCGCTTGAAATGAACGCCCGCCAGGAAGCCTTTTCAAGATCTCGGAAAACGTGCAGCGTCAGCTCGGTATGGTCTGTGCGATGCAGTACATTTCGGCCTATGGCGCGTCAGAGGGGAATATCGTTCCGGAAGAAAAGATCTGTGCGTTGCTGCAGTCGATGTCGCTCGGCGACCACGGTGTCTTCGTTCGTGAGTTCCTGTCCAATACTGTCCCCATGGCCGATCAGAAAGTGAGCGTCTATTACGGGACTGCCATTCGCAGACAACACTCGATGAACTACCGGACGACGTTTGAGCGACTGGTGGAACTGGCCAAGACGTATGACAACGATGGCTTGATCAGTGGTACCGTGACGAATACCGGTTTTGGGCTCTACTACAACCAGCTTTTGAACTACGCGCCGGCGGAGATCTCAGTTCCTGCGGATACGAGCAAGGTGACGATTGGTCCAGACTTGATGGTGAATGTTCGATGAGTGATGAGTTGATTCTCGACTATGGCAATGACTACGCGGACATTCGCGAGCAGGTCAAACGTATTTGCGCGGAATTCCCCGGAAACTACTGGCAAGACCTCGACGAGAAGGCGGAGTACCCACACGCCTTCGTGGATGCCCTGACGAAAAGTGGCTATCTCGCTGCGCTGATTCCCGAAACCTATGGTGGAGCAGGTCTGCCGCTGCGTGCCGCGTCGGTCATTCTCGAAACCATACATGCGAACGGTTGTTCAGCCACCGCCTGCCATGCACAGATGTACACGATG
>SYFY01000104.1 GCA_005799745.1 Gammaproteobacteria bacterium
GGCGGTGGATACGGCCCGCCTGGTGGCGCTGGGCGCCATCTGGGGGGCCTCCTTCGCCTTCGTGCGATGTCAGTTTTGCCTACGCCTGTTGGACCGATCATCAGAATATTTTTAGGCGTGACTTCTTCGGCCATCTCTGCGGGAAGATTCATTCGGCGCCAACGGTTGCGCAGCGCGATGGCCACGGCGCGTTTGGCGTCTTGTTGGCCGATGATGTGTTGATCGAGTTCGCTGACGATTTCACGGGGTGTCATCGAGGTATCTTGGGATGCGCTCATGCCACCGCTCCGAAAGTCAGCGTCTCGATGGCGTGCGACTGGTTGGTGTAGATGCAGATATCTCCAGCAATCGTCAGTGATTTGCGCACGATTTCTTCTGCGGAGAGTTGCGTGTTCTCTCGCAGCGCCCGTGCCGCAGCGAGTGCAAATGGTCCACCCGAACCGATAGCGAGAATGCCACTTTCGGGTTCAACCACATCTCCAGTTCCGCTAATCATCAGCGAGGCTGTGGAATCGGCGACCACGAGCATCGCCTCAAGCCGCCGCAGTGCGCGGTCGGATCTCCAGTCTTTCGCCAGTTCAACAGCGGCACGGGTGAGATGCCCTGAGTATTTTTCCAACGCACCTTCAAACCGCTCAAAGAGCGTAAAAGCGTCAGCAGTGCCACCGGCAAATCCAGCCAAGACACGATTCCCGTAGACGCGTCGCACTTTGCGAGCGTTGCCTTTCATCACCGTGTTACCGAGCGTGACTTGTCCGTCACTGCCCATCGAAACCGAGGCACCGTCGCGAACGACGATGACCGTTGTGCCATGCAGATCAGCCATCTTCAGGAACGTTGCAGAGGGGGCGGGGATAGTGGCGGCGGCTGCAACTCATTGCAATCGCAGGCGATTGATTCGAAATCGGACTTCAGCCAGGTAAACAAGCATTTCAGCTGGTTTTTTCTTGGAGGATGACGTTAAGGCTTTGTCCGCGCAGCGACTGAAGCAGGTCTTCTGCTGCGGCTCGATCTGCATAGGGGCCGACGATAACCCGATACCACGTGCCGTCCGGTAGTTCGACCGGTGTCATGGACACTGGCAAGTCTTGAAGAAGCAACAGCGCCCGTACTGATTCGGCATCGGCGACGCTGCGGAATGATCCCGCCTGAATCAGATATTCCCTGGGTTTTTCAGGCTGTACTGGTTCATCGAGTGATCCTGGTGGCGCGTAGGTTTTTGGGTCGACCTCAACTTCGTTCTGGGTGAGTAGCTTCGGAAACTCGAATTTGAGTTGTGGCTTAGTCTCTTCAACTTTTGATGGAGGCGCTTTGGGCTTGTCCTTGGCCAAATACTCGGGTCCGTAGGCGCCGACGAAAACCAGCGCCATGCCAAAGAGAATGCCAAATGCAAAACTCGGCGCATGAAACAGTGTGTACGAGCGTTTGTCAGGCTGGCGGCGGGGTTTCACATAGTCTCTTGGCATGGCCGTGATCATAGAGCCTGCATTGGGTTGAGGCGACGGTTTTACGGTTCATCGCGAGAATGCCATTGGATGGTTGATGGAGTGTTCGGCGTCAGGAACCTCAAGTGCCGTCGTAGGGATCAACATCAATGGACCATCGCAGTGAGCGTGGGGCTTCAATCAAACGCAGCTGACTGCAGACGCGCTGCAGAAGTGTTCGGTTGGACGCTAGCAGCAGCAGCTGTTGGCGGTGACGGTTGGCAATGCGCTGGATCGGCGCAGGTGCCGGACCGGACACTTGAATGGATGAGTCGATCCGACTCTTGAGTGACTCAAGGAAGCCTGTGGCCTGAACTCGGTCGAACGCGTCTGCTCGAAGGATGGCCATTGCAGAGGCAGGTGGCAGACCGGCAGCGATGCGGCGATCCAACTCCTCAGTGGCGAACGTTTCGTAGCCGTTTTCGGCCAGGCTGCGAAGGGCGGTATTGTCGGGTTGCAGGCTCTGAATCCACACCTCTCCGGGTCGTTCCGCGCGCCCGGCTCGTCCCGCCACTTGGATGATGGTTTGAGCCGTGCGCTCTGGCGCGCGAAAGTCCGGCGACAGAAAACCGCTGTCAGCATTGATGATCACGACCAGCGTCACGGCCGGAAAGTGGTGACCTTTGGCGAGCATCTGGGTGCCAACAAGGAGCATCGGTGCTCCGCTAGCGATCCGGCGCAAATGTTCATCCAGGTGGCTTTGGGTACGGGTGGAGTCACGATCTACCCGAATAACTGGAAATCCGGTGAAGAGGCGCTCCAAGGCTTCTTCAGTGCGTTGAGTTCCTGTACCGAGTGGCAGCAACGTTGGGTGCCCGTTGGGACACTTGGCTGGCATTGGAGCACGGGCGCCGCAGTGGTGGCAGATTAACCCGGCAGGTGTTCTGTGCGTCGTCATGCGACTGTCGCAGTGAAGGCACTCCGCGATCCAGTTGCAGGTGGTACAAAGGAGAACGGGTGAAAAACCGCGACGATTGACATAAGTAAGTACTTGCGAACCGTCTTCCAGGTGCTGGCGCATTCGACGAATCATGTCTGGTGCAAGGCCGTCTTCGAGGACAACTCCACGGATATCCAGGATCTGCAAGGGTGGCAACGTGGCGCCGCCGGGTCGTGACCTGAGATAGAGCGGCTGATAGCGACCCCGTCGGGCGTTTTGCAGGCTTTCGAAAGAGGGCGTTGCACTGCCGAGGACAACGGGTATGGCAAGCGTCATGGCTCTTTTTACGGCGACGTCGCGCGCGGAATAACGAAGTCCATCCTGCTGTTTGTAGGAGCTGTCGTGTTCTTCGTCGACGATAATCAGACGAAGTGAATGAAATTGGGCGAAGACCGAGGAGCGAGTGCCCACTAACACTCGTGAGGTTCCTGACCGACAGGATTCCCAAGCGAGTGCCCTTTCCTGATCACCCAGCGCGGAATGGAGGATCGTGGCATCAGGGAATCGAGCCCGGACTCGGGCAATGGTCTGGGGGGTTAAGCCGATTTCTGGTACGAGTAACAAGGCCTGGCCATCGTTTGCAACGAACTGAGCCATGGCCTGGAGGTATACCTCGGTCTTTCCGCTACCCGTGATACCTTGCAGGAGAAATGGAGCGAAGGTCTCGCGTGCGGCGTTGATACGCTCGAGTGCGAGTTGTTGTTCTTCTGAAAGTGGAAGCGCAATGGCAGTATCGTTGGGGCCAGCGCTAGGTGAGCGGTCACTGACTGCTTCTGCGGCTGAGATTGCGAACCCTCGCTCATGGAGCGACCGGATGAGGGCCGCTGAGAACCCGCTTTCGGAGAGGAGCTCTTCAGTACTCCACGCGTGACGGAGGAGGTGGTTGTAAAGTGCTCGTTGCCTTGGGCTGCGACGCAGGATCGCGGCAGCGTCAGGACGCTCAACGACGGACCACACTCGCTTAAGCTTAGGACGCGGGTCTTTCTGAGAAATCCCCGGCATGCAAGCTGCGAATACTTCTCCCAACGGGTGGTGGTAGTACTCGGAGAGCCACCGGGCCAGGTCCATCAAATCCGGTCCCACGACCGGCGCATCGTCAATCAACTCGAGAAACGGTTTAGCGTCTGGCCACGGGTCAACGGGCTCGGCATCGGTACAGATCCCCGTCAGTGTGCGACCCGCAAACGTGGTCTTGATTCGATCTCCCCGCAGCGGTTTTCGGCAGCCAGCAGGAATCCGATAGTCGAACTCACGAAACAAAGGCACAGGCAAGGCGAGACGTACGACCCCCATCGCCAGTGTCGCAGGATGGAGCGCCTTCGTTTCAAATGGCATGCGTGACTGGGAGTTAATGACTGCTGCTTGCTGTCCAGAAGGTCCGGCGGGTACTATTCCCGGCCCAAAAATCTAGCCAGGAACGGCAATGAAAGCCGACATTCATCCGAACTACAAGCCGATTAAAGCTGCCTGCAGCTGCGGCAACGTTATCGAAACCAACTCGACCCTGGCGCGTGACATCCAGATCGACGTGTGTTCTTCCTGCCACCCGTTTTATACCGGCAAGCAGAAGATCATGGACACGGCTGGTCGTGTTGAACGATTCAATCGCCGCTTCGGTGCGCGCGGTACCAAGAAATAGTCTCGCACCCTACACCCTACACCCGACTGACTGACCGACAGTGCCGCACACCGCGTGTGCGGCTTCTCTGTTTCATGCGACAACTCTCGATTCAGGGTTCCTTCATCCCGTCGGCTCTCTACTCTGCTTTGCGGTAAATTCTGATCCGTACTGAGACACGCGCTGCGTGCTGCTGGCATTGGTTGAAAGCTGAGAGGAGAACATGTCTTACAGGCTCCCGAGGAAGTTACTCCTGGTCTTAGTGCGCCGACTCAGGCGGAGCTTGTTCGTGGTCTTCGCCTTTGGCTTCGCGACGTCCGCGTTTGCCAGTGATGCTACGGAACAATACAACGCCTACGTTGAAGCCGGTCTGATCTACGAGAACGAGGATTGGCAGACGTACGTCACCCAAGTGGGTGAGCGGATTCTCGAAGTTTCGCCACACGCCGACAGGCAATACACGTTTATCGTCCTCGATGACCCGATCATCAACGCCTTTACACCGGGTGAGGGATACATCTATCTGACGCGTGGGATCATTTCCTATATGCGCTCTGAGGATGAGCTTGCCGGTGTTATCGGCCATGAGATTGGCCATAACGTTGCGGCGCACATTGGTGAGCGCAAGGCTCGCAGTCGTTCCACCACGATTCTGGGTTGGCTCGGCATGATCGCGACCATGTCTCCGGCAATGCTTGATCTTGCACACACGCTCTCTGCGACGGCGAGCGCCAGTTACGGCCGGAAGGACGAGTTAGAGGCTGACAATCTCAGCGCAGATTGGTTACTCAAATCTGGCTACAACCCTATGGGGATGGTTGAAGGCTTTCAGATGCTTGAGGACCACCAACAATTCGAACAGAAGGTTCGCGGTCAGAAGCCGGTTTACCACGGGATTATGCGAAGTCACCCTGAACACCAGAAACGTATCAACGATCTGGCCCATCGTGGTGATCAATATCAGCTGGGTGGCGTGCGAGAAACGGAGCGGGACTTCTATCAAATGCTCGACGGCTTAGTGTTCGGCGACCAGGCCGCAACGGGCGTCGCCAAAGGCAACAAGTTCTATCACGGCGCACTGCGTATCGTGATCGAGTTTCCTCAGGGATGGGATACGGTGATGGCGGGTGCATCGGTGCTGGGACGAGCACCGGCGCCAGAAACAGCCACAATCACGGTGCAACGGCACATTCCAGCCAGCGCGGGTCAAACGCCACAGACGTACGTCAAAGAGACCTTGAAGCGTGATGACGTGATCAACGGTTCGTCGTTCAAGGTCGGCGAGTTCGACGCGTTTGCTGGAGAAATCAAACAAGCTGATCCGAGTAGTCCAAAGAAGCAAACGATTGGTGTTGTCTTCCGACTCGGTGATGTTTTTCTGTTTCGCGGAGAGTTGCCGACCGGGGGTGATTTCAAGGCATTCGAAACGACGTTTAAGACCACCATGGGTGGGTTGCGTGGGATGACGATCGAAGATTTGCGCATCGCCAACTCGCAGCGTCTGAAGGTCATTGAAGCGAAGCCCGGTGATACGTTTGAAAAACTGGCTAAAGGAACGGCACTTGGCCCAGGCGGTCCTGATCTTCTGCGCGTAATTAATGGGCTCTACCCCAACGGTGATCCGCGCGCCGGTGATCTCATCAAGGTCGTGCAGTAGTTACACACCAGGATCAGCTTGCCCTCGAAGCGCAGCCACATAAGGCTCGCTTTGCCAACTGGGCCATCGCTCTTTGTTACGAGCAATAGTCCGTGTTGTCCAGAAAGTATCTCCTGGTAACGGAATACCGATACATGCGAGTTGTTCGGGCGTCGCGTTATCGATGATGTGATGCCAGGGCTTTCGAAACCAGTAAGGCCATGCGGACCAACCGATCATCTCGTTAGCGGCAGCGTGATAACTCGCGGTTAGCGTGAATCGATGTCCTGCAGGCGCGGTGAGATTGGTACCGCGGTGAAATACGTCGATCCCATAAGCGAAGACTGAACCGGCAGGACCGGCGCCTGATCTTTCAACACGATGTAGTGCCTGCTGATGTGCTTCACTCGGAAACATCGCTCGGTCGCGTCCTGTGATGGGGTCGCTTTCGGAGTGAGGGACATAGTGAATAGCACCGTGGGCATCGGTGATTTCAGTGAAGTAGATCATGAAGTTGACCGTCTGCAGAGCAAATTCGTCGGCTGGAACGGTGAGCGTGTGATTCTTGAAGTCGCAGTGAAAAAGCTGGTCATAGTCGATTTCACCGGTGAACTTCGCCCAGGTATGTGACTGATAGAGTCTGACGTGTTCACAACCGAGCGCGTCCTTTGCGAAAGCGATCAAGGCAGGGTGCAGGCCGATGAGGTTTATCGCTTTGGATGCGTTGAATGGCATGTCATCAAAGTGCAGAAACTGTTCGCGTGTGAATTGACCAATGTTCTCGCTGGATTTGAGATCGACCGGGCGAAGCATCCTCGCCGCTTCCAGGTGTTCTCCGTAGAGATGATGGAAATCGGTAACAACATCTGCCACTTCAGTGGGCGTCAAGAGGGAACGCATCAACACCGCGCCCTCTTGTTGCCAGGTGTCCACGTCAGATCGTGTGTGTTGTCTTGTCATGGAGAGAACAGGTCGGTGCTCTGAATGGTGGAGGTATCAAGTACTGGCACAGGCGCGGCTGCACCTCCTTCCCCATCTTTGGAGCTGCCCTGACCCTGTGCGGCGTTGTCGATGCGTTGTCTTGCTGTGTTTTCTGCGAGGAAATACTCGAACTCCCCACCACCGACGCGCATGTTTACGAGCCCTTCTGGCTGATCGTTGAACCGATCAGGTACACCGTCGAGTGCTACTTTCATGTAGTCGACCCAGATTGGAAGCGGTGTGGTTGCGCCGAATTCACGTTTGCCTAGAGGCTCGAGTTCGGTGAAGCCGACCCAGACGCTGGTCGCGACGTCGGGTGAATAGCCGTTGAACCAGGTGTCTGCGGCTTCGTCGGTCGTCCCGGTTTTGCCGGCCAGGTCCTGGCGTTTGAGTACAAGGGCGCGCCGTGCAGTACCTCGACGAATCACGTCCGTGAGCATGTCGTTCATGATGTAGGCAATGCGCCGATCAATCGCCGGCTCGAGGCAGCCTGAGATGGCCTTAGGATCCGCGCTCTTGCCCGTTTCCGGCGTGTCGATCGCATCTGACGGTGATGAGGCCGTCTCCTCGATGGGCGGTTCCACAGCGAAGGACTCATGGCATACCTGAGCCGGGTGAGTACTGACGAGGTTAACGCCCTCAGAGTTCAGTAATCGATCAATACCCCATGGTTCGATCAGATAACCGCCGTTGGCGAAGACCGCGTACGCACGAGCCATTTCCAATGGCGCAATGGTCATGGTGCCGCCACCTACAGCGAGCTGTGTATTGCGCGGGAAAGTCGACACCTGAAATCCGAAGTTTTTCGCGTAGTCGATCATGTTGCCGGCACCGATATCGAGTAGTACGCGGATCGTGACGAGGTTGATGGATCGATACAGCGCTTGGCGCAACCGAGTAGGACCGTTGAACTTGTTGTCGCTGTTCTTGGGTCGATAGGCGCTACCCATGCCCTTGAGCACCAGCGGTGCGTCGAGGTACGTCGTTGCCGGGGTTCGACCATTGTGGAGTGCTGCGGCGTAGACGAATGGCTTGAAGCCAGAACCGGGCTGACGAGCCGCTTGCGTGGCGTGATTAAATTGTTTGAGCGCGAAGTCGTAACCACCGCTCATCGCGAGCACGCGCCCCGTGTCGGGCTCAAGCGAGACCAGGGCGCCTTGAATGCGTGGTTTTTGTGCGAGCAACCATTGCTCGCCGGATTTTCGAATACGCACGATGTCGCCAACGGATAGGACGTCGGTCAGCCTAGATGGTGAGGCGCCTACTGCATCCACACTCAGATACGGTCTTGCCCACTTCACCGCTGCAAGATCCAACCTCACCAAGGTGCCGTCGGTGACGATTAATTGTGCCTGCTCCGTATCAACAGCGAGCACGGCTGCTGCTTCCAGCTCGGAGTCGGCCGCGATGGCGCGTACGGTTTCCCTGGCCAACTCACGCGCCTTGTCTGGGTCGGTGGCCAGCATGCTGATAACAGCGGGACCCAAAGTAGATTCAGGGCCTCGATATCCATGTCGTCGGTCGTATGCTTCGAGTCCGGCACGTACTGAGTGGGTTGCTGCCTGTTGGAGCCTGGCATCAATCGTCGAATGCACCTCATACCCGGCTGTGTAGAGATCTGGAAATGTTGGTATAAGTTGCTGACGGATCCATTCAGCGGCGTATGGTGCGGCGTGTTCAAGTCGTGGTTCGAAGAGTCGAGCAGTCAGCGGCCGCGCTACGGCGTCTTTGAATTGAGCATCGGTGATTGCGCCTTGTTCAGACATTCGCTGCAACACCATGTTGCGTCGTGCGAGTGACTTTTCCGGCCCGTTAATGGGGTTGTTGGCTGTAGGCCTCTGGGGAATCCCTGCGAGTAGTGCGAGCTCTGCAAGGTCCAATTCAGTGAGAGATTTGCCGTAATACGTGCGCGCTCCGGCCTCGGCGCCATATGCACGCTTCCCAAATGGAACTACATTGATGTAGAGCTCCAGAATCTCGGCTTTGCTGAGTTCGTTTTCGAGCTTCAGCGCGAGCAACATTTCTTTGAACTTGCGAATGAACTTACGTTCGAGGCCGAAGGTTACGTTGCGCGCAAGCTGCATAGTGATGGTACTGGCTCCAGAACCGAGTCCTTCACCGGTGACGAGGTCGCCGATGAGCGCGAAACCATCGTTCGCCATCGATAGCAGATCGATACCTGAGTGCTCGAAAAAACGCTTGTCTTCGATACTTACAATTGCGTTGATGAAATCCTGGGGGATCGCGTCGATCTTGAGCGGAATTGTTCGGCGCTCGCCGAATTCAGCGAGGAGTTCGCCATCCCTCGCATAGATGCGCAGCGGCGTTTCCAGCTGGACGTTCCGGAACGACGCGGCATTTGGGGTATGGGGATCGAGATAAAGCCAGGCTGCAGCGAGAGTGAGGACTGCACCACAAAACACAATACTCGCGGCCCAGATAATTGAACGAATGAAAGGTCTGGTTGGTAACGTCATCGCACAGTTACTGTATCTGCTTTCGAGGAGTGGGAGGAGAACACGTTGACAACAAGTACTGGGACATTAGCTGGTGATTCTGCGCGAAATTTAGTCATTCACTTTACGTGGAACATTACGTGGAGAGTTGCAATGCGTTTGATTGCTCTCGTACAGGGACTGGTATTTAATGTCGTCTCGCATGAAACGGACGTAAGTGCCCGCGCCATTAAGGAATTCTAACGTGGCCTGGTTCAGCAAAAAGTCGCCGACGCTACTTGGGCTTGATGTCAGCTCAACCTCTGTGAAGTTACTGGAGTTATCCAGAAACGGGGACCGTTGTCGTGTCGAATCCTATGGTGTTGAGCCGCTCCCGCCTAATGCAGTCGTCGAAAAGAACATCAATGATGTTGAGGGTGTAGGCGAAGCCATTCGCAGACTGCTCAGCCGAGCAAAACCATAACCAAAACAGACGGCAGTTGCGGTTGCGGGTTCAGCGGTTATCACCAAGACCATTGAAATGGACTCGACGCTCAGTGATGAAGAAATGGAAACGCAGATCACTGTCGAAGCCGATCAGTACATTGCCTACCCGCTTGACGAAGTCGCCATCGACTTTGAAGTGCAAGGATTATCGGAACGGAACCCTGACCAAGTGGAGGTGCTGCTCGCTGCTTGCCGCAAGGAAAACGTTGAGCTACGTGAAGCGGTTCTTGAACTTGGCGGGTTGAAGGCTGCAGTGGTTGATATCGAAGCCCACGCCATGAAGCGGGCGTTTGATCTCGTAAAGCCTCAACTTGGCAGTAACCCTGACTCACTCGTTGTCGCGATTATTGATATCGGTGCGACGATGACGACGCTTTCTGTGCTCGCGGAGGATCGCGCGATCTACACGCGGGAACAGCTTTTCGGCGGTAAGCAACTGACAGAAGAAATCCAGCGTCGCTACAGCCTCTCCTATGAAGAAGTCGGACTTGCAAAGAAGCAAGGCGGTTTGCCGGACGACTACTACGAAGAGGTACTGGAGCCCTTTATGGAAGCGGTGCTTCAACAGGTCACCCGTTCACTTTAGTTCTTCTTCTCCTCAAGTCAGTACGACGATGTGGACTACATTGTGCTTGCTGGCGGTACGATCCTCGATCGACGGGCTATCGGAAATGATCGAGAACAAGCTCGGCACGCCAACAATCATGGCAAATCCGTTCGTTGACATGTCATTAGCCTCCCGCGTTGATGCGGAAGCGCTGGCCAATGACGCACCGGCGATGATGATCGCTTGTGGGCTCGCCATGAGGAGTTTCAACTGATGGCCAACATTAACCTCCTGCCATGGCGCGAGTGGGAACGCGAGCGCAAGAAAAGAGAATTCCTGATCAACCTCGCAGGTGCGGCGCTTATTGGTGTGGTCATCGTGCTTGCGTGGGGACAACAGCTCGATGGATCGGTGACCTACCAACAGGGTCGTAATGACTATCTTCGAGAGCGCATCTCGGTTCTGGACGGTCGAATCGTCGAGATCGCCAATCTGCGCGAAGAGCGGGCAGAGCTGCTTGACCGCATGCGTGTGATCCAGGAGCTGCAAGGTAACCGCCCGGTTATCGTGCGGATCTTTGATGAGATGGTGCAGACACTTCCCACGGGTGTGCACTTCTCGCAATTGGAGATGGCGGCTACAACGCTTTCCATCAGCGGTATGTCCGAGTCTAACAATCGGATTTCGGCGCTAATGCGAAACCTAGACAGTAGCGACTGGTTTGCAAACCCGGTGCTTAAGACGATCAAAGAAGAGACAGATAGTCGGGTATACGGAAAAGGTGCTTCGGTGTTTGATTTGACTGTGACCCAAGTCAATCCGAACGCAGCAGCAGATTGGGACCTTAGTGAAGGTCCGGTTGCATCGACGCCGCCTGTCGCTGCGGCACAGGAGTGATCATGGCACTCGCGGATTCACTCAAACAGTCACAAAGCGTAGATATCAGCAATCTCGACTTCAACAACGTTGGCTCGTGGCCGACTGCGCTGAAGGTCATCATGATGACACTGCTGCTGCTGTTGATCCTCGGTGGCGGCTACTTTCTCTCAATCAAGGACAAGCGTGCTGCCCTTGGAGTTGCCTCCCAAGAGGAGCAAGAGCTCCGGCTTCAATACGAAGACAAGGCGTCAAAGTGCAACCAAACCTGGATCGGGTTAAACAATATCTAGAACAGTTCCCGATCCCGGAACTGGCGATGGTGGTAACACTGTCCCAGGACCAGGCCCTGTATGCATTGGTTCGCGATCCTGCGGGCGGCGTACACAAGGTGCAGGTAGGTGATTATCTGGGTACGGACCACGGACGCATCACGTCCATCGATGAGATTGAAGTTCAGTTGATGGAGATCGTTTCCGACGGCACAGGTGGCTGGGTGGAACGAGCGCGAACCGTGACTTTGGGAGGAGGAGAAGAAGAACCATCATGATCAGCTCAAGCAGGATTCCGGTTTCCGGTAAAGCAACGTGGTTTGCTGGCACGGTCGCAATGGTGTTTACGCTGTTGTGTGGGCAGGCAGCAGCTGCAGCACGACTGACCTCCATCGAATTCTCTTCTCTGCCCGGTGATCGGACAGAAATTCGCATGGCGTTTGATGGCGCACCGCCGGTGCCGAACGGATACACAACCGATCAACTCGCACGCATCGTCCTGGATATGCCCGGAGTGGTCAGCTCGCTCACTGAAAAGCACCACGAATTGGGCGCTGGCAACGCCCGCAAAGTGTCGGTGCTTTCCACCAAGGACCGCACACGTGCAATCGTCAATCTGACACGGCTGGTCGGGTACGACACCGAAGTCCGTGGCAATACGTTGTACGTGCTCGTTGGTGGTGATGCGAGTGGTGTGCCTACGCCTACTCAAAACACCGAAACCGCTGATGCCGTAGCTACTGCAGATGTGGGTGATTCCGCGGTCGAGTCGATTGATTTCCGCCGCGCCAAAGACGGTGGTGGTCGTGTTGTCATCCAACTCTCCAACCCTAAGGCCCCTGTTAATGTGGAGAGTGATGGTGGCAAGGTCCGTGTCGAGATTCGTAATACGGAACTGCCGGCCAATCTTCGTCGCCGACTGGATGTCACTGATTTTGCGACGCCTGTGCAAGGTGTTGATGCGATTCAGGAAGGTGATCACGTCCGCATCAGCGTCACCGCCGCAGGAAATTACGACTACCTCGCCTATCAGGCAGACAATCAGTTATCCATTGAAGTCACACCACTCACCGAAGAAGAAATGGAAGAACGTGGTGATGTCTTCAAGTACACCGGTGAAAAGCTCTCGCTGAATTTCCAGGAAATTGAAGTTCGCTCGGTTCTCGAGTTGATTGCCGATTTCACAGATCTCAACCTGGTCGCGAGCGATACCGTTACGGGTCGGATCACATTGCGACTGAAAAATGTCCCGTGGGATCAAGCACTCGAGCTCATTCTAAAAACCAAGGGACTCGATCAGCGGCAGGTAGGAAACGTGTTGCTCGTTGCTCCAGCAGCCGAAATCGCTGCGCGTGAGAAACTCGAGCTGGAAAATCGTAAACAGATTTCTGAGCTAGCACCGCTCCGAACGGAGTTCGTTCAGGTTCGTTATGCGAGTGCCACGGCACTCTTCGGTTTGTTCAAAGGTGGTGAAGAAGGTGCTGCACCCACCAACATCCTTTCGGATCGAGGTAGTGTGATTGTTGATGAACGCACGAACTCGATCATCATCACGGATACGGCGGACCGCCTCGATAACTTCTGGCGGATCATTTCGCAGCTGGATATTCCTGTATGACAGGTCTTGATTGAAGCGCGGATTGTTACAGCAACTGCGAACTTCTCTGAAGAACTTGGCGTGAAATGGGGGGGTGGATACCTCGAACGAAACGGTGCGGAGAACGCGCTGCGTGTCGGTGGCTCCGAAGAAACGCTGACCGAAGTACACAACTTCTTTGCTGGGGATTTGGATACGGACATTACCAGTCCCGGGAGCATGGTCGTCGACTTGGGGGTAACTCAACCTGGCGCCACCAGCATCGGTATCGGTTTCTCCCGGCTTGGCTTTGCGATCATCGACCTTGAGCTTTCAGCGTTCGCCAAAGATGGTCATGCCGAAGTAGTCTCGCGTCCAAAGGTCATTACCGCAGACAAGTCGACCGCGTTGATCGAGTCCGGTGTTGAAATTCCTTACCAGGAAGCGACTTCGAGCGGAGCGACCAACGTATCTTTCAAGGATGCTGTCCTGGCGCTCGAAGTCACGCCACAGATCACACCCGATGACCGAGTCATCATGAAGTTGAACGTCAAGCAAGACACCGTGGGCGTTGTGTTCAACGGTGTGCCGTCGATCAACACGAACGAAGTCGAGACGGAAGTGCTGGTCGCGAATGGGAAACCGTTGTGTTAGGCGGTATCTTCACGACCGACAAGAACGTTTCGACGACGAAAACGCCGTTCCTTGGCGACTTACCGTATGTCGGTCGCCTTTTCCGCAATACGCTCGAGCGCGATGACAAACAGGAGCTGCTGATATTTATCACGCCGCGAATCATCGCTGATTCGTTGACGGATCAATAAGGTCCACAGCAGCGACTCTCCACGACCACAACCACATTGGTCAAAACGGGTAGACTAGTGGCGCATCCCCGCGCCACTTTTCTTTCATGGATAAACCGCATAGCATCTTTCTGGTTGGACTGATGGCGGTCGGCAAAACTACGATTGGCCGGCTGCTCGCGCAGTCGCTCGGGAAACAGTTTTTCGACAGCGACCATGAAATCGAAAGTCGAGCCGGCGCGGACACCAGCTGGATTTTCGAGCGAGAAGGTGAATCGGGCTTCCGTGATCGTGAAGAGGCCGTGATCGAAGAGCTGACACGCCGCGAGAATATCGTGCTCGCGACCGGTGGCGGTGCGATTTTGCGTGAGGCGAATCGGCAGGTGTTGTCCTGTAGGGGTGTCGTCATCCATCTCGACAGTCCTGTTGATCGGCTTGTTGAGCGCACCAGCAAGGACCGGAAGCGACCTCTACTACAAAACGGTGATCCGAGAGAAACGCTTACCAATCTGCTGCGCACTCGTGGTCCTCTCTACGAGGCCGTGCGTGATTATCGGTTCGTCACTGATCGGCAAAGCCCGAAATCGCTGGCGCGGAACATCGAAGATACGCTGCGCCGGGATGGAGCCATTCAGTGATCACTGTGAACGTAAATCTCGCCGAGAGAAGTTATCCGATCCACATCGGCGAAGGCTTGCTGGACGATGGGGCGCTGATTCAACAGGTCATCCCTGGGTCCCAGGTTGCGATCATCACCAATACGATTGTCGGGCGGCTCTACCTTGATCGTTTGATTGCGAACCTGCCCGCTCGCAAGGTTGATGTTCTCGAGTTACCCGACGGCGAGGTGTTCAAGACGCTAGACACTTGGTCAGGAATTCACCAATTTCTCGGCGAAAAGCGCCACAACCGAGGGACTACCATCGTCGCGCTAGGTGGAGGCGTCGTTGGGGATATGGCCGGATTCGCCGCTGCTACTTGGCAACGTGGCGTACGTTTCGTGCAGATTCCAACGACCTTGTTGGCACAAGTGGATTCATCGGTCGGTGGCAAAACCGGTGTGAACCTTCCGGTGGGGAAGAACCTCGTAGGCGCCTTCTGGCAACCGGCTGCAGTGCTGGCCGATACCACCGTGTTGTCCTCACTACCGGAGCGTGAATATCGCGCTGGGCTCGCAGAAGTTTTGAAGTACGGCATCATTCATGACAGGGCTTTTTTTGACTGGCTTCTCCAGCATCATGAAGCGCTGCTTCTAAGAGCTCCCGAGGCATTGACAAATGCAGTTCGTGTGAGCTGTGTGACCAAGGCCAGTGTCGTCGCTAGAGACGAGCGTGAAGAGGGGCGACGTGCCATCCTCAACTACGGGCACACCTTCGGACACGCCATCGAGAGTCTCTCCGGCTATGGTCACTGGTTACATGGAGAAGCGGTAGGTCTTGGGATGGTGATGGCCGCCGATCTTGCTGCTCGCATGAAGATGCTTCCCTCGGCGGATGCACGAGCGATTCGCAAAGCCGTCGCAGCGTTTGGATTGCCGGTTGCGCGACCACAGGAATTGACCGCCAAAGCGATGAAACTTGCCTTCGGCATGGACAAGAAGGTCTTGGATGGTAGAGTGCGATTCGTTCTCGCAACTCGCATCGGGTGTGTAGATATTTGCGACGATGTGCCGTCGTCGCTTCTGGATGAAACGCTTAACACGGACTTTCTCTGCGAATTCGATGACTGATGGCGAACATGGGTTTCTTGGCCTGACGCACAATCCGTTCGCTTCGGAAGACACATCCTTTTTTGAAGGTGGCGATCGCAAGACGAATCTTGAACAGTTGCGCCACATCGCACAGTGGTCCCGTCGAACGACCCTGGTGACCGGATCGCTAGGTGTCGGCAAGTCGACACTCTATCGTCAACTCTCGATGACACTTGAGCCGGGTGTGAAAGCTGCCCGGATCAATGGTGTATTGGTGAATACGCTTCGCGAGGTCCTCTGGGCGGTTGCACAAGGTGTTGGCGCATCAGTCAGCAACGATGCCAATTGGCAGATATTGGCAGAAGTCCTCGCCACGTACTTTATTGGTCAGGAGCGTCAGGGACGTTTTTGCCTGATCATCGTAGACGATGCCCACCTGCTTGATTTTGGATCGATCGAAGAGCTCTTGAAACTCACCCGCAACAGTCCTGCGCGCCTCTGTCTTTTTGGAGAGCCTTCGCTCGTTGGACTCGTCACACGACCGGCCCAACGTCAGGAGCTCAGCTGGCATGAGGTCAGGCTGAGTCCATACACCCTTGAAGAGAGTGAAGCCTACATTGCGTGGAAACTCTCGCTGGCGGAGTTTCGCGGCAAGATGCCGTTTTCCTCCGCCCAACTCTCGAAAGTACAGAAGTTGTCGGGAGGGTTGCCCGCATCGATCAACCAAATTTGCGCAGACCTGGTCGAGCGCCTCGAGTCCGGGCAGCCCGAGCGTAGTGGCGCGAGGTTTCCCGTTGCGCATGGACTGATCGTTGTACTGCTCGTCGTTGTAGTGAGTCTCGCGTACCTCGTCCTGTCGGGGGTAGAACCCGACAATGCAGCGGATGTTCCGACCTCCAGAGAAGTCACCCGTACGACAATTCCACTTCCTGGTGTTGCGACGCCAGATCCCGACCCAAAAGACGCAGGAACACCCGAGGGTCCCACGGATGCTGCAGCGACTGACGAAGCTAGCGCGACTGATGTCGGCATTGAGACCGAACCTGAGGAGTTACCCGTTGAAGAAACTTTGGTGGTTCCCGAAGAGCCCGTTGTGACTGATACCGCTCCCGTGCTGACGCCGATGCCGGAACCTGCCGACATCCAGGCGAAGCGGGACCGTGAGGCCAATCAGATCGTGCCTGCTGTGGAAACGCCAGCTGTCGATGTGACAGAGCCAACTTCCACATCCACACCGGTGGTATCCATTGGGACGGTGCCGTCTGGTACACGTGATTCGCAGTGGCTACTTGCGCAGCCTTCTGCGCTGTTCACCGTGCAGTTGGCTTCGTTTTCGACTGAAGATCGATTGGTGAACTACCTCAATCAGCAAAAGGATCCGTTACAGTTTGGCTGGTATCCCATCGAACGGGGTGGCAAACGGCTGTTTGTGGTCACCTTCGGGCAATTTATGAGCAAGACTGAAGCGATGCAGGCGGCCGGTGCATTGCCGCCGGAAACAGGAAAGGTAGAGCCGTGGGTGCGTCCCATGTCGCTGGTGCACGATGCGATCAAGGGTGGGCCACGGTAAATCGTCGCTTCCCCTCCGCTCGGAAGGGGCGTAGCCAGACTGACTTCGCGCAGTGTGTTAAGGCAGGCGAGTTGAGCCCATCAAGTAACGATCCACCTCGCGGGCGGCTTCACGACCTTCGTTGATCGCGCGTACCACCAACGACTGGCCTCGTCGGCAGTCCCCAGCGGCAAACACCCCTGCAATGTTCGTCGTATACCGACCGTAGTCCGCTTTGTAGTTGGAGCGTTCATCGTAGGCGATGCCAAGGGGATCAGAGGCTGCGTGTTCGGGGCCAAGAAATCCCATCGCCAACAGCACGAGGTCTGCCGGCCACACTTTTTCGGTGCCGGGAACGTTTTCAAAGCGACCGTTCTTCATCTCAACGTTGGTGGTCTTCACGCCCTTCAGCTGACCTTTGCCGTTGTCCTGAAACTCCAACGACGAAATGCTGTACACGCGAGGGTCATGCCCATCACGCTGCGCCGCTTCCTGATGGCCGTAGTCGGTGCGGAAGATACGTGGCCAGGTAGGCCAAGGGTTATCTCCCGCGCGCCCTTCAGGCGGTTTCGGGAACAGCTCAAAGTTCACCAGTGATTTGCAGCCATGGCGAAGTGAGGTACCAATACAGTCTGTACCTGTGTCACCACCGCCGATGACGATGACGTCCTTACCCTTAGCACTGATGTACTGACCATAGGCGAGATTGCTGTCGAGCAAACTCTTGGTGTTTGCCGTCAAAAATTCCATGGCGAAGTGAATACCTTTGAGCGGGCGACCAGGAATCGGCAGATCACGGGGGAGCGTCGCGCCTGTCGCGAACAACACCGCTTTGTTTTCTGCCTTCAGTTTTTTTGCATCGATGGAGCCATTGCTGCCGTCAGCCACTGCAACACCGGTCACGAAGCGAATACCCTCGGCTTCCATCAACCTGATGCGTCTATCAACGACTTCTACCTTGGCGAGCTTCATGTTCGGAATGCCGTACATGAGTAGACCACCGACACGGTCGGCCCGCTCATACACCGTTACCGTGTGGCCGGCACGATTCAGTTGCTGCGCGGCGGCAAGTCCAGCAGGACCTGAGCCGATCACGGCAACCTTGCGACCGGTGCGTTCTGCGGGCGGTTCAGCGACCACCCAACCTTCAGCGAAGCCGCGATCGATGATCGCCATCTCGATGTTCTTGATCGTGACCGCAGGATCGGTAATGCCGAGTACACACGAACCTTCACAAGGTGCCGGGCAAACCCGCCCGGTGAACTCCGGGAAGTTATTGGTCTTGTGCAGACGGTCCAGCGCCTCGCGCCACTGCCCGCGGTAAACCAGATCGTTCCACTCAGGAATCAGGTTGTGTATCGGGCAGCCATCATTGGACTGACAAAAGGGAACACCACAATCCATGCAGCGGGCGCCCTGGGTCTTCAGGCGATGGTCATCATGTGGCGTGTAGATCTCGTGGAAATCCAGCAGACGCGTCGCGGTATCGCGGTATGACGCAGCGTTGCGTGGAAATTCCATGAACCCCGTTGGTTTGCCCATCTGAAAGTCTGTCCTTCCGGTTCTCTCGGCCGCACCATCAGCCCGCGCTGACGGCGTTCCCGCGCTGTTCGATCACCCGCTTGTAGTCGGTCGGCATGACCATGACAAACTGACGCACGGAATTGCGCCAGTCTGCGAGCAGACGCTCGGCCACGTTCGATCCGGTATAGCGGAAGTGTTTTTCGACCAACGTCTTTAGTTCGCGGTCGTGTTCATCGTCTACGACAGCTTCAAGCGCAACCATCTCGCTATTACAGAGGTCGGTGAATGTGCCGTTCGGGTCCCATACCCAGGCAATGCCACCGCTCATGCCGGCAGCGAAATTTCTTCCCGTCGTTCCAAGTACGACCACGCGACCACCGGTCATATATTCGCAGCCGTGATCGCCTACACCTTCAACTACCGCGCTGGCACCGCTGTTGCGTACGCAGAAACGTTCTGCAGCAGCGCCACGTAGATATACCTCACCGGTGGTTGCGCCGTAGAGACAAACGTTGCCAACGATGATGTTGTCTTCAGGACGGAAGCGGCTTTGTTTTGGCGGGTAAACGACGATGCGTCCCCCGGAGAGGCCTTTGCCAACGTAGTCGTTGGCATCACCTTCAACTTCAAGTGTCACGCCCTTCGCCAGCCACGCACCGAGACTTTGGCCCGCACTGCCCTTGAAGCGGAAGTGAATCGTATCGTCGGGGAGCATTCCGGCACCCACCGTACGAATAATGCGATTCGACAACATGCCACCTACAACGCGGTTGGTGTTGAAGATCTGCATCTCATGGAATACTCGGGTACCACGCTTGAGGGCAGGCTCGGAAAGCTCCATCAGCAGGTTGTCGAGGGATTTCTCCAAACCATGATCTTGATGGTGCACACAGTACGAGCCGAGGAAATGGGTCGGTATCGGTGCCGGTGTGAGCAACTTCGAAAGATCCAGCCCACGCGCCTTCCAGTGATCGACTGCGGGCTCCACAACAAGCGCGTCCACACGACCCACTATCTCGTTCATGTTACGGAAGCCGAGTTCCGCCATGATCATGCGCAGCTCTTTGGCCACCATGAAGAAGTAGGTGATGACATGCTCCGGTAGACCCGCGAAC
>SYFY01000105.1 GCA_005799745.1 Gammaproteobacteria bacterium
ATTCCGCGCAAACACATCACCAGTGATCTTGCCCCCGATCACAACATGCCCTACGCGAACTTCACCCTCGACTAATCCTGCCGAAGCGACCGTGAGTTTTGCAGAGTCGTCTCGGCCAATCACATTTCCGTGTATGCGGCCATAGACGTAGAGCTCACCGGAAAACTGAACATCGCCAATGATCTCGGCGTTCTCCGCGAGAAGCGTAACACCACTTTCGGCTTTTCTTTTCTTGAACATCAGAGCGACTCCACCACCCATGGAAAGGAGCGAATCAGCGGCTTGTTAACTTTTCCGTCCACTCGCAAAGTAACAACGAGGCGTAATGGAGAATGACCAGCTGGTATGAGGAACTTTCCGGAAACGTGCTGAAAATGTCGGTACGCAACTTTGAACGGATAGACATCAAAGGCTCCAAGCTCTTGCATCGCCATTTCCACTTTCTCACCGCCAGCATCTGCCTCCACGACGATACCCAGCACTCCACGGACCAACGGGGTCTCAGCGCCTAGCTGTGCCAGTCGAAGTTCAAAGACAAATTGGTTTGAATCCGCCCCTTGAACCAGCCGCAACTCCGAAATCTGTATTCCCTTAGCAACAGCTCCAGGTGAGATTACCTCGCGATAGTGAGTGACTTCTTCGCGCAGCGCCGCGATTTCGAGCTGTTGGCTGCTCAAGTTCGATTGCAAGTCTGCCACTGCTCCGGAAGAGACTCCGGAGTTCAGTCGCAAAGTGGCCAGTTCTTTCGTTAGAGCATCCAACTCATCGCCAGACCGTTCGAGTTCAGCCTTGGAACCTCTCAACTCGCGACGTAGAGAATTCTGGTCGTCTTCACCTGCCCAAGTGCCTATCCAGCCTCCTAGCGAGAATGCTGCCGCGACCAAAAAGACTATGACGACAGGAGAATGCCAAACGCGAGCGGGACCCACCTGCATTCGTGGTACACGCTTTCGCCATAGGGACGCGTTGTGAGACATGGCTTGGGAGCGGCCTTCAACCCAGGGGTTTATGTTAATCTATTTGCCTTATTTGAATCGACTCATCGCTCTTCTCCAAGCAACAACCCTTGGATGAATCGATCTGGATGTCTATCCTCTCGCCCTTCCCTTACAGACCGACTGAATTTTGAGCGCCTATCTCCTCCTGAAGGCCGTACATATTGTGTTCGTGGTGACCTGGTTTGCCGGCCTGTTCTATTTGCCGCGGCTGCTCATCTATCACTGCCAGACCACAGATCCGACGGCGCGCGCCCAGTTCCATATGATGGAAGACAAGTTGTACCGGATCATCATGCGGCCTTCGATGATAGTCACTGTGCTTCTCGGTGCCGCCCTGTTGATCTGGCAGTGGGAGCGACTTGCGCAAATGGGCTGGATCTGGGCAAAACTCGTCGCGGTCCTGATCTTGCTCGGCCACCACCATTTTTGTGGCGCGCTGATTCGACAATTCGCCGCATCCGGATTGCCGTCTGAACATCGGGTCAGTGAGCGATTCCTGCGTATTTTCAATGAGGTACCCGCTCTGCTGCTTATAATCATCGTCATCCTCGCAGTGACCAAACCATTTTGAACAGAAATCGCTCCCGCGAGCTTTTCGCACGCGCCAAATCCAAGGTTCCCGGCGGCGTCAATTCACCCGTCCGCGCCTTTGGTGGTGTTGGCGGAGATCCAGTTTTTTTCGTCAGTGGCAACGGCCCGTGGCTCACCGACGAGGACGGCAATCGATACGTCGACTATGTCGCTTCCTGGGGACCGATGTTGTTCGGACACTCCAACCCCAAACTGGTCGCAGCAGTCACCGAACAAGCCTCTAAGAGCATGGGCTTTGGTGCTCCAACCGAGCTCGAAATCAGGATGGCGGAAAAAATCAGCGCGCTCATGCCGTCCCTAGAGCGTGTACGCATGGTCAGCTCAGGCACCGAAGCGGCGATGTCCGCGATTCGTTTAGCGCGCGGATTTACCGCGCGAGACCTAATCCTCAAATTTTCCGGCTGCTACCACGGTCACAGCGATTCACTGCTTTCAAAAGCGGGCTCAGGGCTTTTGACGTTTGGTATTCCAAATTGCCCTGGCATCCCCAACGATATCGCTAAGCTGACGCTCACACTTCCCTTTAACGACATCAGTGCCCTGGAAAAACTGTTCAAGGAAAACCCACAACGCATCGCGTGTGTGATCGTGGAGCCAGTGGCCGGCAACATGGGTTGTGTTATTCCACATCAGGGGTACCTTGAGTGTTTGCGCGAAGTCACTCGGCGAGACGGCGCGCTGTTGATTTTTGATGAAGTGATCACTGGATTCCGCCTGGCATCGGGCGGAGCTCAATCGCTCTTCGGCGTGACCCCTGACCTGACCACGCTGGGAAAGATCATCGGCGGAGGTCTGCCGGTCGGTGCGTTCGGTGGTCGGCAAGATGTGATGGCCCATATCGCGCCGGATGGTCCGGTCTATCAGGCAGGTACGCTGTCCGGCAATCCTCTCGCTATGGCCGCAGGTCTTGCTGCGCTTGAACAGATCAATCCGGAGATCTATCCCGCACTAGAAGAACAGACACGTGCTCTCGCCGATGGTTTGACCTATGCCGCTCGCTCGGCAGGATTCACGGTCGCCTGCAATCAAGTCTGTGGCATGTTCAGTCTCTTTTTTGGTGTAGATGCAGTGAACAACTTCGACGACGTAATGAGGGCAGACGCTGGCATCTACCGAAAGTTCTTTCACAAGATGTTGGACGCTGGGGTGTATCTTGCGCCTTCGGCATATGAGGTCGGATTCCTGTCCACCAGCCACACCGCTGAAACCACGGCATTGACACTTAAAGCAGCAGAAAAAGCGCTGCACGAAATCAAGGAAGTTGTTTAGTCCCATGTACGACATCTACGGTCTTGGCAACGCACTCGTCGATACGGAATACCAGGTTGACGATAGCTACCTTCGGTCACACGGTATCGACAAAGGGCACATGACCTTGGTGGACGAAGCATGTCTGCGCGCGCTTCTTGGCGGACTTTCGGGTCGGCCTGCCAAGCGAATCAGCGGCGGCTCTGCTGCAAACACGGTCTTTGCTGCTCAGGGATTTGGTAGGAAAACCTATTACTCGTGCAAAGTTGCTAACGACTCAACTGGGGCGCACTTCGTCCAAGACCTAACTGCAGCAGGGGTAAAGGTCAATCACAATGTGACTTCTCCTCACGGGATCAGCGGCGAATGTCTGATCCTGATTACGCCTGATGCCGAACGATCGATGAATACCTTTCTCGGCATTTCCACCGCGTTGTCACCGGTTGACCTCAATGTGAATGCGCTGCGCGCATCAACCTACTTCTACGTTGAAGGCTACCTGAGTTCCAATCCAACGAGCCTGGACGCTGCCGTAAAGGCTCGGGAGCTCGCCGAGGAAGCCAAAGTCAAAACTGCGATCAGCTTGTCCGACACCAGCATGGTCACCTACTTCAGAGAGGGGCTGGAGAGAATGCTCGGCAACGGCGTCGATCAGCTCTTCTGCAACGAAGAGGAAGCTCTCGTCTGGTCGCGCACCGATCGACTAGACATTGCGATCAACGAACTCTCGGATATCGCTCGTTTCTGCAACATCACGCTCGGCGCGCAAGGAAGTTTGTCGGTTCACGGCCGCCACCAGACAGCCGTTGATGGCTTTCCAGTCAAGGCTATCGATACCAATGGCGCAGGAGATATCTATGCTGGGGCCTATCTCGCGATGATCTGCTATGGCTACGAACCCAAAGAGGCCACTCGGTTCGCAAACTATGCAGCCTCTCGACTGGTCACGCACATCGGTGCACGACTACCGGACGTCTCGAACTATCATCAGCTGCAACAGAGCTATTCTGGTTAGCAGAAACAAGATGGCTGTGAATCAGCCGTAGCGAAGAAGAGTATTGGAGTCAGATCAGTCGGCTTCGAAGGGAATTCGACCCTGGAGCTGTACGCTTTGCTCGGAGATATGTGTCGAGTAGGCATACACCTCAACGCCTGAGTTCTGCGCTGCCTTCAAGACTGCGGCGTAGGATGGATCGATCTGTCCGGCCACCGACGCAGTTCGAATGCCGGAATGCATGACACAGAACACCATCGCAGCGCGATGACCCGCCGCCACTAATTCAACAAGCGTGTGCACGTGCTTGGTAGCTCGTTCGCTTCGAGTGTCCGGGAAGTATCCGCGTCCTTGCTCCCCCAGCAATGTCATACTCTTTACTTCGAGATAACAGTTGGGCAGTGCTTTGCCTGACAGCAGAAAGTCCAAGCGGCTTTCTCCTCCGGGTGTTCGTACTACTGCTTGAATCTCTCCGTAATTCGCAAACGCCGCAATGCGCGCGCTGCGCAGTGCTTCAGAAACAACCGCATTGGCCATACGAGTGTTGACCACAACCCGATCCTCGCCAGCACACACCACTTCGAGCGTGCAAGCATACTTGCGAGCTGACTTATCGCTGATCGAACACCAAACTTCCGAACCCGGCACATCACAACCCGTCATCGCCCCCGTGTTGGGGCAATGCACGGTTAGAGTCGCTTGATCTTCGCGGCGTACATCGGCAAGAAATCGTTTGTATCTGCGCAGCAGCGTAGCTTTGAAAAGGGCTGATTCGAAATTCACGATGCCTGGAATCGCGACACTGCTGCCTTCAAACGACTCAGCACCTCATCAATAACGCCAAGGTCTACTGTGCAGGCGAATCGAACAAACCGCTCATTTTGATACTCACCGAAGTCGAGACCCGGAGTTGCGGCGATGTGGAATTCTTCCAGAAGGCGACGGCTGAATGCCGACGCCGGAAGACCGGCAGCAGAGACATCCGAGTAGAGATAAAACGCACCATCGGGAAGGGCCGGCACTGTCAAACCCAGCGCGTTCAAACCTTCAGCAAGTCGTAGGGTCCTTTCTCTGAAAATGCGTCGTCGACGTTCGTGTTCTTCCATGGCCCCCGGAGAAAATGCTGCCAGCGCAGCGTATTGGGAGACCGTCGGTGGACAAATAAAGAGGTTCTGGGCGAGACGACGTACACCATCGACAAGCTCGTCTGGGAGGACCAGCCACCCAAGCCTCCATCCCGTCATGCCAAAGTACTTTGAAAAACTCTGCAAAATGATAGGTCGGGAAGACACCGACAGAGCAGTCCTGTACTCCGGTTGTTCGCCTACAAGTCCCTGATAGATTTCATCAACGATGAGAAACGCATCATCCGGCAGACCGGCACACAACTCTTCCATCGCAGACCGAGCGATCATGGTTCCCGTCGGATTCGCGGGTGACGCTAACAGCACGCCTCGTACCTTCTCAGACCACCGCGCCTGCAGGTCTTTCAAGGTCGGTTGGAAAGCAGTTTGTGCTGACACGGGCACCCGAACAACACTTGCGCCAACTGCCTCCGCGAACACATCGTTACACGGATACCCAGGGTCCGTGACTTGAAGCAGATCACCAGGATTGAGTAACGCCGCTGCAAGCAACATCAGTCCGCCACTCGCGCCTGAGGTGATGACCACCTGCTCAGCGCGCACCTTCACACCCAGCTTGTTGTAGTAGTCAGCGACAGCGCTACGCAACTCAGGCAATCCCGTCGCGGATGTGTACTGCGTGAGTCCGCGCTGCAGTGCAACTTTCGCCGCCTCGATGATCGGTGCTGCCACCGGAAAATCCGGCTCTCCTACTTCCATGTGCAGGACGTCAAACCCTTGTGCTTCGAGTTCGTGAGCCCGCTCAAGCAACTCCATCACTCGAAAGGGTTGGATGCGATCAAGACGTGCTGCTGTTTTCACTGGTTAGCGTTGCCCAAGCTCGTGTTCGTATTTGCGACGTCGGCTGTTTGGAGCATCGCAGGACGTGCGAGTCTATTGCATCCTGTCGACGCTTCGCACGACAGTTACACCATGATGATTCAAGGTCGATTTGCGCCTTCCCCTACAGGTCCGTTGCACCTGGGTTCATTGCTTGCAGCGCTCGGGAGTTTTCTCAGCGTCAAACGCCGAGGCGGAAATTGGTTGGTGCGATTTGACGACATGGACACGCCACGAAACGTGCCTGGCGCCATCGAAGATATCCTGCGTACGCTGGCGAATCATGGCCTGGTACCCGACCGGCCACCGCTGCTTCAAAGTCAACGAGTCGCGGCCTACCAATCAGCACTCGAGCGGCTTCAATCCCTCGATCTGACCTTTGCCTGCCAGTGTTCGCGCAAAGATCTCAGAGGTGAACGTATCTACCCCGGTACCTGCCGTGGACTTGGGTTGCCGTTTCAGGGCAACGCTATGCGATTAAAGATGCCAGAGAGAACGATCAGACTCTCCGATCACATCCACGGCGTCCACTCCCTGGGCGCCCAACGGGAGGTGGGCGATATCATTCTGTGGCGACGTGACGGCAATTTTGCCTACCACCTCGCGTGTGCAGTTGATGACGCTGGAGGCCAGATCACTGAGGTGGTGAGGGGTGCTGATCTCCTGTCAGAAACACCTGCTCAAATCGTTCTGATGGAACTGCTTGGGTTAACAGTTCCGAGTTATGCCCACCTTCCCCTGGTTCGACATCCCAGCGGCGTAAAACTGTCTAAACAAACACACGCGCCGGCCGTGGATCTAAACGATCCCGCTGAGAACCTTCGTCAATGTCTGCAGTGGCTCGGCATCCAGGTTCCCTTTGTCGCGAAATCGTGGACGGTTGCGGCGCTCCTTGAGTTCAGTGTGCAGCGCTTTTCCCTGGATCAGGTGCCGAGGGTGCTGCCAATCTGACAGCCAGCATAAAATGGGGGGCCGCATTTGTTACCATCGGCGAATGACCCAGGTTCTCCTCCTTGCCACATCGACCGCATCAACTGCCAGTCTCGCGTTGATGCTCGAAGCACATGGCTTTGCTGTCTCCATTCGGGACGGTTTCGCACCTGGCGTGCAGGTCTGGCCGGATGCCTGGCACTTGGTTGTCGCCGATGAGCGCGCCGGTCAGGCCTCAATTGCGTCATTGAGTCGGGTCCTACCAACACTAGTTGTGAGCGAAGAAGCGACCATTCGGGGTGCAGTTCACGCTATACGCAGTGGTGCCATTGACTATCTCTCGCTACCAATCAACACCGACGCTTTTATGGCCACCGTCGAACGCGCGTTGAATGAACATCGGGGGAATCTCGAGACCCGTCACATCGACGGCATTCTGCCGCTCCGAGGGGAAAGCGACTGCATGCATCATTTACGCGACGCGGCCAGGGAAGCGGCCAATTCGCAACGCCCCGTCCTGATTCGCGGCGAGCCTGGCAGCGGAAAACGACTCCTTGCTCGAGTCATCCACGATGCAAGTGCTCGTCACGCCTCACCGATGGTCGTGGTCAATTGCGCAGCCGTCCCACCTCCAGCGATGGAAGGAGAGCTGTTTGGTCGAGATGCCAGCTTAGGCGGCAATGGCTCTCGTGGGCTCATCGCGGCCGCCCACGACAGCACGTTGTACCTGGACGAAGTCAGTGTGCTGTCCGGAGAAGTTCAGGCTCGACTGCTGCGACTCTTGAACACCGGAGAATTGCGTGCAGTGGGCAGCGCCCGATCAGTCAAGGTCAACGTACGCATCATCGCAAGCACTCACCAGGACATCGAAAAACTGGTCACAGAGGGACGATTCCGCAGAGAGCTCTTGTACCAACTCTCCGTCATGACGCTGCATGTACCTGCGCTCAGAGATCGAGAAAATGACGTAGAGAGTTTGGCGGGGTGGATGCTGCAACAAGCGTCCATCCGACTTAAACGCCCCAACCTACGGTGGACGGACGGAGCGCTCGAGTGTATTCGCGGCTATCCATGGCCAGGGAACGTGAGAGAGTTGGAAAACGCAATCGAGCGCGCAGTCATCCTCTCCACCAGCGAAGCCGTTCCCTGTGAATTGCTTCCGATCGACCGTAACTACCAACCCATCGCCCAAATTGCTCACGATTCAGGTGAACAGACCACACTGGAAGACTACTTCGTTCGATTTGTCGTTGATAACGAGGAGTTTTACACCGAGACGGAGCTCGCCGAAAAACTCGGTATCAGCCGGAAGAGCCTGTGGGAACGTCGTCAACGCCTCAACATTCCACGCAAGAAGTCACGATCGCGCAGTACGGGAATTGCTCCGGATGCAGGCGCGGACGCGGCACGCGGAGCCTAAACAACGTGCCACCATCGCCTCGCCGTTTGGGTCCCGCGGAACACGGTATCCGCACTGAAGGAGTTGATGCCAACAGCGTTGAAGTTGTAGGCCGACTGCAAGAAGCAGGATTTCACGCCTACTTGGTAGGTGGTTGCGTTCGTGACCTGTTACTCGGCTTCGCTCCCAAGGATTTTGATGTCGCCACAGATGCGACCCCCGAAGAGGTCAAATCCGTTTTTCGTCGCGCCCGGCTTGTCGGCCGACGGTTTCGCATTGCACATGTGCGATTTGGACGAGAGATCATCGAAGTGTCCACATTTCGCAAAGCAGAATCCGAAGGCGTAGAACTCGATTCAACCGGAATGATCGTCAGCGACAATCAGTTCGGATCTCTGGAAGAAGATGCGTGGCGCCGCGACTTCACCATCAACGCCTTGTACTACGATCCCATTGACGGCGAGTTGCTGGACTATGTAGGCGGCCTTGAGGACCTTCGCAAACGACGTATCGCCTTTATCGGCGCAACGAGCGTGCGTATCGCCGAGGATCCGGTACGCGCACTACGCGCTTTGCGCTTTCAGGCGAAACTGCAATTCGACATCTGCGCGAGCATCAGCAACGCGCTCACAGATGCCGCACATCGACTCCAGGCCGTTTCGTCGGCAAGACTTTTTGAAGAATTCAACAAACTCTTCCTGTTGGGATATGCGCACGCTGCCTGGCAAGCCATCAGCGTCACCCCGCTTCATCGAATATTGTTTCCCTGTACACCACCACAAAGTGAAGTGGTCAGCCTCGCCATGCGCAATACCGATGAACGCATCGCTGCGGACAAACCCACCACTCCAGGCTTTCTAATTGCCGTTCTCCTTTGGCAGGATTATTCGGCCAGGCTCAACGCTCTCTCTTCAGGCCACCCACCGCCCGTGGCTGCAGAAATCGCAGCGGAGCAAATCCTGGCTCACCAATCAACCATCATTGCTATTCCCCGGCGTTTTTCACTGTTCGCGCGTGAAGTCTGGACGCTGCAACCACGCCTCGTTGAGCGACAGCCCCGATCCATTGATCGTATCTACACCCACAAGCGGTTTAGAGCTGCCTACGATCTCCTGGAGTTGCGCGCCAAAGTCGACGACGCTTTGCATGAAGCTTTTGATTGGTGGACAAGGTACCAGGCAGATCCAGCGTCCCGCGATGCGTTGATCGGTGCTTTGCCGATTCCAACAACACCACGCAATCCACGAAGGCGTCGCCGCGGAAAAAAACCGTCAGCCGTTGTGTCCAGCACTGCACCATGACCAGAAATCCAAAGGACGCTCAAACGCGCCCAAAGAAAGAACGTCGAGCACCTTCCTACATCGCGGTTGAAGGTCCGATCGGTGTCGGCAAGACCACCCTGGCGAACAAGCTCGCCCACTCCCTCGGATATTCAGCACTCCTCGAGCCTGCAACCGAAAATCCTTTTCTCGACGCCTACTATCGGGAAGGTCGAAGACACGCGTTGCCGACCCAGCTCTTTTTCCTGCTGCATCGCGCACGTCAGGTCGGTGAAATCACCACGGATGACCTGCTCGGGCCCAATATCGTTGCGGATTTTCTGATGGAAAAGGACGAACTCTTTGCGAAGCTCACGCTCACGGCAGATGAATTCGAGCTTTATCACCAAATCAGCGACAAACTCCAGGTAAATCCCCCTGTCCCCGATCTCGTGATCTACTTACAAGCCAATGTAGACGTTCTGCTAACCCGCATTCGCCACCGCGGAATTCGCAGTGAGTTGAAAATTGAAACCGGGTACCTCGCAGCTCTAGAGACGGCCTATACCGAGTTCTTTCATTTCTACGACAAGGGTCCCTTGCTCGTAGTCAACGCGAATCAAATTGACTTCGTCAACAACGAAGATCACTACAACACCTTACTGGCCCGTGTTTTCGATATGAATGGCGCACGTCAGTACTTCAATCCAAACCCGGAGTTTTTGTGAGCGATCACCGTCCGGCCCCCACAACTCTCAGCGCCTGGCAAACTCTTGCCAAGTTGTCGCAAAGTCTGCCAAGAGTCGACGAACTTATCGTCGACCCATCACGCAACACAGCGCTTCGTTTGAGTGCGGCCGGTGTCAACGCTGACCTATCCCGTCAGCGAATATCAGCGGCTATTCTTGCAGAGCTGCTCGATCTCGCCAAACAATCCGGATTTGCAGACAACCGCCGCTCGCTCCTCGCGGGAGAGATCGTCAACACGACTGAACGACGGCCCGCACTGCACACAGAACTACGTGCACCCGCCACCGCCGGCCTTCCAGGAATTCGTGAGCAAGTTCAGTCAACGTTGCACCGAGTTCGCGCATTCACCCAACAGATCCGAGAAGGGGTATGGCGCGGCTGCACAGGTCGCGCAGTTCAAACCGTGGTGTTTATCGGCATTGGCGGGTCTCATCTCGGCCCTGAACTAGCGGTGCGCGCCATCGGCAACGATGGTCGACTCAGCATACGTTTCGTCGCCAACATCGACGGCTCGACACTGACTGAAGCGCTTCGTGGCGCGGATCCGGAGACAACACTCTTCATTACCGCGTCAAAGTCTTTTTCGACGTTGGAGACGCTGGAAAACTCCCGCTCCGCGCGAAGCTGGTTTCTTGAGCGGACAAACCAGTCCGCAGGTTTGGCAAAACACTTCGTCGCCATTTCCGCAAACGTGCCCGCAGCACGGGATTTTGGCATCGATCCGGAGAACGTGTTTCCGATGTGGGACTGGGTCGGTGGACGGTACTCGTTGTGGAGCGCAGTTGGCCTACCCGTCGCCTTGGCCAGTGGATACGACACGTTCGAGTCGTTATTGGCCGGCGCACATGCAATGGATCAACACTTTGCAACCGCGGAGCCGCATCGCAATCTACCGTTGCTGCTCGCGTTAGCCTCCATCTGGAACACGAACTTCCTAGGAGCAGGCAGTCACGCGATGCTCTGTTACGACGATCGATTGAGCCTGCTCCCTGATTATCTCCAGCAGCTTGAAATGGAGAGTAATGGCAAACGTGTTTCTTCTTCAGGCCAACCTGTGGAGGTGCACACCATGCCCATTCTCTGGGGTGGAACCGGCACCGCCGGCCAACACGCCTACCATCAACTCCTTCATCAAGGGACTCGTGCATTCAGTGCCGACTTCGTCTTTTCCGCAGCTTCACCTACTGAGCTGGATCACCACCATCGCTGGTTGCTGTCTCATGCTATTGCGCAAGGACAAGCGATGATGCAGGGCGATCGACACACGACGTCAGAAAAGCAAGTTCCGGGAGATCATCCCACTTCGACTCTTGTACTCGAGCAGCTCGACGCATTCCATCTCGGAAGTCTCCTCGCACTGTTTGAACACAAAGTGTTTTGCCAAGGTTCGGTTTGGGGAATCAATCCATTTGATCAGTGGGGTGTTGAACTAGGGAAACGCCTCGCAAATCCAGTATTTGAGCAACTGAGCGGCGCGCCTTCGAACCAGCAAGATGCGTCAACCCAGTACCTCATCCATCAAATCAGAACCGTCGGGAGGAACACCCTGTGAGTGCAATCTACCCCGTGGCTGACGACGTCCGAATAAAAGCGCACATCGACGAAGCTACTTACCAAGCCATGTACCTTCGCTCCATTGAAGACAACGAGGGTTTCTGGGCGGAACAGGCGAAACAATTCGTTTCTTGGATGAAGCCATGGGACACGATCAAATCGGCAGACATGCCGTCCGGGAACATTCGCTGGTTCGATGGCGCAGAGCTCAACGTCAGTGCTAACTGTATCGACCGACACTTACCAGCGCGCGCCAATCAAACGGCCATCATTTGGGAAGGTGACCATCCTTCAAAGACCGCCCACGTCACCTATGCAGAGTTGTCAGATCGTGTTAACAAGCTGGCCAACGCGCTCAAGGCCCGCGGCGTCAAGAAAGGGGATCGTGTTTGCATCTATATGCCG